>JAHBWF010000119.1 GCA_019637105.1 Labilithrix sp.
GACCGCGAGGCCGAGGGAGATCGCGAGGCGCGGGAGCGGGCGCCGCGCGAGGGCGCGCTCGTGCTCGGCGCCCGCCCCGATCTCGGCGCCGGCGTGGAGCGAGAGCAGCGCGGCGTGGCCGAGGTGGGCCGTGCACGTCGCGCAGCGCTCGACGTGCGCGCGGGCGGCCTCCGGCACGATCGCGCGCTGCCCGTCCGCGAGCGCGGTGAGCACGACGTCGCTCGCGTGGCCGCCGGCGGCCCAGACGAGCTCGTCGGGCAGCTCCTCGACGGGCGGCGGCGCGTCGGGGGCGCGCGCGTCTGCGCGGAGCCCGGACGAGCTCCGCTCTTCGGCGGGACGGGAGGGGCCTCGGTGCGTCGGCCCCCGCGGGTTCGTGTCGCTCATGCTGTTCCTCCGGCCGCGGCCTGCGTCCTCGGCCGCGCGCTCTCGATCTCGTCTTCGAGCGCCTCGGCCATCGCCTTGCGCCCTCGCGTCACCCAGGTGGCCACGGTCCCGAGCGGTACCTCGAGGCGCTTCGCCACCTCCTGGTACGGCAGGCCTTCGAGGTGGAAGAGCTCCAGCGCTCTCCGCGGACCGTCCGGCAACCGTTGCATCACGCGCCGCACGCGGGCCGCGCGCTCGGCGAGCTCGAGCTGCTCGTCCGCGCCCGCGCGCGGATCGGCGAGGCGGTCGATCACCGCGGTCGTCGAGCTCGGCGCCTCGTCCGGCTCGTCGGCCGTGCGCGCGCGCTGCCGCTGACGCGCGCGGAGCGTGTCGAGGGCGACGTGGCGCGCGATGCCGAGCACCCACGGGCGCATCGGTCCGCGCGCCTGCGCTTGGGACTCGAACGCGCGCCGCATCGCCTCGTGGGTGCAGTCCTCGACGTCGGCGTGCTCGGGGCGCTCGCGGAGGACGCACGCCACGACGGCCCGTACGATCGGGCGCAGATCGCCTGCCTGGTCCTGGAGGGAGCCTTCCGCCATGGGCGTGCGTGTCTCCGTGGCCGCGAGCAGCGCCGTGGTCATGAGCGCGGAGAGCATCGTCAGGGGCTTGTCGACGGCGCGGGAGGCAAAATTTCAACGCCCCGGACGTTGTTTGTAAGTGATGGATGCGACTCGGTTAATGAGCTCGTCGGCGCGGGCGCGCTGGACACGCGGCCCGATCGTCGCGACGCTGCCGGGATGGCCGAGGACGAACCGAAGCTCGGCGGCCCGTCGAGCGTCGAACCGACGACCGAGGGGGAGCCGACGACCGAGGGCGAGGCTGCCGCAGCGGGAGGCGCCTCCGCGCCGCCCGCCGATCCGCTCGCCGCCGCCGCGGAGGCCGCCGCGCGGGCGAACGCGGAGGACGCGAGCGCGGAGGACGCGAGCGCCGCGGACGCGCCGGACGCGAGCGCTGTGCCGGACGCGAGCGTTGTACCGGACGCGGGCGCGAAGGACGCGAGCGCCGCGGCCGCGCCGGACGCGGGGGTGCCCTCGCCGAGCGCCGCCGCGGCGAGCTCGGCCGAGCCCGGCGAGGTGAACAAGCTCCACGAGTGGGGCGCGGCCATCGGCATCATGGCGCTCCTGGGGTTGATCCTCTACAGCTTCCTCTTCTTCCTTCGTGGGGTGTCGCTCTAGCGTCCCGAGTCCGACGTTCGGTTTTGTCGGACCATCGCGAGGCCCTCGCAGGTGAAGCGCCGCGGTCTGCGCGACGCGGAAGGTCAGTGGGCGCCCGGCGCTGCGCCCGCGGCGGGCCTCGGCTTCCTCAAGAAGAGCACGAGCACGAGCGCAGCGAGGAAGACCAGCGTCGCCTTGATGAAGCCCTCCTGGAAGGCGAGCGTGAGCGCCTGCACCTTCACCTTCAGCGCGAGGACCGTCTCCGGCACGAGGGCGGGGCCGGCGGTGGTCTGCGTCCCGATCGAGCCCTGGATCGCGCTGTACTGCTCCTGCGCGATCGGGTTGTACGGCGTGACGGACTCGGAGAGATACGAGCCGTTGATCTTCGCGCCGCGATCGACCAGGAGCCCCATCCACGCCGTGCCGATCGAGCCGCCGAGCTCGCGCGTGAGGTTGAAGAGGCCGGTCGCGTTGCCGCGCTTCTCGGGCGAGACGTCCGACAGCGCGATCACGCTGATCGGGATGAAGACGAACGCGAGCGAGATCGAGCGAACGAACATCGACTGGACGAGGTCGCCGAACCCCGAGCGATCCGTGAGGTGCGCGTTCATCCACAGGCTGGTGGCGACCCCGACGATGCCGACCGCGAGGAGCACGCGCTGGTCGACCTTGCCGCCGAAGCGGCCCACGAGCGGCATCAGCACGATCTGAAGGGCGCCCGAGAAGAGGAACACCTTGCCGATCTCGAGCGCCGAATACCGGAGGATCGTGCCGCAGTAGAGGGCGAAGAGGAAATTGCCGGAGAAGAGCGCGAGGCCCATCAAGAGGTTGATCCCCGTGCCCGCGGCGTACGTCTTGTTCCGGAAGATGCGGAGATCGACGATCGGGTGCTCGGTCTCGAGCTCGTGGACGACGAACGTGACGAGCGCGCACGCGGCGACGGCCGCGAGCACGGCGATCGTCGCGTTCTCGAACCAGCCCTCGCGGTTGCCCTCCTCGAGCACGAACTGCAACGACGCCATGCCGATCGCGAGCAGCGCGATCCCGACGCGATCGACCGGCTGCCGCGAAGGCTCGAAGCCCGGCTCTTCGATCATCCGGAACGCGAGCACCGCGACGAGGACGCCGAGCGGCACGTTGACGAGGAAGCACCAGTGCCAGCTCGACCAGTCGATGAGGTACCCGCCGATGGTGGGGCCGAGCAGCGGGCCGGTCACGGCGCCGAGGCCGAAGAGGCCGCCGGCCATGCCGTGCTGCTCCTTCGGGTAGCGCGCGAACAGGATCGTCTGGGCCGTCGGGATGATCGCGCCGCCTCCGAGCCCCTGGACGGCGCGGAAGACGACGAGCGAGGGCAGGTTCCACGCGAGGCCGCAGAGCGCGCTCGCCGTCGTGAAGAGGAGGACGGAGCCGGCGAAGTAGCGCCGGAAGCCGAAGCGGCGCTGGAACCAGCCGGTCATCGGGATGATGACGATGTTCGCCATCATGTAGCCGGTCGAGACCCAGCCGATCTGATCGATCGGTGTGCCGAAGCTCGCGCGGATGTCGTTCAGCGCCACGTTCACGATCGTGATGTCGACGAGCGCCATCAGCGCCGCGCACATCACGACGAACGTGATCCCCGCCTTGCTGCCGGTGATGACGCCGCCCTTCATGACGTCCCTCAGCGCGCGGTGCGGATCGTGACGTACGTGCTCATGCCCGGGCGGAGCGTGACGTCCTTCGGCGGATCGTCGAAGCGCACGAGCACCGGGATCCGCTGCACCACCTTGGTGAAGTTGCCGGACGCGTTGTCCGGCGGGAGCAGCGAGAAGCGCGCGCCCGAGCCGCCCGAGAGGCTGTCGACGTGGCCGGTCAGCTTACGGCCGTGGAACGCGTCCACCTCGATCGTGGCGGTCTGCCCCGGGGCGATCTCCGCGATCTGGTCCTCCTTGAAATTCGCGACGACCCATACGTCGTCGAGCGCGGTGATCGCCATCAGCGGGCGCGACGGATCGACCGTCTGCCCGACCTCGACGCTCCTGCGCGAGACCACGCCGCGGACCTGCGCCTTCACCTCGGTGTACGAGAGCGCCAGCTTCGCCTGCTCGACGGCGGCCTCGGCTTGCGCGACGCGCGCCTTGGCGACGGCGACCGCCGCCCGCGCGGCCTCGACCTGCTCCGGGCCTGCGTTCGCCGCGGCGAGACGGCCCTGCGCGGTCTCGATCGAGCCCGCGGCGTTGGTGAGTCCGACGAGGGCGCTGTCTTCGCGCGCGCGCGCCTGCGCGACCGCGGCGACCGCCTGATCGTGGAGCGCTCGCTTCGCGTCGAGATCGGCCTCGGCGACGGCGCCGTCTCCGTAGAGCTTCTCGGTGCGCCGGAGGTCGAGCTCGGCGAGCGCGCGGCGCGACTCCGCGGCGTCGACGTCGGCCTTCGCCTGCTCGATCGTGGCGCGTGACGAGCCCGCGAGCGCCGACGCCTGGACCACGCCGCCCTTCGCCTGGCGGAGGGCCGCGGCGATGTTCTTCTCCGTGAGCGCGAGCTGCGTCTCGAACGCGGAGAGGTTCGCCTTCGCCGAGAGGAGGTCCGCCTCGGCCGTCGTGAGGCGGACCTTCGCGTCGCGGTCGTCGATCTCGACGAGCACGTCGCCGACCTCCACGAGCTGGTTGTCCTTCACGCCGACGCGGACGACCTGTCCCTGGATCCGCGCCGCGACGCTCGCGACGTGGGCCTCGACGAACGCGTCGTCGGTCGACTCCTTGCCGCGCCCGGCGAGCCACGCGGCGGCGCCGATCGTCGCGAACGTGACGGCGAGCCCGCCGAGCACGAGCTTCGCCTTCGTCCGCTTCTTCGCGGGCGGCGCGCCGGCGAGGCGCGGGTCCGCGTCCTTGACGATCTCGGCCTCGGGCTCGGTCCCCATGACGGCGGTGCTCATCGACCCCTCCGATGCTCCGTGCGCCCGGATGAACAGTGCGTCGAATTCGGATATTCTGTTCGAACAGACGAACAATGATGGTGAACTTGAATGATATCGCTGTGTTCGCTGCGGTAGCCAAAGGCGGCAGCTTCACCAAGGCGGCGCAGACCCTGGGGATGCCGAAGTCGACCGTGAGCGAGCGGGTCGCGCGGCTCGAGGCGAGGCTCGGCGTTCGGCTGCTCGAGCGCACGACCCGGAGCCTCCGGCTGACGGCGTCGGGGGCGGCGTACGTCGGACGGGTCGCGCACGTCCTGCAGGAGCTCGACGACGCCGAGGCCGCCGTGACGGCCGCGCACAACACGCCGCGCGGCGTGCTCCGCGTCGGCTCGCCGCTCCTCATCGCGCGCGTGTTCCTCGCGGACGTCGTCGTCGAGTACCTCGAGCGCTTCCCGGACGTGCACGTCGAGCTCGTCGTCGGCGATCGCCCGTTCGACGTCACCGAAGAGAACCTCGACGTCGCGATCCACGTGGTCGGCGCGATGGACGCGCAGCTCGTCGCGCGCAAGCTCGGCATCGGCGGCCGCGTCTGCGTCGCCAGCCCCACGTACCTGGCTCGTCGCGGTGCGCCGGCGACGCCGCGCGAGATCGCCGACCATGCGTGCCTCGTCAACGGCGCGTCACGCAGCGCCAGCTGGACGTTCGAGCGCGAGGGCGAGGTCGTGACGATCCCGGTCCTCGCGCGCTACGCGGTGACCTCGCTCGAGCTCGTCCATCGCGCGACGCTCGCCGGCCTCGGGCTCGCCGTCTTGCCGGCCTTCCTCTGCGCGCGCGACCTCGCGGAGAAGAAGCTGGTGCAGGTCCTCGAGCCGTGGTCGTCCGCCGAGATCACCGTTCATCTCGTCTATCCGAGCCACCGTCACCTCGCCGCGCGGGTGCGCGCGTTCGTCGATCTCGTCGTCGAGCGCCTCCCGTCGTTTCCGTCCAAGGGGCTCGGCCCGTCGCTCCCGTGAGCGTCGACGTCGGCGCCTCGCTCCGACGTCCGTCGTCGTCATCGTCGCGGTCGCCAGCAGGCCGTCGCGAGATCGACGCGACCCTCGGCGTCTGGAGAGCTTCGAGAGGGCGCGCATCGTCGAAGCCCTCGCCAAATGCGACGGCAACCAGACGCGCGCCGCCGCGCTCCTCGGCATCACGCGCCGCATGCTCATCCGCCGCGTCGAGCGCTACGACCTCCCGCGCCCGCGGGGGCCGGTCTCGTCGAGCTGACGGGCGGCAACTCACTTGTCCTTCGTAGAGACCGTCTCGTGCACGCCGTCTCCCCTGCCTTCCCCCGACTTCGGGAGGCAGTCGATGTAGAGCCGCTCGCCCTTGCCTCGGGAGACCCGGACGTAGCCCGTGGGGTTTTTGCAGCGAGACTGGTTACGAGTGAAGAGGCTCCCGTTCGAATAGTGATTGATGGATCCCTTCTTGTAATCGAAGTTGTTCATGTCGCACCACCATCGGATGCGTCCGTGCTTCTGTTCGACATCGATGTAGTGGAAGGTCGAATCCCCGCGGGGGAGCGAAGCCGCGGTGTCGTAGGGTTGCGTGGTGCCCTCCCACGTTCGCGGGAATCTCACCTCGCCCTCGCAGTTGTCTTTCAGCCGCTCGAACTCGACGCGACGAGAGGCTGCGGACTGCGAATTCTCGACCTCTTCGAGGTCGTCGACGTCGGCCACACACCCGTTGATCGGGCCGCACAGCAGGAGCATCGTCATCAGGCGTCCGAGCCTCGTGAGCTTCTCGTCGTTCATCGCTGCCTCCTCCTGGAGCGATTGCAAGGATGCGACCATGCAGGAGTGCGCAAGAGATCCGAGCACCGTGGAGCCCGGCGTCGGACCACGCTCTCGATGGCGGAACACAACTGCGCAAGTCTCGTCTTCGAGTGCGCAAGATTCGTTCGCGCGCCCCTTCGACCATCGCGGCGCCCGCCGGCCGTCGTGCGCGCTCCGCGCGCGAGGCGCTGCGCACGGCCCGTCGCACGCGCCGGACCCGTCGCCGGCGTGGCGCGACGCGGCGCCGAAACGAAGGCGCCGTGCGCTCTCCCCCGCAGCCGTGCGCTGCCGTACGCGGTCGGTCGCCGGCGGTGGCAGGGCGTGTGCATTCGATTCGCGCCGGAAGGAGTGACGACGGTGCACGAGGCGGACGCGGTGGACCTCTGCGCCGGCTCCGAAGGACGCCGAACCTCGCGTCACGCGCTGGCAAGACCGTCGCGCCGAACGGTCCGCGTCAGGCCGTGGCGGCGTGCGCGCGACGCCGATCTCACCGACGAGCCCCGCGCGGGGGTCGGACGACGCTCCGTGACCGCGTCCTCGAGCACGACCTCCCCGCGTGCCTGTCGGCAGTCGTCGGCGAGACGAGCGCGCGAGACGCGTCGGGGCGCGTGAGCTCCGATTGCAACTACACGCGAGGAGTACGAGATGTCTGCACGGTTTGCTCGAGCATGGTTGTTTGCATCGGTCGTCGCGATGTCCGGGAGCGTCGCGGCGTGCATGGACGAGGAGCCGGACGAGGAGTTCCTCGAGAACGGAGACGCTTTCGAGCTCTCGGGGCGGGCAGACGAACGAGCCGTCGCTGCCATCAAGGCGCAGATCTCGAAAGACGAGCAAACCCTCGCCCGCTGGGGGCGGCGTCCGTTGCCAGGTGACCGCGACAGCGAGACGTACAACAGGACGAGCCGTCGGGTGAAGGTGCTGACGGAGGTGCTCCGATCCGGCAAGGGAAAGCCGCTGTTCTTCAGCCCAGCCACGTCGCCGCTCGAGCGAGGTGCCATCGGTAGGTTGGGCTTGGTCTACGGCGATCTCGCGCGCGCGCGCAACATCGCGGTGTTGGTGCCCGACGCGGAGACTCGACTGGATACCTTCACCGTCTTCGGTGGACAGGCCGAGAATTTGTATTTGGCCGCCAATCGCGATCAAGAGCGCCGCAGCACGGCGGTCATCGCTTGGCTCGGATACGACCCTCCGCAGGGACGAGACGAGGTCCAGCCGAAAGGTGACGGCGGAAGCCTGCTCTTCGGGTTCCTCGGTACGCTACGGGCCAAGCGCCCCGACGCTCGGATCGGCGTGGTCAGCCTCGGCTACGGCGGCGTCGTCACCGCAGACTTCCTGAAGCGAAACGACGGCGGCAACAGGGTCGATCGCGTGGTGTACCTCGGCTCGCCTGGTCTCGGCTTCGACGTCCCGGACACCAACTTCGGGATCGACGCGACCTTCCAAGCAACCGCCTACGACGATCCCGGCACGTACCGTGTGTACGGCACGTACCCGGCGCGCATGAGGTCGCTCCGGCACCTTTGCGCGAGGAGGCAGGGCCCCCCCGCGCCGGGCGTCCCCCCGAGCGGGGAGGACAGAGGAGGAGACGCCTACTTGGCCTGGACGCAGGATTTCCAGGACCCCAAGAAGAGCCTACTTTTCGACGTCGCCGCCGCGCTCACCTCCGATCGATACGAGAAGATCGGGCACAAGGTAGGTCCGGGCAAATACTCTGGTGTCTTCTGTGGCGGCGACTTCTTCGACATCGACTACTACGACAAAGGCGAATTCGCCGATACGTATCCGGGCCGGCGCAGTGAGCGCGCGGCGCAGTGCGTCCGCGCGGAGCTGCGGGGCCTCGAGCGTTGGCAACCGGCGTGGGCGCGAAACCATTCTTTTGCCCAACGCCGGTATGCCAAGTGGTTGGCCCTAACGTGTGTGGGGGGGCCGACGGGGATCGTCTCCGGCCTCAGAGAGGTCCTCGACACCACACGCTTGTCGGGACCGTTCGAAAGGGCGTCGAGCGAATTCTTCGAGCAGGACCGGCGAGACAACCACCGGCTCCCGGTTGGCCTGTCGGCCACGCGGGCGATGGCGTACGCCACCTTGCTCACCGAACGTTCCGCGTGCGCCACGTGGGACGTCAAGCCCGTCTGGCAACACATGACGACGAAGTCCCTTCCGCCCTCCCCCGTGAGCGCGGGGTGGAGCCCCTTCGAATCGGTCCTCAACACCAATCTGGTGTTCGTACGGAACGTGTCGGCCATCGGGTGGTTCTGCCGAGAAGAAGGGCTCCAGATCTCTCGTGCGTTCGCCAAGGAGTGGGTCGATACGAACATGAACCTGGACCACTACGAGTCGTTCCGTATCGCCGTTGCAGCCAAACCAGAATTCACGCTGCGTTGGCTCGCAGAACAGGCCGAGGCCTCGGCCGAGCTGTGCCGAAGGGCGGCGACGCTGCGCTCCGCGAGATACTCCCGTCAGGCGCTGGTCGCGACGATCGCGCAAGAGGCTCGCGTAACCAACGAGGTCGCGAGTGCCAGGCTCGCCGTGCGATGCGGTTGGTCGAGCGAGACGGCATCGAGCCAGGAGCGACTCGGCGGATCGGAGGCGCATTGGCGAGAGATCGCCAGGGACATGACGACCGCGGGCGCAGCAGAAATGACGTCGCTGAGAGCTGTCATCCGTAGGATCGTCGATCGCCGGATGAGGAACTTCGACGGGGGCGAAAAGACGTTGTGCCTCCAAGACGAGCGCTTCTGCTGAGGGTGCTGGCAGAGCGCGCCGGGCTAAATGAGCTCGTCGGCGCGGGCGCGCTGGACACGCGGCCCGATCGTCGCGACGCTGTCGGAATGGCCGAGGATCCTCTACCGTTTCCTCTTCTTCCTTCGTGGGGTGTCGCTCTAGCGTCCCGAGCCCGCAAGGGCTCGGGCACGGGAAATGAGAAAGGTAACGTGTCCCGAGTCCGACGTTCGGCTTGGTCGGACCATCGCGAGGCCCTCCCTGGCGAAGCGGGCGTCGCGATTCTCCGACGAGCCACGGGCTCAGGACACTAGCTCGGCGACCGCGTCGAGCCCGCTCCGACGTCGCGACGGAAGCCCGCGTGTTCTTCTTCCTCTCGAAGCTCCTCGACGTCCTGCTCGGTCCGTACACGTGGGGCCTCGCGCTCGTCCTCCTCGCGATCCCGTGGCGGAGGCCGCGCCGGAGGTCGTCGTGGCGGCGGCGGCGGCTCGCCGGCGTCGCCGGTCTCCTCGTGCTCCTCTTCTTCTCGCTCGAGCCCGTGGCGAACGGCATGCTCTACCGGCTGGAGCACGCGACGACGTCGACGTACCGGCCGGAGACGACCTACGACGCGGTCGTGCTCCTCGGCGGCGTGAGCGACGAGCGCGTCGTCGCCGAGACCGGGCAGCCGTCCTACAACGACAACGTCGAGCGCCTGGTGGCGACGCACCGTCTCCTCGCCGACGGGCGCGCCCGCTACGCGATCGTGTCGGGCGCGGCCGAGGCCCCCGAGCTCGCGGAGCACGGCGAGGCGCGCGTGCTCGGCCGCCAGCTCGTCGCGTGGGGCGTGGACCCGTCGCGCGTCATCCTCGAAGAGGAGGCGCGGAACACGCGGGAGAACGCGGTGTTCTCGCAGCGCATCGTGAGGGCGCGCGGCTTCGAGAAGGTGCTCGTCGTGACGAGCGCGTTCCACATGCGCCGCTCGATCGAGTGCTTCGAGGCGGTGGGGATGAAGGTCGACACGCTCGCGGTCGACTTCCGCGCGCACGGCGGCGCGTCCGCGGGCTCGAGCTCGTGGCTGCCGCGCGCGGGCTTCCTCGCCGACTCCACGCGGACGCTCCGCGAGGCGGCGGGGCTCTACGTCTACCGCTGGCAAGGCTACGCGAAGCCTCCGCGCTGACGCGCGCCGCCCGACCCGCGGCGCCGCAGGACTCGAGCGCCGAGGCCGTGACGAACGACGCGAGGCAGGCCCGCCGCCGGCGCGCTCAGGTCGGCGCCGGCAGCGCCTTCTTGATGGCGTCCCAGAGGTCCTCGTGCATCCGCGGCGTGATCGTGTGGCCGACGCCTTCGTACTCGCGGAGCTCGGCGACGTTGCCCTGCTCCTTGAACGCGTTGACCGCCTCGCGTCCCCATTTGACGTCGAGGACACGGTCGGCGGTGCCGTGGAAGGCGAGCAGCGGCGCCGCGCGCGCCTTGTTCTGCGGGAGGACGGGGCCCGGGCAGGAGCCGGCGACGGGGAACGCGTGGATGACCTCGGCGGGGTGGCGCGCCGCGATCGCGAACGAGAGGATGCCGCCCTGCGAGAAGCCGGTGACGATCACGCGGCGCTTGCCGGCGAGCTTCACGATCCCGCGCCACAGCCGCTCCTCGGCGCTGGCCACGACGGCGCCGAACTCGGCGTCGGTCATCCCGTCCTCGAAGCGGAACCAGGAGTACCCGCCGCCGTGAGCGTCGAAGGCGCGGGGCAGCGCGACGTGGACGCGCGCGGGGAACTCGCGCCAGTCGGCGACCCAGCGATCGGGCCTGTCGCCCATCCCGTGGATCGCGACGACGAGCGGCGAGGTCTCGTCGGCGTCGCGCGGAAAGAGCTCGATCATCTCGACGCCGTCGTGCGTCGTCGTCCGCGGCCACGGCGGCGGCGACGTCCGCGCGCGGTTGCAGCCGGCGCCCTGCGGGACGAGGGCCGCCGCGCCGAGACCGAGGAGCATGCGGCGTCGCGTGAGCATCGTCGGATGGTACAATGGCCGCGATGCTCCGACGCGTTGCTTTCGGGACGTGCGTCTTTCTCACGGTATCGGGCTGCTCCGACGGCGACGGCGCGGCGAGCTCCTCGAGCGGCGCCGCCGGCAGGAGCCGGCACGCGCCGACGGTCTACCCGTCGCTCGCCGACGCGCTGACGACCGTCGATCGCACCTTGGTCCCGCGCGCCGCCCGTCAGAGCCCCGAGGCCGGTCCGAACCCCGCGCTCGTGGAGTCGCTCGCCGACTACCTCGGTCGAGGCTTCGGCGAGGTCGCCGAGGGGCCCGGCGACGCGTACGTGACGCGCGTCATCGACGACTCGACCCCGCCGGCGCCGGGGCCGAACGCGAAGCGCGTCGTCCGCTTCGTGCACCTCGCCGATCTCCAGCTCGCCGACGACGAGTCGCCGACGCGCCTCGGTCAGTTCGACGGCTCGGGCGCGACGTCGTCCGCGCTCAGGCCGCAGGACGCGTACCTCTGTCACATGGCGAACGCGTCGGTGCGCACGATCAACGCGCTGCACGCCAAGGATCCGATCGCCTTCACGCTGATGGGCGGCGACAACGCCGACAGTGCGCAGACGAACGAGGTCGACTGGGTGCTGGCGATCCTCTCCGGCGCGGACGACGTCGAGTGCGACTCGGGCGACGACGACGACATCGTCGAGGGCCCCGACAACGACGGCAAGGACCCCTTCAAGGCCGAGGGGCTCAAGATGCCGTGGAAGTGGGTCACCGGGAACCACGACGTCCTCGTCCAGGGGAACCTCAAGACCGACGAGGGCAACCGCGAGAAGGTCCTCGGCACCGAGGCGAACGGCGGCACGCGCCGCTACGACGACGGGCTCGCGGGCTTCGTCGAGCGCGGCGACTTCGTGGTGCCCGACCCGAGGCGCGCGCTCCTGTCGCGCGTCGATCTGATGAACAAGGTCGGCGGTCACGGCGACGGTCACGGCATCGGGCCCGCCGAGAAGGCGAGCGGCACCGCCACGTACACGTTCGACGTCGAGGGGACGCCGCTGCGCGTCCTCGTCCTCGACACGTCGCACGAGAACGGCGGGTCCGAGGGCGTGATCAAGCAGAGCCAGGTCGACGCCGTCATCAAGCCGCTGCTCGACGCGGCCAAGGCCGACGGCAAGTGGGTCATCCTCTCGTCGCACCACGCGGCGTCGAGCCTCGGCGACGGCACCGGCCTCGGCGGAGAGCTGGCGCCCGACGCGCTCACGACCGAGCAGTGGACGACGTTCATCGGCGCCTACGACAACGTCCTCTTCAGCATGGTCGGCCACTCGCACCGGCACCGGGTCGTCCCGATCAAGCCGGCCTCCGGTCACGCGTACTGGGAGGTGATGACGAGCGCGATCGCCGATTTTCCGCACCAGTTCCGCGTCGTCGAGATCTTCGACCAGGACAACGACTGGATCATGCTCCGGGCGACCGCGGTCGACTTCTCGGTCGACGGCGATCCGATCGCGCTCGAGGGGAGGACGCGCGGCGTGGTCGATTTCACCTCGGGCTGGCTGCCGAAGGACGAGGCCGCCGCCGCGGACAAGAACGTCGAAGTATGGATCAAGAAGCCGTGACGCGCGCGTGGAGAGGGATCGGCGCCGCCCCGCTCGTCGGCGCCGCGGTCTTCGGCGTCGCGCTCCTCGTCGGCGGGTGCTCGAAGAAGCCGCCGCCGCGCGAGGAGCCGCCGCCCGTGATCGCGACCACCACCGCGACGGTGCCGCCGGTCGCGTTCAGCGGCACGCCGGTCGGCGACTTCGCGGACGCCGCGCCGCCGGCCGAGGGCCAGACGCCGTACGAGCAAGCGCGCGCCTACGAGGCGGGCGGCCAGTACTGGCTGGGGCGGCTCGTCCTCGAGCGCAAGGCGCTCGGAGGGGACGGGACGAAGGAGGAGATCGAGCTCTTGGCGCTCATCTGCCACGAGCAGGGCGACGAAGAGTGCGTCGAGGAGTGCGGCAAGCGGCTCGGCAAGAAGCTGAAGTTCGACGCCGGCGCCCCCCGCGCGCCGTTCGACGCGGGCGAGCACAAGGAGCCCGACTCGGACTTCGTGCGGGCCCGCGGGCACCTGCTCGCGAACCGCACGAAGGAGGCGCGCGAGATCCTCGAGCCGAAGGTGATCGACGGCAAGGCGTCGAAGGAGGAGATCCGCCTCCTCCGGACCGTCTGCAAGGACCAGGGCGACCGGATGTGCGTCGCGCTCTGCGACGCCAAGCTGAAGTAGCGCGGGCGCTTGCGCGGCGCGCGCGCTCGACGTATCCCCCCCGCATGGAGGCGCCCGAGGCAGGGACGGTCGAGCGCTGGGCGTGGGACTACGTCTCGACCACGAGCCTCGCCGCCAAGCTCGCGCCGGCGGTGCCTCCGGAGCGATGGGAGGAGCGCGCGCCGGCGCGGCGGGTCGAGGCCCCGGGCCGGCCGCCCGAGCTCGTCGTCGGCGAGCGCGCGGACAAGACGCGCGGCCTCCGCGCGCCGTCGGGGCGGGCGCGCGCGCTCCACACGTTCCTCCACCACGAGCTCCAGGCCGCGGAGCTGATGGCGTGGGCGCTCCTCGCGTTCCCCGACGCGCCGCAGGAGTTCCGCCGGGGGCTCGTCCGGATCGCGCTCGACGAGATCCGCCACATGCGGCTCTACGCGGAGCAGATCGAGCGGCTCGGGCACCGCGTGGGGGACTTCCCGGTGCGCGATTGGTTCTGGACGCGCGTCCCGACCTCGCCCGATCCGGCGTCGTTCGTCGCGGTGATGGGCCTCGGGCTCGAGAGCGCGAACCTCGAGCACACGGCGACGTTCGCCGCGCGCTTTCGCGACGCGGGCGACGCGGAGGGCGCGCGCGTCCAGGAGGTCGTCGGGCTCGAGGAGATCGCGCACGTGCGCTTCGGCGTCCGCTGGTTCGAGCGCTTCACCGGCGGGCTCGACTTCGCCGCGTGGACGAGCGCGCTCCCCGCTCCGCTCACGCCGCTGCTCATGCGCGGGCGCCCGCTGCGACGCGACGCCCGGCGGCGCGCCGGCCAGAACGAACGCTTCCTCGACGAGCTCGAAGCATGGCAGCCCGAACCGACGGCGAACGAACCGCCTGGGTCCTGAACCTCGACGCGGACCTCGAGCTGGCGCGCCATGGGTACGCGCCGTCCGCCGCCGTCCGCGCCGCGATGGCCCCGCGCGTCGAGGCGCTCGCGGCGTCGCTCCTCGGCCCCGAGGACGTGCGGATCGACGACGGCGCCCCTCCGGGGAGCGCCGCGGGCCTCGTCGGCCGCGCGTTCTGCCCGACGCCGCGCGCGGTCGCGCTGCTCATCCGCGCGGGCGCCCTGCCGGCGCCGCACCCCGGCGTCGAGGTCCTCCGCGAGGTGAACGGTCGCGCGTTCTCCGCGTCGCTCGGTCCGACGTTGCCCGGGGCCGTCTTCGCGCGCGACCTCGACGCCGCGCTCCGCGCCCTCGACGCGAGCCCGAGCGTCGCCGTGCAGTGGCGCGTCAAGCGCGCCTTCGGCATGGCCGGGCGCGGGCAACGCCCGATCGCGCCCGGGGCCGCCAGGGACGCCGACCGCGCGTTCCTCCGGAAGGCGATCGCCGCGGAGGGCGGCGTGATGATCGAGCCCGACGTCGCGATCGTGCGCGAGCTCGGCGTGCACGGCGTCGTCGCCGAGGACGGCGCCTATCGCCTCGGCCGCCTCGTCGCTCAGGAGTGCGACGCGCACGGGCAGTGGCTGCGGAGCGCGCCGGCCGAGGACGTGGACCTCGCGCTCCGCGCCGCGTTGACGAGCGAAGGCGGCCGCGTGGCGCGAGCCCTGATCGCGGCGGGGTACTGGGGCCCCTTCGGCGTCGACGCGTTCCTCTACCGCGATCTCGCGGGGGCCGTGCGCCTCCAGCCGAGGAGCGAGATCAACGCGCGCTACTCGATGGGCTTCGCGGTCGGCTTCGACCTGCCGCGTCGCGGAGGGGCGCCCCGGCCGTGCTAGGCTGGCGCCTGTGTCCCGAGCTGTACGGTGAGCTCGTTCGGCTGGCGCGCCGGCACTCCCGTCGCGCCGACGAGGCCGAGGAGCTGGTCCACGACGTCCTCGCCGAGGCGCTGCGGCGCGGGCTCGACGACTGGCAGAGCGCGGCGCGCCGCGGCTGGCTCCGCGGCGCCGTCCAGCGTCGCGCCGCGTTCCTGGCGAGGTGCGCGGCGCGCCGGCGGCTCCGCGAGGAGCGCGTCGGTCGCGAGCTCGCCGCCGGAGCGCCGCCGCGAGCCTCGGCGGATCGTGCCTCCGGCGGCGCGAGCGCGTTCCTCGACGCGCTTCCCCCGTCGCTGCGCTCCGTCTCGTTGCTCCTCGCGACCGGGATGTCGCGCAAGGACGTGTGCTACGTCTTGGGGTTGAGCGACGCCGCGCTGCGGCAGCGGCTGGCCAAGCTGCGCAAGCTCTGGCCGGCGGAGGGCCTCGACGCGGGCGATCTCCCGGACGCCGCGCTCGCCGGCGGAGTGCTCCGGAGGGCGCTCCTCCAGCCGCTCCGTCGAGACCCGCGGCTCGTGCTCGGCGCCTGCGATCCGGACGGTCACCCGCTGCTCTTCGCCCGATCCGAGCGAGATCGGAAAAAATCGTCCGGCTGACGCTCACGGAGGGGCGGGCCTCGGCAACTTGACCGCGCGGGCGCGCGCCCGCAGATCCGACCCACCCCCCCCGCACGCCAAGGAGCACAAGAATGTTGAGCGCTTCGAAGATCACCAACCTCGCCGTCGTCTTCCTCGTCGGCGACCTGAACCGGACGCTCGCGTTCTATTCGGGGACCCTCGGCCTCGCGTTCGAGGTCGACGACGTCGCGGCCGGCCACCTCCTGGCGCGCCTCCCCGGGAACGTGGAGCTCGTCTTCTTCCAGGGAGAGGCCCCGCGCGGGGGCTCTCCTCAGATCGTGTTCGGGCTCGCCGAGGGCGGTATCGAGTCGCTCGCCGAAGCCCTCGCCGCCCGGGGCGTGGAGCTCGTCACGCCGGTCAGCGAGGCCCCGGGGGGCTGGTCGGTCGAGTTCCGCGATCCCGACGGGCACCTCCTGTCGCTCTATCAAGACGGAGCGTTGCCCAAGCGTCGATGAGCGCGCCGGCGCGCGCCGGCGCGCTCCCGCGTGCGCCGCCTCACTCGCACAGCGGGCAGGGCTGCCCCCACGGGCTCGCGAACCGCGGGGCGGTCAAGAACTCGTCGTCGGTGAGCGCGTGCAAGAACGCGAGGACGTCGGCGCGCTCGCCGGGCGTGAGCTCGAACCCGATCACGAGCGAGCTCTTGTACGGGTTCTGGCTCCCGACGCCCGCGTTCGGCCCCGCGGCGATGGTTCGCCCGGCCGCGGCGTAGTGGTCGAGCGCCTCGTCGAGCGTCGCGACGCTCCCGTCGTGCATGTACGGCGCGGTCACCGCGACGTTGCGGAGCGACTGCGCGCGGAACCGCCCCATGTCGTCGCCGTTCGCCGTGATCTCCATCACGCCCCGGTTGGGCGCCGGATACGCGCCGGTCCCGCCGACGTTGTAGAGGCCGGTGTTGTGGAAGCGGACCTCCGGCGCGCTCTTGCCCTCGTAGTTCGTCGAGTCCATGAGGTTGAAGCCGTTGTGGCAGTGGAAGCACTCGAGCCTCTCCGAGTTGAAGAGCGCGTGCCCCCGCTTGGCCGACGCGGAGATCGCGTCCGCTTCCCCGCCGTGGCTGAAGCGATCGAAGGGCGAGTTGCCCGACACGAGCGTGCGCTCGAACGCCGAGATGGCCTTGACGACGTTGCCCACCGAGACCGGCGCCGGATCGCCGGGGAACGCGCGCGGGAAGAGGACCTGGTAGCGCGCTTCGGCGGAGAGGCGCGCGAGCAGCTCGCCCTCCCGGTTGCGCATGCCGAGCTCGACCGGCTCGTCGCCGAAGATCGGCACGACCGTCTGCTGCTCGAGGGTCAAGAGCAGCGGGTTCGCCCACGTCAGCGTGGAGACGTAGCCGACGTTCGCGAGCGCCATCGCGTTCCGCGGGTGCTCCTCGCCGGTCGATCCGAGGCTCTGCGCCCTGCCGTCGGTGAAGGCGCGCTTCTGCTCGTGACAGCTCGCGCACGACTGGGAGCGGTTGAGCGAGAGCCGCGTGTCGTAGAAGAGGTGACGGCCGAGCTCCACCTTCACCGCGGACATGGGGTTGTCCGCGGGCACGACCGGGCGCGGGAACCAGGCGGGCAGCTCCCAGACGAAGCCGCCGTCGGGCTCGGCGCCCGCGTCCGGCGGCGGCTCGGCGTCGACGCCGCCCTCCTCCGCGGAGGCGTCGTGCTCGCTCGGGGTCGGGCCCGCGGCGGCGGGGCCGGGGGAGTCCTCGCCGCACGCTCCCGCCGCGCCGCCGAGCGCGGCGGCGACGGCGACGGCCGCGGTGAGGCTCGCGGTGCGCATCACTCGACCCCGAAGACGCTCTGATCGCCGGTGTAGGCGCCCGAGGTCCAGTCGATCCCGAGGCGGGCGTAGGCCTCCGCGCAGTGGTCGCCGTCGGCGTGGCATCCCTTGGTCGCGAGATCGGTGCCCGCCTTCACGGCGGCGAAGTCCACGATCACCTTGTTCGTCGCCGGATCGAAGGTCGAAAGGACGATCTCCGGGCGGTTCGGCTTCGCGCAGGACGTGACGGGGATCCCGGAGGCGGGATCGCCGACGCACCCGACCGAGCCGAGGTGCGTGTAGTGGTTGAAGGGAAACGTCCCGGCGTCCACGCCGGAGCCCGCGTCGAGCGGGAGCCGCGCGCGCGCGACGGCGGCGAAGAAGATGTGCCCAGACTGCCATGCCCAGAAGAGCGAGCTCTTGTCGAGCGGCGCCGGCTTCGACGACAGATCGGCGTGGTTCTGCGGGAGGGGCACGCCGAGGCGGAACTTCAAGCCGCCGGCCGCGAACGGCCCCGGGACGTGCCCGGCGACGACGGCGTTCTTCGGGGCGTCGCCGTCCGTGCACGACGCGGTCGCGTCCTCGAAGTCGAGGAGCGCGACGTTCTGGTGCTGCCAGAGCCCCTTCGTCAGCGCGACCGGGATCTCGACGCCGTCGGCGTCGACGACGCGCACGTCGTGCACGTAGAAGCGAAAGTCGACCGGGGTGATCTCGCGCGGCGGCTCGCCGACGCCCGAGTACGTGTCGCCGCAGCGGAAGGCGCGGTCTCCGACGCGCGCCTCGAACGTGATCTGGACGGGAGCGCCCGCGTCGACGTCGGCGGTCGCGTCGGCGAGGTCCGATCCCGCGTCGGCCGCGTCGGCGTCCGCGCCCGCCGCGTCGCCGGGCGCCACGTCGACGTCGGACGAGGCGTCCGTCGCGCCGCCCTCTCTCGCGTCGTCGCCGAGCGGTCCGCCGTCGGGCGCCGGAGCGCTCTCCGGTCCGTCGTCGCACCCCGCGACGGCGCTGGCGGTCGCGACGAGCGCGTGGAGGACGAGGGCGGCGGCGACGCGACGGGGGGACGACATCGGAGGCTCCTAGGGCGAGACGAGGAAGGGATTGGCGTAGCGCGGGTCCAGGCCGAGCGCCGGGTCCGTCAGGAGGTCGAGGAACGAGAGCAACGCCCGCGCCTCGGCGTCCGACATCGCGATCCCCGGCGGCGCGCCCTCGCGGCGGAAGCCCGGGTCGAGCGAGGGGGAGTCGACCATGCCGGTCCGGTAGTGGGCGACGACCGTCTCGAGGGTCGCGAAGCGACCGTCGTGCATGTACGGGGCGGTGACGGCGACGTTGCGGAGCGTCGGCGTCCGGTACTTGCCGACGTCGTCGGCCGAGAAGGTGACGCGCCCGCGGCCGCGCCGCGGCGCCTCCGGATCGTCCCCGAACGACGCGTCGAGGCCGTTGTTGTGGAAGCCCGCGTCCGTGAAGAGCCCGGGCGTATGGCAGCGGGCGCAGTCGCGCGCGAAGACGTCGCGCCCGAGCTCCTCGTCGGCGGACCACGGGGCGCTTTGGCCGAGCCTCCAGGCGTCCCAGCGCGAGCCCGCCGAGAAGAGCGCGCGCTGGAACTGGGCGAGGGCGCGCATGACGTTGCCGACGGTCACGCCCTCCGCGCCGAACGCCGCCTCGAACATCCGGGGATAGGCGGCGTCGGCCGCGATCGCGCCCATCATGGCGTCGAGCTCGCCCTCGCGGCCCATCTCGTCGACGTGCGTGAGCGGCGCCAGCGCGAGCGACTCGAGGTTCTTCGAGCCGCCGTCCCAGAAGAGCCCCGAGTCGGCCCACGCGAGGTTGACCAGGGAGGGAGCGTGGCGCGCGAGGGGCTCCTGCGTGACCCCGCGCGCCGGCAGCGCCTCGGGGACGGTGAAGGCGTGCGCCTGCTCGTGGCACGTGGCGCACGAGACCGTCCCCGTGCGGGACAGGCGAGCGTCGTAGAAGAGGCGGCGCCCGAGCGCGAAGCCCGGCCCCGTCGTCGGGTTGTCGGGGACCTCGGGGAGGGGAGGGAAGTGCGCCGGCGGCTCGGGGGGCGCCGGCGTCGCGGGCGCGGACGGGATCGGCGGGGCGGCGACGGGCGGCGGCGGGGGCTCTGCTGCGCCGCCGGTCTCGCGCGCGGCGACGATCGCTTCGGAGGCGCACGCGCCGAGCACGCAGGCGCTCGTGGCGCTCACGAGGAGCACGACGAACGAGCGGCGGCGAGGGGCCTCCGGCCGGATCATTGGCCGGTCGCGCCGACGAGCTCGAACGCGTTCGCCCAGTTGTTCGCGAGGGTCGTCCGCTCGGCGGCTTGCGCGGCCTTGATCGTCGGGGTCGCCTCCGCGTCGAGGTCGGTGAAGAGCTTCTTCACGTCGGCGCGCAGCGAGACCTTCGTGTCGACGCCGGCGCCGACCTTGACCGGCGCGGAGAACGTCTTGCTGATCACGCGATAGTTCTCGTTCGCCCCCGTCTCCCAGGCGACGGCGATCGGCTCGTCGTCGCCTTGGGCGTAGGAGCCGCGGACCTTGCTGAAGATGTAGCTCGTGAACCACATCCACCCGTTGTCGGAGGTCATGTTCTTCAGGACGTGGAGCTCTCCGCCGCCGAGGGCGAGGTTGTCGTTGCGGACGGGGTCGACGCCGACCGCGAACTCGACGCCGGTGTAAGAGCCGCTCGGGACGCCGCCGATGACGACCGACTCGCGGCGGTTGGCCGGGAGCGTGTGCGTCCCGGTCGCGCCGTTCGAGAGGTTCTGCTGCTGCATCACCTCGACGAGGTAGTAGGCGTTCGGGACCGTGAAGGTCGCGCCGCCGGCGACGGTGAGCTTGACGTTGCTGAGCCAGTAGCGGACCTCGCTGAACGTGAACGTCTTGCCGGTCGAGAGCTCGTACGGGGTGTCGAGCTGGAGGTCCGCCGCGCCGAAGGCGAACTTGGCCTCGAGCGTCACGCTCCCCGGCAGGGCGTCCCAGGCCGCCTGGAGGTCCGCGAGCGCCTTGGTCGCGGCGGCCAGCTCGGCCACGGCCCCCGCGTAGTCCTCCGCCGCCAGCTTGTCCTCCGCGGCCTTCAGCGCGGCCTTCGCCTTGTCGAGCTCGCGCTCGAGCGCCTGTTTGAAGCCCTCGTCGGCCGCGATCCGAAGCTCGAGCTGGCGCACCTTCTCCTTCAGCTCGGCGATCTGCGCGTCGAGCTCGGCCCGCTGCGCCGCGCTGAGCTGCGAGGCCTGCGCGTCGTCCGCGTCGTCGTCGCTCGAGCATCCGGCGAGGGCGGCGAGGGCGACGAAGGGAACTACGAGGAGCGAGAGGGCGTGTCGCATGGGTCGGCTCCGGTCGGTGAGCGGGATGGAGGTGTGTCGCGAGCGTCGAGCTCCCGTGCACCGTAGCGGTCGCGATCGACGGCGCGCGCGTGGCGAATCGTCGCGCCCTCGCCTTCGTCGGCGTCGACGTGCGTGGTGAATCGTCGCGCCCTCGTCGACGTCGGCGCGCGTGGTGAGCCGTCGCGCCCTCGTCGGCGTCGGCGCGCGTGGTGAGTCGTCGCGCCCTCGTCGGCGTCGGCGCGCGTGGTGAGTCGTCGCGCTCGCGTCCCTCTTCTCCGACGCCGACGCCGCGTCCGCCACCGGGACGTGCCGAGGCCGGGCCGGCGTCGTCGCCGCGCGCGGGGGATCCGCCGCCGGAGGCCGGACGAGCTCGGCCGGGACGCGCCGCTTCGTGCCGGCGCGACGCTTTGCCACGCCCACGTCCCCGACCGGACGTGGCAGAAGAGAAGCATGCCGGACCGTCCGCGCTCGCGTCGTCCCTGGACCTTCGTGCTCGTCATGGCGTCGCTGGGCGCGGTCTCCGTCCCGGGGATCGCGGCCGGCCACGACGCGCGCGCGCTCGTCCCCACGGCCGGCCCCGCGAGGTACACGACCCGCGGCGTCGTGAAATCCTTCGGTCCGGAGCGGAAATACGTCAACATCGCGCACGAGGACATCGACGGTTACATGATGGCGATGACGATGTCGTTCGAGCCCCGGTCCGCGTCGCAGATCGCCGACCTGGCGCCGGGGGACAAGGTGCGGTTCACCTTCACGGCCACGGACGACGGCCGCCGACGGATCGATGCCATCGCCAAGGAGTAGCGTCGCGCTCGCGCTCGCGCTCGCCGCGCTGCTCTTCGCCGGCGACGCGTCGGCCCAGGCGTGTTGCGTCGGCGCCAGCGGGCTCACGCCCGGCTGGCTCGCGAACCACGAGCAGTGGCTCGTGGGCGCGCAGCTCCGTGTCGCTCAGACGCACGGCACTTACCCGACGCGCGGCGCGTTCTACGAGCCCGCCGTCGGCCGCGACGCGCGGATCGAGCCGAGCCTGTTCGCCACCGCGCGCGTGGCCTCGCGCGGGCAGGTGAGCTTCTTCGCGCCGCTCGTCACGACGCGCCGACGCGCCGGCGACAAGGTCGAGACGCGCACGGCTCCCGGCGACGTCACGCTCGTCGGTCGCTACGACTTCATCCGGCCGGGCGAGGCGCGCCTCCCCGGGATCGCGCTCCTCGGGGGGATCGTGGCCCCCACGGGGATCCCGCCCGATCGCGGCACCGGCATCCTCTCCGCGGACGTGACGGGCGTCGGCGCGTGGGAGGCGAACGCCGGGGTCTCGATCGAGCAGGTCTACGGGAGGGTGGTGCTGCACGGCACGGCGCTCGTCGGCCTCCGCGCGCCGCGCGAGGTCCTGGGCCTCACGCAGCGCCTCGGTCCGCGCGCGCTCTACCTCCTCGCCGGCGGCTACGTGTTCGACGGCGACGTGGCGGTGCTCGGGACCGTCACCCACACCTCCGACGGGGACGCGACGGTCGGCGGGGAGGTCGCGCCCGGGACGGGGTTCCGCGCGACCCAGGCGGCGCTGCTCCTGGTGGTCCCGATCTCCGACACGGTCCGGATCCGCACGTCCGCCTTCACCGACGTGCCGCCGCTCGGCAACAATCGTCAGGCGCTGGGCGGCACCTCCATCTCGCTGCTCAAGAGCTGGTATTGAAGGACTCGACTCCGATGAACGACAAGCTTCCCCTCGTGCCCGTCTTCGCGCTCCTCCTCGCCACGGCCGCTCCGATCGCGGCGTGCGGCGGGGCTCCCGGGCGAGCCGCCACGACCGTGACGAGCACGGCCGCTCCGGCGTCCCTCTCTCTCCGGGACGACGCGGGGAGGGACGAGCCGCTCTCCGAGCGGGCCGCGCGCGCTCCGCTCACCGTCCTCCTCTTCTTCAGCTCGGACTGCCCCGTGCAGAAGGCGCACGACGCGCGCGTCCGCGAGCTCGTCGACGCGTACGGTCCCCGAGGCGTCGCGTTCTCCGCCGTCGTGAGCGAGGTCGGGGCCGACGTCGCGGCGGAGCGCGCCGCCGCGAAGGAGCGCGGGC
>JAHBWF010000012.1 GCA_019637105.1 Labilithrix sp.
CGAGCACGCCCGGAGGCAGGTGGCGCGAGCGGCTCGTCTGGGGCGGCCTGGCGTTCGTCCCGTCGACGCTCTTGCTCGGCGCCACCGAGTACGTGACGACGGACATCGCCAGCGTCCCGCTCCTCTGGGTCGTCCCGCTCGCGCTCTACCTCCTCTCGTTCATCGTCGCGTTCGCGAAGCGCCAGCCCTTGCCGCCGCGCGTCTTCTCGCGGGCGACGGCGCTCGTCGCGGCGCTCGTCGTGGCGCTGACGCTCGCGAACGTGGCCGGCCCGGCGTGGCTCGTCGTCGGCGCGCACGTGCTGCTCCTCTTCGTCGGCAGCGTCGTGTGCCACCGCGCGCTCGCCGAGCGCCGCCCGCCCGCCGCGCGGCTCACGGAGCTGTACCTGTGCATCTCCGTCGGCGGCGTGCTCGGCGGGCTCGTGAACGGCCTCGTCGCTCCCTTCGTCTTCGACGACCTGTTCGAGTACCCCCTCGCCATCGGCCTCGTGTGCCTCGCGCGCGCGGCGCTCGATCGGCCGGCCGCCGCCGCGACGCGGAGGGAGCTCGGCCGCGACCTCGGGCTCGGCGTCGCGCTCGGGGCGCTCACGTGGGGCCTCGTCAAGCTCGGCGCCGCGCTGAAGACCGACCCGCGGTCGTCCTTCGTGTGGATGTTCGGCGCCCCGCTCGTCGTGGCCTACGTCTGGTCGAAGCGCCCCGTCCGCTACGCCGTCGCGATCGCGGGGCTCTTGCTCGCCGGCATGAGCCACGGCGGCTTCCGCGGGACCACGCTCTGGTCGCACCGCGGCTTCTTCGGCGTGCTCCAGGTCACGCGCGAGCGCGAGGGCCGCTTCGAGCTGCTCGTCTCGGGCCGGACGATGCACGGCAAGCAGGCGCTCGATCCGGCGAGCCGGCACGTGCCGCTCGCGTACTACCACCCGACCGGACCGGCCGGCGACTTCCTCGGCCCGCTGCCGGCGCCGGAGCTGAGCCTCGGCGCCCGCCGCGTGGGCGTGATCGGCCTCGGCGCCGGCGCCCTCGCCGCGTACGCGCGCCCGGGCGACGCGTGGACGTTCTTCGAGATCGACCCCGCCGTCGTGGAGGTCGCCGAGGCGCGCTTCGGCTTCCTCGCGCGCGCGCGGGAGCGCGCGAAGGTCGAGGTCGAGACGGGCGACGCGCGTCTCCGGCTCCGCCGCGGGCCGAGCGAGCGCTTCGACGTCCTCGTGCTCGACGCGTTCAGCTCGGACGCCGTCCCGGTGCACCTCGTCACGCGCGAGGCGCTCGCGGTCTACCGCCGCGCGCTCGCCCCGGGCGGAGCGCTCCTCGTGCACGTCTCGAACAACCACGTGCGCCTCGCGCCCGTGTTCGCGTCGCTCGCGCGCGACGCCGGCCTCGTCGCGATCGGGCGGAACGACGACGAGCTCCCGCCCGCCGAGCGGCTCGCCGGCAAGGATGCGTCGGAGTGGCTCGTCATGACCGAGTCGCGCGAGGCGATCGACCTGCTGCTCCGGACGAAGTCCGGCTGGCGCCCCCTCGCCGCGCCGCCGCGCGCGCGGGTCTGGACCGACGACTACGCCGACGTCCTCGGCGCCCTCGAGCTCTGACGCCGCCGGCCGCGTCAGCTCCGCGGGCGGACCGGCGCGCGCGCGCCGACGTGCGGCACCGGCGCCTCGACGATCGACCGCGGCGGGACGCTCTGCGAGAGGACGCAGCCCGCCATGATCTTCGTCCCCTCCCCGACGACGATCGGGCCGTAGAGCGTCGCGCCGATCCCGACGTGGACGCTCTCTTCGAGCAGCGGCGCCCCGGCCTGCTTCGTCACCGGATCCGGTCCGTACCCGAGCGTGACGTTCTGGAAGAGGATGCAGCCGTGGCGCGCCCGCGCGGCGTAGCTGATCGCGAGGCCGAAGCCGTGCACGATCATGATGCCCGGCTCGAGGTCCGCGTCCCAGTGGACGTCCGACGCGAACGCGTGGCGGATCGTCCGCGACATGAACTGCGCGCCGAGCTCGAGCCCCGCGGCGCGGAAGAAGCGCATCACGCGGTAGGCGATCATCAGCTGGAAGCCGATCTTCCTGACCGCGTCGCCCGCGAGCGCCGCCGCGCCGGGCGCCTCGTAACCGTCGACGCTCGCCCCCACGCGGTCGTCGTACTTCTCGCCGTAGAAGCGGAGGACGCGGTGGTCCTCGCGCACGGCCTCGCGGAGCGCGCGGAACGCGCCCGCGTCGCCGCCGTCGCCGCGCCGGAGGAGCGAGACGCCGCGCTCGAACTCGCGGTACTCGCGGCGCACGGCGTCGTACCCGCCGACCTCCTGGCGGACGCCGCGGTAGTACTGGATGCCGTAGACGAAGGTCATCCCCGCGAGCGCGACGGGCTCGAGCCCGACCTTGTCGAAGGCCGACGCGGCGCGGATCGCCGCGCCGGCGACGACGCTCGCCGCGGCGGGCGCCGCGAGGCCGAGCGTCATGAACGGGCGCTTGAGCGGGTTCGCCACCGGCAAGAAGCGCCAGGGGCTCGACTCGGGCACGTCCGGGTGCTTCCGCGCGAGCTTGGCCTGGTAGACGCCGTCGCGGTACGCGCGGTCCATCCACTTCTTCATCGACGTCCAGTCGGAGCCGTGCACGCTCTCGGCCTCGTCCGCGAACGCGAAGCGCGCGCCGGCCTTCTCGAGGCGCACGCCGAGCTCCTCGTCCTCGAGCGCGCGGAACGCAGGATCGAAGCCGCCGGCGCGGACGAACAGCTCGCGCGCCATGCTCACGTTGCCCGTGTAGATGTTGTGCCCGCGCACCGGGCGCTCGCCCGCGGCGAGCTCGTCGCCCTGGCTCGCCATCACGCGCGCGTAGTAGCGCTCGAAGAGCGGCATTTCGGCCAGCTTCGCGTCGGGTCGGAGGCGCCCCAGCACGACCGAGCTCGTCGCGTCGCCGATCTCGAGGTGCCGCGCGAGGTGCTTCGCGAGGAACTCCGGCTTCACCTGCATGTCGTCGTCGAGGAACACGACGATCTTGCCGCGCGCGAGGTCGACGCCGCGCTGGCGCGCCGCCGCGGCCCCGGCGTTCTCCTGCCGCTCGACGCGGAGCGCGTAGCGAGTCTCGAGCCCGGCCAGCGCCGCGCGCGTGTCCTCCTTCGATCCGTCGTCGACCGCGATGACCTCGAAGCGCGACGGCTCGAGCGTCTGGGCGTCGAGATCCGAGAGGAGGCGGCGGAGGAGCGTTTGCCGGTCGTACGTCGCGATGACGACGCTCAGCCAGAGGCCGTCGCCGAGATCCACGTGGCTGGAGGGGCTCGTCATGTTCCACTCAGCTCATACCGAGGAGTCGTCCTCGACGCCAGGAGGCCTTCGAGAGGCCTCCGCGGCCGAGGCCCTCCCGGACGGACGTCGATCGGGGGGCCGTCAGCGGTTCAGCACGAAGCTTCGCACGAAGCTCCTCGGGTGCCGCGCGAAATGGCGCACCCACTCCGCCGCGTCGACCACCGCCGGCATCCGGTCGTCGGCGTCGCGCACCGCGTCGGTCGCGCCGCGCCGGTGACGCGTGTACCAGGCGCGCCAGCGGCGCACCTCGGCGCGCGTCATCTGCCCGGACAGGCCCTGGAGGCCGAGGACGAGATCGAGCATCGTCTTGTGGCAGTAGACCTCGTCGCCGCGCGGCCGCCAGTCCGCCGCGCGGGCGACCTCCTCCCGCACGCGGTCGTGCTCGCCGCGCGCCGAGTGGTAGACGAGCATGGGCAGCGGGAGGCCGCGCGCCACGTCGAAGCCCATCTGGCTGTAAAAGCGCGGGTTGAAGTCGATGAGCAGGCGGCGCTCGCCCTCGACGATGAACTCGGCCTCGAACGCGCCGTGGTAGCCGACGTCCGCGCAGAGCGCCGCGAGCTTCTCGACGAGCGGAGGCTCCGGCGCGCGGCCCTCGAAGCACAGGCCGATGCCGACCTTGCGCGGGCGCTGGAGCACCTTCGTCGCGGAGCGGGCGACGAGGGCGCCGTCGGCGCCGACGAAGCCGGAGACGCTCGCGATGTTGGTCTCCGCCGCCGGCAGGTACTCCTGGAGCATCGGCTCGGCGATGTCCGGGTGGCGCCGGGCGAGGATCGGATCGAAGGCGACGAGCTGCCGGAACCGCGCGAGCGCCGCGTCGAGCTCGCCGCGATCGTGCGCGATGAAGCCCTTGATCCCGCCGGTGAGGTAGACCTGCGTGCGCGGCTTGACCAGGACCGGCAGCGGGACGTCGCGCCCGGCGGCGGCGTCCGCGGCCTCGAGCGTCCGCGGCACGTCGATGCCGACGCGAGAGCAGGCGGCGTGGAGGCGCTTCTTGTCGAGGAGCGCGAAGACGGCGTCCTCTCCCGGCGAGAACATCGCGAACGCCTTCGACAGCCGCTCGCGCTCGGCCGCGAAGAGCCACGCGAGGTGATCGTTCGGCGGGTAGAGGACCGCGCCCGGGTTCCGCGTCCCCCACGCGATCAGCCAGTCGACCAGCTCCGCGGGCCGCGAGAGCGGCGGGTGGACGAGCTTCTCGGCGACGTGCCGCGACCAGGAGGCGCGCGCGCCTCGGCGCTCGTCCGCCACCGTGACCTTCAGCCCGGCCTTGCCGTACGCGCGAGCCGCGGCGAGCGTGCCGTAGTAGTCCGCGCCGAGGAGAAGGACGCCCATTTTCGCCATACTACGCGCGCTCCGCCGGCGGGGCGACGCCTCTCTCGCGCCGGCGGTCAGTCGTGGAACTTGCCCTTCAGCTTGAGGAACGGGCTCTCGAAGAACCTGAAGCTCAGCGAGGCGAGCGCCCAGATGGACGCGAGGCCGAAGACGATGAACGCGCCGGAGATCCCCATCTGCGCGAGCGTCGACCGCCCCTCCTGCCACCTCGTCAGGTACGGCACGGCGAGGACCACCAGCGGCCAGTGGAAGATGTACATGCCGTAGCTCACCTTCCCGCACGACACGAGCGGCCCCCACGAGAGCAGGCGGCGCGCGCGCTCGCCGATGACGTGGTCGGCACAGAGCGACACGCCGCTCGCGAAGAAGAGCGCGAGCGTCACGTAGCCGACGCCGATGACGCGGCGGTCGTAGTCGTTCAGGCCCGTCGCCCAGACGTACAAGCCGAGGAGCGCGAACGCGGTCCCGACGAAGATCGGCAGGCGGAGGCGGCGCCACACCTGCGCGGCCGGGTGCCTGACCTCGCGCTGCGTGACCGCGACGAACGCGCCGAGCAGGAGGCCGTCGGCGCGGGTGAACGTCGTGCGGTACACGAGCTTCGCGATGCCGTGCTCGAGCCCGCCCGGCTCGTCGGCGAACCAGCGCTGGAACAGCCCGATGTCCGCCCCCTTGAACGTGAGCCCCACGCGGAGCGCCACGGTGAAGAGCACGAGGACGAGGATCAGCGGGATGAGGCGGCGTCGCGAGACCGTCAGCGCCACGATCGGCCAGATGAAGTAGAACTGCTCCTCGATCGCCAGCGACCAGAAGTGCGCCGTCCAGCGCATCACCTCGTGGTCGAAGGCGAGGGTGTAGTTCTGCATGTAGAGCCAGTACGGCAGGCCCGGCACCCACTGCGCGCCGAAGGCGAGCGTCACGATGGTGCCGACGACGATCACCGCGTAGTAGAGCGGGAAGATGCGGAGGACGCGGCGCATCCAGAACATCTTCATGCGCGTGCCGAGCGCCCTCTTCGAGTCGGTCACGAGCCCGCGCGTGATCAGGTAGCCCGAGAGGACGAAGAAGAGGTCGACGCCCGTCCAGCCCGACCACATGAACGCGTGGAGCTGCACGGCGACCTTGTCGACGAAGCTCGTGGCCGCGGAGGGATCGTCGCCGGGGAACGTCCAGGCGAAGTGGAAGACGAGGACCAGGATGACGGCGATCCCGCGCATGCCGTCGAGCGTCGGGATCGCGCGGGCGTCGGCCCCCGCGAGCGCCGCCCTCTGGCCCTCGTCGAGATCGAGCGGCTCCGCCGGCGGCGACGGCGAGAGCTCGGCGTACGACTCGCCGTCCTTGGCGATCTTGCGGGTCGCGCCGGCGATGACGAGCCCGAACGCCAGGAGCACGACGAAGTCCGTCACGCCGACGGCCGCGGGCAGCGTCTTGCCGAGCTCGCCCAGCGCCGCGGCCAGCGAGTCGCCGTCCTCCATCTCCCGGCCGATGAGGTCGCGCCGCGCGACCTTCGCGCCCTCGCGCAGGCGCATCCCGTTCGCGAGCTCCTCGAACCCGAGGCGCTTCATGTACTGCTCGTCGACCTCGTTCACGTCGACGGCCTCGACGACGAGCTGGGCGTCGCGCTGCCCGAGGCTGTAGTCGTAGTCCCACTTGTCGTGCCCGGGCGAGAAGACGCCGCGCGGCGCGAGCTTGGCGACGTGGCGGTCGTTCTTGCCGAGCAGGTCCTCGGTCGGGCGCTGCGCGAAGTACGGCGTCGCGCCCGCCGCCGCGACCGCGATCCGGAAGTCGGGCGACGTGCTCGCCTGGATGAGCAGTCCGAGCCGCGTGTAGCGCGCCTCGTCGGCGTACTGCGCCGCGTTCTGCGCCGCCCACCGACCGAGCGGCAAGAGGTGGGACGGGAGCCAGACCAGCGCCGCGACGACCAGCGCGGCGCGCGCCGCCGTCCGCTGGCTCTCGAGCCGCCGGCGGAGCGCGGCGAGCCCCTCGACGACGCCGCGCCGCGCGTCCTTCATGCGGAGCAAGAGGCCGCCGAGCACCATCGCGCCGCCCGCCGCGAACGGCGTCTTGCTGAAGACGATCGTGGCGGCGATGCCCTGCTCGGGGAACGTCCGCGCGAGGAGGTTCAGCGCGATGAGGAGGAGCCCCGAGGCGGAGAGGCCGTAGGCGAAGCGCTTCGCGAAGATCGCGGCCTCGCCGTCGTCGGCGCGAAAATCTCCCGCCGTGGCGCCGCTCGACGCGATCGCCCGCTGCATCAGCACGCCGACCAGGAGGATGAGCGCCGGCATGCCGACGCACATGTAGCGGTTCGCGTAGAGCATCCACTCCCAGGCGTCGCCGCCGACGTAGGTGGCGTAGGCCACCTGCGCGGAGAAGATCGCGCCGAGGAGCACGAGGCGCCGGGCGGCGCGATCGCGGTAGACCTCCTTGACCCACGCGACCGACGGCCTCACGCCCGGGAGGCTGGCGAGCACGATCGAGATCGGCACGGCGAGGTGGAGCGCGAGGACCTCGAGCGCCACGAACGCGCCGCGCTTGACGCGGGCGAACGTCGAGATCTTGTAGAGCTTGAGGAAGTACGTGTTGGGCAGCGACTCGTGGAAGTACGCCTTGCGGAACATCGTCTGACCGCCGACGGCCCCGCCGGCGAACGCGCCGATGACCGCGGCGAAGACCCAGCGGCGCGAGCACGTGAGGAAGCCGTAGAGCGAGATCAGGCCCACCGGGACGACCGAGTCGCTCCGGATGAGGAGCGCCATGCTCGTCAACGCGCCCATCGCGAGCGTCCGCGGGAGCGAGAACTCTTCCTCGTTCTCGAGCGCGAGCCAGAGCAGCGTGTAGACCGCGAGCGTGAGCGCGCCGACCTCCATCCCGCGCAGCGTCCAGAAGACGAGCGGGTAGTCGAACAGCGTCGCCGCCAGGACGCAGACGGGCACCCAGGGCGCGGTGGTGAGCTTGCGCGCGATCTTCGAGGTGACGAGGCCGGTCGCGAGGAGGATCGCGACGCCGGACAGCATGATGAAGAGCGAGATCTTCGACTCGGCGAGGCCCAGCTTGTGGGCGACGCTCATCCACAAGACCCAGAGCAGGTTCGTGAACCCCTCGATCGGCGGCTCGCCGATGTTCCACACCAGGCCGTGCCCGTCCGCGAGGTGACGCGCGTAGCGCATCGAGATCATCGCGTCCTCGAAGAGCACGAAGTAGCGCGTCCCACCGATCGTGAAGCTCGTCCGGAACACGAAGAGCGCGTAGAACGCGAGCGCCGTGAGCGCGATCCACGTCCGAGCGCGGTGGCTCGTCGCACCGCCCCGCCCGCTCGAGCGATCGCCGCGGTAGGGAGAGGCGCCTCCCGGTCCTGGCGCGGCGCTCTCGGTCGTCGGGTCGGCTTCGCCCATGGCACCCATCCCGTCGGCGCTCATCGCCTACATCGCCTCCGACGCGAGCTTCGTGAGGTCGTCGAACATGTCCTGCGCCTTCGCGTAGCGCTCCGCCGGGCGGCGCCGGAGCGCCCGCGTGACGACGCGCTCGAAGCCCTTGGCCATCGGGTCCGCGCGGCCGGTCACGAGCGGGCGCGCCTCCTGCTGGAGCTTCTCGCGGAGGCTCTCGCGGGTGTCGAAGGGGAGCGCGCCGGAGACGGCGCGGTAGAGGATGGCGCCGACCGAGTAGACGTCGGAGGCCTCGGTCACGCGACGCGCGTCGAGCAGCTGCTCGGGGGACATGTACGGCACGGTGCCGATCGCCGCGTGCATCGACGTCAGGCTGCTCGCCTTGCCCTTCGCGTCCTTCACCCGCGAGAGGTTGAAGTCGAAGATGACCGCGTGCCAGCCGCTGTCGTTGGGCCGGAGGATCACGTTCTCCGGCTTGATGTCACGGTGAATGATGCCCATCGATTGCATTTCCGCCACGCCGGCCAGGATGCCGATCCCGAGACCCATCGCGTCCTCGACCGAGAATTGCGCTCGCTTGAAGACGTCGGACAAGAGCTCACCCTCGATGTATTCCATGACCAGTGCCATCTCGAAGGGAGGCCCGGTCAACAGCTCGTGCATCCGCGCGATGTGCGGGCTGGTGAGACGTGAGAGCGCCCACGCCTCCCGCCGAAAGCGCTCGACGCTCTCCCGCGAGACTGCGGCTTCGGGGTGGAGGACCTTGATCGCGACCCGCTCGCCGGTGTCCGTCCGGTGTGCGAGCCAGACGACTCCGAAAGCTCCCGACCCCAGTAGCGACTCGAGTACGTAGACCCCGATCTGGGAACCGGGCGCAAGCTGCACGGAGAGCATCGTACGCAACCTTGTCACCACGAGCGACCCATTAAAGGAGTGGCAGCGCGCCCGCGGGCTCGTTTGGGTCGCACGAGCGCGGCGCCGCCGTGCCGGAGCACGGCGCTGCGTCCGCCCCTACGCGGCGCCCGTCCCCCGCGCGGGCCCGCGCGAAGCCTCCTCCCGTCGCGCGTCGCGGTCCGCTAGCGTAAGGGCCCACCATGTCGAACGACTCACCCGCGGTGAGCGAGCCCGAAGCTCGAGCGGACGCCGCGCCGCCGCAGGACGAGGCGCCGCCGCGGTCGGACGCTCACGCCACGACGGCGGCTCCGCACGAGGCCGCGGGCGAAGGCGCGACGGCGCTCCGGAACGGCCTCCGTCTCGGCGTCTCGCTCCTCCTGACGTGGGGCGTCGCCCTCGTCATCACGTTCACGCTCCCGAAGTACCTCGGGCCGCTGTTCTGGGGCTACTACAAGTACGGCTTCGAGTACGCCGCGACGCTGGCCGTGTTCGTCGGCTTCGGCGTCGACACGTACATCTCGCGCGAGGTCGCGGTCCGCCCGAAGCACGCGAGCGATTTCTTCGGCGGGGTCGTCGCCGTCCGGACGCTCGCCGTGCTGCCGCTGTTCGCGTACGGCTGGTACCACCTCGGGCACAAGCTTCACGAAGAGCGCCTCGCCGCGGCGATGTTCGGCGTCACGCAGGTCTTCGTCGTGATGAACCAGACGTTCCAGCAGACGCTGCAGGCGGCGTCGCGGGTCGGGGGCCTGGCCGTCGCGAACGTCGTCGCGAAGGTGCTCTGGGGCGGCGGGACCTTCGCGGCCGTCATGCTGGGCGCGCCGTTCTGGTTCTTGCCGCTCCCGATGCTCGCCTCCGAGGCGCTGAAGGCGGCGTTCCTCTACTGGGCGACGCGCGAGGCCGTCGGGCTCCGGATCGTGCTCGATCTCGCGGCGACGAAGACCGTGCTCCGCGTCGCCTTCCCGTTCTTCATCGCCAACGCGGCCGTCACGCTCGGCTCGACGATCGACGTCGTCGTCCTCCGCGAGCTCGTCCCCGAGGGCTCGGAGGAGGTCGGCTGGTACAGCGCCGCGCGCGAGATCGCGCGCCTCTCGGCGCTCATGTCGCCCGTGCTCTCCGGCGTCCTCGTCCCGATGATGAGCCGCGCCAAGCACCGGAGTGAGGACGAGTTCTTCCGGATCCTCCGCCGAGGCATCGAGGGCGTGGGCGTCGTGTCGATCCCGCTCACGCTGATGCTCGCGCTCGGCGCCGAGCTCGTGATCGGCGCGGCGCTGAAGGAGAAGTTCCTCCCGGCCGCCGCGAGCCTCGAGTGGCTCGCGCCCACGTTCGTCCTCGCCTACTTCAACGTGCTGCTCTGGATCGCGCTCATGATCCTCGATCGCTCGTGGACCATCACGGTGATCTCGTTCGTCGGGCTGGCGCTCCTCCCGGTCTTCATCCTCGGCATCGTCCCGCTCACGCGCGCGCTCGGCCCCGGCTCCACGGGGATGGGCGTGGCGATGGCGCTGTCGGCCCGCGAGCTCGTGATCGCCGTCGTGTTCTTCGCGTTCCTCGGCAAGCGCGCGGTCGATCGGCGCAACGCGCTCGCCATCGCGAAGTCGTTCGGGATCTGCGGCGTGGTGGTCGCCGTCCACGTCTGGCTCGCCGGCCTCGGCCACGCTCGCCTCCTCGTCGACATGGCGGTCTACGGCGCGCTGATGCTCGGCGCCGGCGTGGTCCGCCCGCGCGACATCAAGGACGTCCTCCGGATGATCAAGGACCGGAAGAAGATCCAGGCGGAGGCGGCGGGCTGAGCGCGCTCGCGGCGCGCCGCCCGGGCGCGGGCCTCAGAACCGCGCCGGCAGCGGCACCCACGAGAGCCCGCCGTAGACCGTGAGCTGCGTCAGCTCGTTGAAGCGCACGGCGTTGTTGAAGTCCTGGTAACCCGCCCGGAGCCCGAGGTCGGCGGAGAAGGTCGGCGTGATCCGGTACTGCACGCTCGCGTCACCGAGGACGATCTGGTACTCGGCGACGGACCGCGGCGTGGCGAAGACGCGCGCGTGAGCGAGGGCGCCGCGGAACGTGACGCGGTCGATCGAGTAGTTCGCGGCGAGCGACAGGACGGCGCGCTGCTCGAGGTCGCCGGAGAAGAGATCGATCCACGGCTGGACCTTCGCGACCGCGCCGAGCTGGAGGCGGTGCCCCCGGCCTCCGAACACGGCGTACGGCGCCGCCCCCGGCGGGATCCGGGGCTGGCCCCACGAGTCCCACAAGAGCGCGGCGTGGCCGAGCGTGAACATCGTAAAGCCGTTGATCTGGTCGCCGCCGATCGCGGCGCCGCCCATGACCTCGCTCGAGAGCTTGTTGCTGTAGTAGTGGCGCCAGGTCTGCGTCGCCTCGGTGCGGACGATGACGACACCTTCTCGGTCGTCCTGGAACGTCGTGGAGACGCGCCCCGCGCCCACCGTCGTCACGAAGCGATCGCTCCGCGTCGCCGCATGATCGAGCGAGAGGCTCGCGCCGGGCCCCTGCGTGAGGGCGATGACGCCGCGCGAGCTGCGATCCGCCCCGCCGAAGGCGTTGTACGTCGCGCCCGGGATGAGCGCGGTGCGCGCGCTCAGCCTGATCGGGACGAAGAGCTGCGTCTGCACGAACAGGAGGCGGAAGCGCGCCCCGATGATCGCCGGGATGATCGGGTTGGGATCGGGCGGCAGCGCCACGCCGTTCCAGGAAGCCTGCACGAGCAGCGCCGTGGTGGAGATCGGGCCGTAGGCGAGGAACTGGTAGAGCGAGAGCCGCCACCGGGGCCGGACCACCTCGTAGCCGACGCCGCCGTTGTGGAGCGCCGAGAGCGGCGTCGCGTTCGGATCGGCGAGGTTCAGCGTCTCCGGGTTGATCAGGTTCGGATCGGGCAGCGTCCGGTCCCAGGAGGTCGTGTGGATGAACCGCGGGTTGTAGATCGCAACGAAGTGGTTCTGCCCGCCGCGCCAGATGAGGTCGTAGCGGAGCAGCGGGTTCAGCTCGGTCTCGGCGGCATTGATGTCGCTGCCGATCTTCATGCGCTCCTCGACGCGCGCCTGGACGTAGCCCTGCTGCGCCACGTCCATCGGCATGACAGCAGTGAACGGGAGCATCGGCGCGGTTTCGGTCCTTCGGTCCGTCACGGGGCCCGGAGCGAGCCCACCCTCGGCGCTCACCTTCGAGCGAACGAGCGTCCTACGTATATCGGCTCAGGGCCTACGCGAACAAGACCGTCTCGTGACAACGTGCCCGTCCGGCGACGCGCGGCACACCGCTTGCGAACGTGCTCGCACCCGACCTCGTCGGGGATCCTGGGAGGAGCCGAGAGTACCGGGCGCCTCGACAAGGAGAAAGCCATGGCAAGGGGACAAGCGACGACGAAGATCACGACCAACCGCGAAGAGATCCGCCGCTGGGTGGAGTCCAAAGGCGGCTGGCCGGCCCGCGTGAAGGGGACCGAACGCGGCAACGATCCTGGGCTTCTCCGGATCGACTTCCCGGGCTTCAGCGGGGTGGAGACGCTCGCGAAGATGTCGTGGGACGACTGGTTCAAGTGGTTCGACAAGAAGAAGCTCGCGTTCGTTCACCAGCCGAACACCCGCTTCTCGAAGCTCATCGCGCGCGAAACGGCGATCGCCCGGGCCGGCATCCGCGCCACGCCCCGTCGTGCGACCGGGGCGAAGCGCGCCACCGCGAAGCGCACGACGACCAAGCGCGCGACGACCAAGCGCGCGACGACCAAGGGCGCCGCGCCGAAGCTCGCGCGGCTCTCGAAGAAGCCCGCGACCGGGAGCACGAGCAAGCGCGGCGCCGCGACCGGCGGTCGCTCCCGCCCCAAGCGCGCCACCACGCGCCCCGCCGCGCCGAAGCGCGCCGGCGCCAAGCGCGCGAAGCGCGGCGCGGCCAAGCGCACGATCAAGCGCCGCGGCGAAAAGCGCGCGTCGCGCTGAGCGCGGCTCGGAGGACGAGGAGACCCGCGTGGTCTTCTCGTCGCTCCGCGCGCGTCCCCGCGGCGACGCGCGCGCCCGCGTCCGCGGCGACGCGCGCGCCGAGCCCGCTACGAGAACGTCGCGAAGACGGGCAGCCCGAGGCGGTCGCGCACGTCGCGCGGCTCGAAGAAGATGCCCGAGAAGCGATCCGCGAGCGCAGCCACCGCGAGCACCGCGGCGATCGTGGAGAGCACGCCGATGGCGATCGCGATGAGGCCCACCGGGCGCTTCGGACCGGTCGGCACCTCCGCGGGGTGGACGACCTTGTAGCGGTTCTTGAACGCCGCCTCGGCGGTCTTCATCTCGATGCGCGCCGCGTCGAGCTGCGTGACGAGCTCGCTGTACTTCCGCGTCACCGTGTCGAACTGCACCTGCGCGTCCTGCAGGCTCTTCGTCGCGCCGGCGGTCGGCTCGACGGGGACGGGCGCGGGGGTGACGGCCCGCGGCGTCGCCGGCTTCGGCTCGTTGGCGCGGGCGTCCGCCGCGGCGCGCTGCTTGGCGGCGATCTCGTTCAGGATCTCGCGCTCCTCCGCGCGGAGCTTGGCGAGCGGGGGCGGGTCCACCCGCGTCGCGTCGAGCGTCTGCTTGAGCGCGATGACCTCGGGGTGGCCCTCGGCGAGCGTCTGGCGCTTCTGGATCAGCTCCTGGTTCAGCTCCGCTTCGCGGCGGAGCTTCGCCTCCTGGAGCACCGCGATCTGCTGGCGGACCTGCTCGAGGCGCGCCTTCAGCGCCGGATCCGCCTCCTCGAGGCGCGCGCGATCGTTCACGCCCTGCGGGAGGTTCGGGATGACGATGTTCACCCGCTCCTTCGGGTTCGCGAGCTTCTGCTGGCGCACGAGCTCGGCCGCGGAGACCTCGAGGTCCTTGTGCGCCTGGGCGACGCTGGCCTCGTAGATCTTGAGGCGCTCGGGGATGACGCCGACCTCGGACTGGAAGCGCGCCTCCAGGAAGTTCTTCACCGCCGCGTCGACGATGTCGCGCGCGGCCTCGGGCTCCGACCAGTCGAGCTTCACCGTCACGGTCGTCGCGTCGACCCAGACCTTGAGGCGGTGCTGGATGTTCGTGACCAGGGCGTCGTACTTCTCGTCGTCGGTCGGGGCCGCCTTGCCGATCTTCCGGTTGATCTTGTCGATCAAGCGGCGATGCGGCTGCCGCATCTCGTCCCAGCGCGAGACGAGGTTCTTCTGCCGGACGATGGCGATGATGTTGTCGTGCGCCATCACCTGCTCCTCGTACTCCTTGGAGATGTTGCGCATCTCCTCGGGCGAGAGCTGCTGCGTCTGCGCGCCCGTGATGACCTGCGTCCGCTGGACGAGGACGCGCGCTTCGACCTCGTAGCTGCGCGGGGCGAAGATCGCACCGAGCACGGTGAGCGCGCCGCAGATCATCACGACGACGAACGAGAGACCCTTGCGGCGCTTGGCCGACCGAGCCGCCTCCGCGACGCGCTCCTTGACCGCGATGCTCGGTCCGTCGTCGTCGTCGTCGCCGCGCCCGCCTCCGCCGCCGCGCCCACCGCCGCCTCCGCTGCGGGAGGCCGTGGGGTACTGCAGCTTCGGATCGGGTCGAAAGAGTGTCGCTTCTTCGATTCGAGCCATCGCGATGAGCCTTGTCTGTCAGCTTAGCCGGGAGTGCACGGGAGCATCCCGAGAATGTGCGACGCGGCGCCCTCGCCCTCCGGCGTCGCTAGTCGGGCGTGCCGAACGGGTCGGGCGGGAGTGTGGTCGGTATCGGGGGAGGTTCGTCCTGAGGAGGATCGGGTGGGGCCTCCGGCGGATCCGGAGGATCCGCCGGCGCGGGCGTCGGGCTGACCTTCGGCGTCCGCGCGACGGGCGGTCGCGTTGCATTCCCCGTGCGCGGCGACGCGGTCGCCGACGCCTTCAGCGGAGAGTCGCCCGTCGCGGCGGCGTCCTTCACGAGCTCCTTCGCGTCGAGCTCGAGCGTCGGGATCGTCGGATCGAACGAGGGCTCCGGCGCGGCCGAGGGCGCCAGCGTAACCGAGGGCGCCGGCGTGGCCGGCTCGGCCGAGACCACCGGCGTCGCGGACGTGAGCGGAGCCTCCGCGGAGGGGACGCTCTGCGCGTCGCCGCCCGCGGGCCGGTTCACCGCGAAGAACGCGACGCCGCCGATCGCCGCGAGCAGGAGGGCGCCGCCGACGAGCCAGACGCCGCCGCCGGACCGCCGGGTCCCGACCTGCGCCATGAGCCCCGCGTCCTGCTCGGGCGCGAGCGTGCTGCCGACGGCAGGGTAGCTCCCCTCCTGGCCGTCCGGCCGCGAGCCGAGGGGCGCGCGCACGATCGCCGCCGGGAGCACCGCGGCGACGCCGCGGGGGGGCAGCGGCGCCGTCGGCCCGAGGTCCACGCTCGGCCCGAGGTCCACGCTCGACGACGCCGCCGGGACGAGCGGCATCGTCCCGGCGCTCTTCACCGCGGGCGCGCCGGCGTCGCCCGGCCCGCCGATGCCGATGAACGTGCCGCCGGGGCCCTCCGAAAGCTTCTTCTTCGGCGCCGCGCTCGGCAGCGGCGGCGGCAGGCCCGTGCGCACGACGACCTCCGCGTCGCGCGCGCCGTTGTCGAGGTGCGTGGCGTCGAGGTCGATCGCGTCGTCGAGCCAGCCCGGAGGCGGCACGCTCATGGGCTTGCCGAGGCCGAGCATCACGCGCGCTTCGCGGAACGCACGGCGGAACGCCTCGACCGACTGCCAGCGCTCCTCCATCTTGAAGCGGAGCGCGGTGTCGATCGCGGCGGCGATCGGCGCCGGCAGGTCCTGCTTCACGAGGGAGATCGAGCGCGCCTTGACGGTCGCGGCCGCGAGCAGCTTCGCCTGGACGTGGGGCCCGAGGTGCACCGTCTGGCCGGTGATCGCCGTGAAGAGCGTCGCGCCGAGCGACCAGATGTCGGAGCGGTGATCGACCTTCTCGCGCGCCCCGAGGGCTTGCTCGGGCGACATGAACGACGGCGTCCCGAGGACGAGGCCGAACATCGAGAGCTTGCTCCGCGCGCTGCTGTCGAAGACGCGCGCCACGCCGAAATCGAGGAGCTTGACCGAGCCGTCGTCGCAGACGAAGACGTTCTGAGGCTTGAGGTCTCGATGGATGATCCCGGCCGCGTGCACCGCCTGGAGGACGTCCATGAGCTTGTCCGCGATGTCGAGGATCTCGACGAGCTCGATCTGTCCGCCCCGGTCCTGCCGCAACGTCTCGAGCGTCTTGCCCTCGAGCAGGTCCATCACGAGGAAGACGCATCCGTCGTCGGTCACCCCGTCGTCGAGGACCCGCACGATGCCCGCGTGCTTGACGGAGTTGGTGAGGTAGCCCTCGCCGAGGAAGCGCTCGCAGACGGCCTCGTCGGTGCAGAGCGTCGGGTGCAGGATCTTGAGCGCAGCGCGAGCGCCGTTGCGGTGCGTCACGGCGTAGACGGCCGCCATCGACCCGGAGCCCAGGAGCGAGTCCACGCGCCACTTTCCGGCGATTACACTTCCGAGGCGCCGTTCGGCCGGGTCACTGCTCATAGCCTAGGGCCCAACGTTAGCACGACTAATGCCTAGACCTCGCGGCCCGGTGATGGGGCCGGCCCCGGGGCGGGGGGGCCAGCCCCGAGGGCCCGAGCCGCGGGGGCCCCGCCGGGCGGGGAGCCGGCGGCGGAGCGCCCGGGCCAGCGCGGGCACCGGCCAGCGCGGGCGCCGGGGCCCGAAGCGCGGCCGTCCACCTCAGCGCCCCCGCACGGCGAGACGAGACGCCACGGCGAACGCGACGCCGAACGTGACCAGGGTCGTGTAGCTGCTGAAGCCCTGATCGCCCCAGATCTGGACCACGCAGACCGCGACGCAGCCGAACGACGCGAGCGCGGCGCTGCGCTCGAGCGGCGTCGCCGCGGCTCGGTAGCCCCGCATCGCGAGCGTGCCCGCCAGCGGGTAGACGAACCAGAGCGCCGTGAACCCGACGACGCCCGCGATCGACCAGAGCCAGAGTACGCCGTTGTGGGCGATGAGCCGGTAGTTCTGGAAGACCTCGCTCAGGTCGACCGGCGGGTTGTTCGGCGAGAACTCGTACTCGTGGCCGAACCCCTTCGTGAAAAGGGGGCTCTGCCGGAGCGTATGGATGAGGTTCTCGTTCTCGATGTCCCGCGAGATCGACGAGGTGTCTCGCTGGTCGAGCACCGAGGCGACGCTCTTCGCCGGCTTGAGCAGCGGCGAGGACGACGCGGCCTCCGCCCCGACGAGCACGTAGCCGACGAGGAGCGGCAGGGCGACCGCGAGCGCCATCGTGACGCGCCGCTTTCGCTTGCTCGGATCGAGCGCGAGGTAGATGGCGATGGGCGCGATCGCGAGGCTGACGAACGCGAGGCGGCGGTTGTTGAGCACGACGCCGAGGAAGATGATCGCGCCGAACGCGAGCGCGCGCAGCGTCGTCTTCCTCTTCCGTTGCTCGAGCGCGTGGGCGAGCAGGACGACGAGCGCGCTCACGAAGAGGACCGTGTCCGAGTGGGTCGTGCACCACTCCGGCTTCCCGGGCAGCGCCGTGATGCCCTGCGGGACGCAGACGCCGACGTAGACGTAGACGACGAGCAAGCTCCGCGCGACGGCCGTGAGGACGAACGCCGTGCCGACCGCGGCGAGGTCGTTCGGCACCCGCAGCGCGTACAGGAAGAGGAGCGCGACGAGCGGCAGCTGCAGCAGGTGGACGACCTGACGGAAGGTCCAGTCGACCTGCCCGCCTCGGGCGAGGCCGACGAGGGAGAGGAGGACGACCGCCCCGAGGAAGACGAGGAGCGCGTCGCGGGCGAACCGCGGCGGCGCCCGCTCGGCGCGCCTCCGGTTCGCCGGCCAGACGGCGCGGCAGAGGAGCCCCACCGTGGCGAAGAAGAAGACGGGCAGCGACGCGCCGGGGAGCCCCGAGAGCTCCTTGATCGTGCCGAAGTAGGCGACGGCCGCCGGCCACATCACCGAGTCCCAGTAGCCGCCCTCCCCCTTCGCCACGAACATCGTCTCGCTGAACGACTCGATGAAGAGCGCGAGGACGAGGTACGCGCGGACGCTCTTCCAGAGCTTCTGCCGGGCGAGGGCCCAGTAGAGGAGCGGCCCCCAGACGACGACGAAGACCGTGTCGAGGCGGAACGAGCTCGCCCACTCGCCGGGCCCGCTCCACGACGGCTGCGACGCGAAGGCGAGGAACGCCGACGCGAGGAAGACGCCGGCGACGAGCCACGCCGCCGAGCGCCAGTCGTTGTCGAGGAGGACCGCGCGATCGTCCTCGGCGTCGTCGACGGCGCGGACGCCGAACGCTCCGTAGGTCTGGTTGACGCGCTCCTGGAGCGCCTCGAGATCGGCCGGCGAGCCGAGGTGGCGGGGCAACGCGCCGCTCGGCTCCGCTCGGCTCTCACGCTCTTCGGTGTCGGTGTCGGTGTCGGCGTCGATCGGCATCGCGGCTCGTGAGGGCAGGACCCGACGAGATCGAGGCAGATCGCCCCGAGCCCGCGGCGGGCGCTACCTCACCAGCACGTTTTGGACCGGACCGCTCCGACGAGCTGCCGCGCCATGATGCGATGCACCTCGAGGTTCGGGTGGTAGTCGCACCCGAGCCCGTAGCGGAAGCCCTGCTCGACGAGGTCCATCTGATAGACCTTGCCGTCGCCGACGCGCTCCTGCTCCGCGACGATGCGGAGCAAGGCGTCGCGGAGGTTGCGCCGCGCGTTGTCGAGCGGAAACTGGTCGGTGACCATCGGCGGCACCGCGAGGAAGATGTGCGCGTCGGGGCGGCGCTGCCGGACCTTCTTCACGAGCTCGTGGTACTTCTGGAAGAACTGCTCGCGCTCGGCGGGGTCGTTCATGTCGCCGTCGGGGATGTTGTCGCCCGAAAGCTTGGTGGGATCCGTCGCGACGGGCAGCGTGTCGCGCGAGAAGTCGTTGGTGCCGAGGCTGATGAAGACGACCTGCGGGACCTCCTCCGGCTTCTCCGTCGAGAAGTCCCACTTGAAGCCCTCGAAGTCGCTGGCGATCGTGCGCGTCTCCCACAGCTCCGGCACCGTGGTGAAGGTGTCGTCGTCCGGGACGATCTCGTTCGTCTGCGGGTCGCGCTTGAAGCGCTCCTTGTAGTTCTTGTAGACCCCCTTGCCCGACCAGCAGATCGTGACGGCGTCGGCGTCGAGCTCGCGCGCGGTGAGCGACGTGAACGAGAGGAACTGGTTCTCCGTGATGGGCACGGTGATGGCGACCGGGTTGCCGTTCGCGTCGAGGATCGGGTTGCCCTGCGCGTCCTTCGCGTCGCGGACCTTGATCTCGAAGGGGCACGTCGCGTTCTTCCCCTCGTTGCCGTAGCCGCACACGATCGAGTCGCCGATGAACTCCATCCGGCGCGCGCGACGGGTCGGCGGGAGCAGCGTCCCGCCGTTGAGCTCGAAGCCCTTGAACACGATCGAGCCCTTCTGCGCCTCCGTGTTCTTGTAGATCGTGACCTCGTGCGGCCGGCTCGGATCGAGGCCGTCGACGTCGTACGCCTCTTGAGGCTCGAGCGTCGGGTTGCCCGCGGCGTCGTTCTTCACCGTGATCCGGCGCGACTCCGGCGGGAGGTCGTCGACGGCGAACGTGAACATCTGGTCCTGCGGGACCGCGCCGGTGAGCTGCAGCTTCACGGTGAGCTTGCTCGTCCCCTGGAACCGCACCGTGATGTAGTTGCCCGACCAGTCGAACATCGGCTCCCCGGGCGAGTCCTCGGGGAACGCGAAGCGGCCGACGAACTTCGGCGCCGCGTCGCCGCCCGCCGCGCCGTTGGGCAGCGGCTGCACCACGGAGCAATCCGCCGGCGCGCCCGTGACGCCGCCGTTCTCCTTCGGGGCGTTGCGCTCGGCGAGGCGGACGACGCACGCCGGGAGCATGAGCGACGTCACGCAGGCGAGGGTCCGAAAGCGAAAGAGCGTCGACATGATTCGGAGGGTCCGTCCGCCCGAAGCGGGAACGCGGTCTCTGGAGTTCTAGCATGCGACAGGGGCGGTCGAGGGTGGGTCCGAGACGTCGAGCCTGCGGCACGGGCCTTGTTTACGGCAGGCGAGATGCGCACGCCGGGCCTCGCCTCGCTCGACACGGAGACGCTCGCCGGCGCGGCGGGTCCGGTCCGCGAGGAGCACGGCGAGCGCCGCTCCGTTTGGGGCGTTCGTCCCCAACGTGGAGTGTTGCGACGGCCGATCCGGCGTGTCCGCCCGGCGGCGCGACGGAGTCGACGCCGTGACCCGGCCGGAACGACCGCGACCGGACACTTCACGCCGAAGTACACCCGCGAATAATCGAGCTTTTCGGAGGTAGGTTTTGGATATACTGGAGCGCACCGACTCTCGCCGAGGAGCCCCGCCGCACGAAGACGGCGAGGAGCCTCGCGAGAAAGCTCTGAACGAACGACCCGGCGAACGACCTCCTTCAATGTCCCAAGGTACGAATCCGCTCGCGGGGTTTGACGGTGGCCTCACCTCGATGATGAGCGGGGCCAACACGATGGACCCCGTCTGGCAGCGACTCTGGCTGCGCTGCCAGCAGCACGACTGGCAGTCGCTCGCGTTCATCGGCTCGAGCAAGCGCGATCCCGACGGCGTCCTCGAGATCGCGCACGGCATGGCCCGCCTGGCGAGCGAGCTCGGTCAGGAGCTCACCGTCTTCGACGCGCGCAACCTCGGTCTGAAGGACATGGGGCGCATGCTCGCGCAGATCCAGAGCATCACCAGCCGCGGCAAGCGGTGCATCGTGGTGCTGAAGCTCGTCACCGAGAACGCGACGACCGTGCCGATGGCGCAGAACGTCGACGCGGCGCTCCTCGGCGTCTTCATCGGCGAGACGAGCGTCATCGCCGCGTCGCGCACCGTCGACGAGGTCGGCCGCCCGAAGTTCCTCGGCTCGGTCGTCCTCAACGCCTCGCTGGCCAAGTAGGCCAGCGTCGCGTGGGTCCGCGCGGTCGGCCGATCGGTCGGAAGGCCGAGGCGCGCCTCGAGAGCGCCGCGTCCCACGCGCGACGCCGAGCGACGCTGCGGGCTCCGTCTCCGCGCGGGCCTCCGCGCCTCGGGGGCGGCGCGCCGGGCCGTCCGGTTTCGTCGTTTGCGATACTCTTCTTGGTTTCCACGCTGTCCACCTCAAGCTCGATCGTGATAGTGTCGCTCTCGGTCGCAGGAACTGCGGTCCGCTGAAGACAGCGGACAACCCGCCGAGAGGCTCGACGAATGTGGTCACGAGGCTGGCTCGCTGCGTTGCTGCTGGTCGTCTGTCCACGCGTCGCCGGAGCCGCGGAGGTGCCGATCCCGGGGAACGAGCGCGCGGTCGAGGTCCACGGCTTCGTCAGCCCGGGCTTCCTCGTGACGACGAGCAACAACTACCTCGCGAAGTCCAGGCGAGGGAGCTTCGAGTTCACCGAGGTCGGCATCAACTTCACCGTGCCGATCACCGACAGGCTCCGGAGCGGCGTCCAGCTCTTCGCCCGCGACCTCGGACCGACGGGCAACTACTCGCCGAAGGCCGACTGGTTCTACCTCGATTATCGCTTCGAGGACTGGCTCGGCCTCCGCGCCGGACGCGTGAAGATCCCGTTCGGCCTCTACAACGACAGCAGCGACGTCGACGCCGCTCGCGTGCCGATCCTCCTGCCGCAGTCCCTCTACTCGATCAACAACCGCGATTTCCTCCTCGCGCAGACCGGCGCCGAGGTCTACGGCCGGGTGCGGATGCAGGGCCTCGGCGCGCTCGAGTACCGCATCTACGGCGGGACGATCTTCCTCGACGTCGCGTCCCAGACGACGTTGAGCACGCAGGTCACGAACCTCGACGTCCCGTACGTCGCCGGCCAGCGGCTGATCTGGGAGACGCCGGTCGAGGGCCTGCGCGCCGGCGCGAGCCTCCAGGCGCTGCGCCTCGACGCCGACGTCCGCCTCCCCGACCGGCCCCCCGTCTCGCTCGGCGTCCCCGCCGTGCTGTGGGTGGGCTCCGCCGAATACGCGCTGCACGACCTCTTGCTCTCGGCCGAATACTCGCGCTGGATAGCCCGCCTCGAGAGCAACGACGCGACCGTCGTCCCGCCCGCGCGCGGGATCAGCGAGCGCGCGTACGCCATGGCCTCGTACCGGGTGAACGAGTGGTTCCAGCCCGGCGCTTATTACTCGCTCTACTACCCCGACGTGAAGCGCCGCTCCGGACGCGAGGCGATGCAGCACGACGTCGCCGCGACGCTTCGCTTCGACATCAACCACAACTGGCTCGTGAAGCTCGAGGGCCACTTCATGAGCGGCACGGCCATGCTGAGCGCCGACCTCAACGACGGGCGAACGCCGGCTCAGCTCGACCGCAACTGGGGGGTCTTCCTCGTGAAGACCACGGCCCACTTCTGAGCCGACGATGCGCCCCTTAGAGCAGGCAGCTCGAGTCCTCCTCCTCGCGCTCTTCGCCCTCGTCGTCTCGCCCGGCGAGGTGTCGGCGGAGGCCGCGGCGCCGGCGTTCGTCGTGATCGTCCACCCGAGCAACCCCGCGGGCGCGCTCGAGCGGTCGTTCGTCGCCGACGCGTTCCTCAAGAAGACGACCCGCTGGCCCGACGGCGGCGTCATCAAGCCGGTCGACCTCCCGCCGACGTCGACGACGCGCGAGCGGTTCTCTCGCGACGTGCTGAAGCGCTCGGTCGCGGCGGTGAAGACCTACTGGCAGCAGATCATCTTCTCCGGGCGCGACGTCCCGCCCGCCGAGCTCTCGGGCGACGAGGCCGTCGTGCAGTACGTCCTGACCCACCGCGGGGCGATCGGCTACGTCTCCGGCGGCGCGCGCGTGGGCGACGCCAAGACCGTGAGCGTGCGCTGACCATGCGCCTCACGCTCCGCGCCAAGCTCGCCGCGATCGTCGGGAGCGCCGCGCTCGCGCTCCTCGTGGTCATCGCGACCAACCGGGTCGCCACCCAGCGGGTGGACGATCAGCTCGGCGAGATCCAGCGGCGTCAGATCCCGAAGATGGAGATCGGCCCGCGGCTCTCCAGCGATTTCGCCTCGCTCCGGCGCGGCTACCAGGACGCCGTGGCCGCGCACGACGCCGAGGCGCTCGACCGGACGCGCGAGCTCCTCACGCGCCTGCTCGGGCGCCTCGACGAGGGCCGCGACGTCCTCGACGCCGCCGCGAGCGCGGCGTTCCGCGCGGCGCTCACCGACTACGACGCGAGCGCCCTCGACGTCTCGCGCCGGATGCTGGCGGGGGAAGGCGGAGAGGCCCTCGTCGAATCGATCGCCGAGATGCAGAAGCGCCAGGCGCGCGCCGAGGAGCTGCTCGAGCAGGTGGTCACGTTCGACCAGCGCGATCTCGCGACGGCCTTCAACGCCGCGCGCGCCGCGCCGGTCGCGAGCGCGCGCGCCCAGCTCGCGACCACGCTCGCCTGCCTCGCCGCCGTGCTCGCCCTCTCGGTCGGGCTGAGCCGGGGCGTCGTCCGCTCGCTCGCGCGGCTCGAGGCCGGCTTCAGCCGCTTCGCCCGCGGGGCGTTCGACGAGCCGATCGTCGTCCCCGGCGGGGACGAGATCGCCCACGTCGCCTCCGAGGCGAACCGAATGGCCGAGAGCCTCTCGCGCCTGGCCTCCGATCGGGAGCGCGCCGACTGGGTGAAGACGGGGATCGTCGAGCTGACGCACGCGCTCCGTGGAGATCTCGACGAGACGGAGGTCGCGGAGCGGGCGGCGCGCACCCTCGCGCGCTACGTCCGCGCGCCGGCCGCGGCGCTCTACGTCGCGCGCGGCGAGGATCGTAGGACGCTCGAGCTCCTCGGTCACCACGCGGCGACGCGCGGGGCGTCGGCGGGCGACGCGCCGCCGAGCTTCGAGCTGGGCGAGGGCCTCGTCGGCGAAGCCGCGCGTTCGCGCGAGCTCGTCGTCGTCGATCCCGCGCCGGCGGACTTCCTCCGCGTGAGGTCGGGGCTCGGCGAGGGCGCGCCCTCGGTGCTCGTCCTCGTCCCGCTCGTCCGCGACCAGGAGATCCGCGGCGTCCTCGAGCTCGCCCTCTTCGAGCCGCTCTCGGCGGAGGCGCGCGAGCTGCTCCTCACCGCGCGCGAGAACGTCGCCGTCAGCCTCGCCGTCGCGGCGGCCCGCGCCGCGACGCGCGAGCTCTTGGCGCGGACGCAGGGCCAGGCGACGCGGCTCCTCCAGCAGGAGGAGGAGCTGAAGGCGACCAACGAGGAGCTCCGCTGCCAGCAGGAGGAGCTGCGGCAGACCAACGAGGAGCTCGCCGCGCACGCGCGCGAGCTCGCGCGGCAGCGCATCGCGCTCGAGGCGAAGAACGCCGACCTCGAGGAGATAGGCCTCCGCTTCGAGCAGAAGGCCGCCGAGCTCGCGACCGTCAGCACGTACAAGTCGCAGTTCCTCGCGAACATGTCGCACGAGCTCCGGACGCCGCTCAACAGCATGCTGCTGCTGTCGAAGCTCCTGGCGGACAACGCCGAGCAGAACCTCACGGCGAAGCAGATCGAGTACGCGAGGACCGTCCACTCCGCCGGCAAGGACCTCCTCTTCCTCATCAACCAGGTGCTCGATCTCGCCAAGGTCGAGGCGGGCAAGCAGACGATCCACCTCGAGCCGGTGCGCGTCGAGGACGTCGTCGAGCGCGTCCGGCAGGTGTTCACGCCGCTGGCGAGCGAGAAGGGGCTCGCGCTCGTCGTCGAGATCGCGAAGGGCGCCCCCGAGATCGTCACGACCGACGCCCAGCGGCTCGGTCAGATCCTGACGAACCTCGTGGGCAACGCGATCAAGTTCACCGAGCGCGGCGCCGTGAAGCTCGCCGTCCACCGCCCCGCCGGCCCGATCGACGCGCGCGGCCGCGCGCTCGCCCCCGAGACGACGGTCGCGTTCTCGGTGTCGGACACCGGCTCGGGCATCGCGCCCGAGCACCAGGCGCGCGTGTTCGTGCCGTTCGAGCAGCTCGACGGCTCGACCCAACGGCGCCAAGGCGGGACCGGGCTCGGGCTCGGCATCGCGCGCGAGCTCGCCGCGCTCCTCGGCGGCGACCTCCAGCTTCAGAGCGTCCTCGGACAGGGCAGCACGTTCGTCTGCTACCTGCCCGAGGGCGGCGATCGCCCGTCGGCGCCCGGGCGGGCGCGCCCGCGCGACGAGCCCTCCGACGGCGAGGCGTCGAGGATCGACCTCCTCGTCGTCGAGGACGATCCGACGTTCGCCGCGGTCCTCGGGCAGATCATCGAGGAGCGCGGCCTCGTCTACTCGACCGCGCGAGACGGCGCGACGGGCCTCCGACTCGCGCGGGAGCGACGCCCGCGCGGCATCATCCTCGACGTCAAGCTGCCCGACCTCGACGGCTGGCAGGTGATGGAGCAGCTCCGGGCGAACCCGAGCACGGCGTCGATCCCCGTGCACTTCATCTCCGGCGTGGAGATGCCCGAGCGCGGGCTCGCGATGGGCGCCGCCGGCTACCTGACCAAGCCCGCCGAGCGCGAGGACCTCGTCCGCGTGATCGAGGCGCTCGGCCCGAAGCGCGACCGCGCCACGCATCGCGTCCTCGTCGTCGACGACGACGAGGACGCGGGCGAGTCGTTGGTCGAGCAGCTCGCCCGAGGCGGCCTCCAGGCGCGGCGGGCGACGAACACCCGGCACGCCCTCGACCTGCTCGAGCAGGAGCGCTTCGCGTGCCTGATCCTCGACCCGTCCGTCCCGGACAGCCAGGAGCTCGAGCTGCTCGAGGCGCTGCAGCGGCGCGGGGGCGCCGACATGCCGGCGGTCGTCGTCTACACGAGCCGTCAGCTCAGCCGGCCCGAGGTGGCGCGCCTCGAGGCGTACGTCGAGACCGTCATCCTGAAGGACGGGCAGGCCTCGGCGGAGCGCCTCCTCGACGAGATCCGGCTCTTCGTCCGCCGCCTCGAGGGCGGGCTGCCGCGCCGCTCCCTCGGCCCGCGCAGGGGCGAGCTCGACGTTCGGCTCGAGGGCAAGAAGGTCCTCGTGGTCGACGACGACATGCGCACGGCCTACGCGCTCTCGGCGACGCTCCGGGCGAAGGGCGCCGAGGTGCTGGTCGCCGAGACCGGCGCGGTGGCGCTCGACGTCCTCGCGGCGACCCCGGACGTCGACGCGATCCTCATGGACGTGATGATGCCGGAGATGGACGGCCACGAAGCCACGCGGCGGATCCGCCGGCAGCCCGCGTTCGCGCGCCTGCCGATCGTCGCGCTCACCGCCAAGGCGATGAAGGGCGACGAGGCGCGCTGCCTCGAGGCCGGGGCGAGCGCGTACCTGCCCAAGCCGATCGACGCCGACGCGCTGCTGGAGCTCCTCCACGCCCAACTCCGTCCGGCCGGGCGGGACCACGGATGAGCGACGACGTCGAGAGCATCGAGATCCGCTTGCTGCTCGAGGCGGTCCACGCCCGCTACGGCTACGATCTCCGCGACTACGCGGCCGCGTCGATGCGCCGGCGCGTCCTCGCCGCGCTCGCGAGCTCGGGGCTCCCGCACCTCGCCGAGCTGCAGCACCGCGTGCTCCACGATCGCGAGTGCTTCTCCGACCTGCTCGAGCGGCTGACCGTGCGCGTGAGCGAGCTGTTCCGCGACCCGGCGTCGTTCCACGCGTTCCGCGCCCGCGTCGTCCCGCTCCTGCGCACCTACCCCTTCCTCAAGATCTGGCACGCGGGCTGCGCGACGGGCCAGGAGGCCTACACGAGCGCGATCCTCCTGACCGAGGAGGGGCTCTACGAGCGCGCCCAGCTCTACGCGACCGACCTGAGCCAGCGGGCGCTCCGCGACGCGAAGGAGGCGGTCTACCCCGCGACGGCGCTCCCGGTCTTCGAGCAGAACCACCGCGCGTCCGGGGCGACCACCGACCTCGCCGATCACATCACAGCGGCGTACGACCACATTTCCATCCGCGAGTCGCTGCGGAAGAACATCCTCTTCTTCCACCACGATCTCGTCTCCGATCACGTCTTCGGCGAGATGCACGTCGTCTTCTGCAAAAATGTGCTCATTTATTTCGGTCGGGAGCTGCGGGAGCGGGTGCTCCAGAAGCTCGCGCAGAGCCTCCGGCCCGGCGGCTTCCTCTGCCTCGGCACGGCCGAGCGCCTCACCGGCGCCACGGCGACCGAGAAGACCTTCACTCCGTTCTCCGCCGAAGCGCGGATCTATCGGTACGAGCCATGAGCGAGTCGCCCAAGGTCCTCATCGTCGACGACGTCGAGGCGAACCTGATCGCCATGGAGGCGCTCCTCGGCGGCCTCGACTGCGTGATCGTGCGCGCGGGCTCGGGCAACGACGCGCTCCGCTGGCTCTTGCGGCACGAGTTCGCCGCGATGCTCCTCGACGTGCAGATGCCGGGGATGGACGGCTTCGAGGTGGCGCGGCTCGCGCGGATGAACCCGAGGTCGCGCGAGGTCCCCATCATCTTCGTCACCGCGATGCTCGAGACGGACGAGAACCTCTTCCTCGGCTACGAGAGCGGCGCGGTCGACGTGCTCTTCAAGCCGCTGAACGCCCACGTCCTCGTGAGCAAGGTGCAGGTGTTCCTCGAGCTCGATCGGAGCCGGAGGAGGCTCGCCGACGAGATCGAGGCGCACAAGCGCACGCTCGCCGACCTCGACGCCTTCAACTACTCGGTCTCGCACGACCTCCGAGCGCCGCTGCGCCCCCTCAAGGGGTTCAGCGAGATCCTGCTCGAGGAGCACGCCCAGAAGCTCGACGACGAGGGCCGGCGCCTCTTGTCGAGGATCGCCACGGCCGCCGACAAGATGGATCACCTGATCGACGATCTGCTCCGCCTCTCGAAGGTGAGCCGCGTGCGCCCGAGCGCGGGCCTCGTCGTGTCGCTGAGCGACCTCGCGCGGGAGATCGTCGCGGAGCTGCGCGGCGACCACCCCGATCGTGAGGTCGACTTCGTCGCCGCGGCGGATCTGAGCGCGCACGGCGACGCGAGCCTCCTCCGCATCGCCCTCGAGAACCTGCTCCGCAACGCCTGGAAGTTCACGACGCGCTCCCCGAACGCGCGCATCGAGGTGGGCTCGACGACCCTCGGAGCCGAGACCGTCTATTTCGTCCGCGACAACGGCGTGGGGTTCGATCCGCGTCACGGCGACAAGCTCTTCCGCGCGTTCCAGCGCCTCCACTCGAGCGCGGATTTCGAGGGCACGGGGATCGGCCTCGCGATCGTCGAGCGGGTGATCCGCCACCACGGCGGCCGCATCTGGGCGGACGCGGCGACCGACCGAGGCGCGACGTTCTTCTTCACGCTCCCCTCCGGGCGCCCACCCCCGGGCGTCGCGGGCTCCTCCGTCACGCCGGGCGGCGCCTGAGCGCCGACCGCCTCGCCCGTCCCGATACGGCGTCCCGATGTCGCGCGATGCGTTCTAAGCTCGTGCCCGTGAAGCGCGCCGCTCTCCTGCTCTCCGCCTTGGTCCTCGCCGCCGCGTGCGAGCGTGAGCGTCCCCCGGCGTCCCCGGCCCCGGGCGCGGCGGCGCCCGTCCTCGAGCCCGGCGCGACGGCCGGCCCGAGCGCCGCCGACCTCGCGAACGCCGGCGCCCCGACGGGCGAGGGGCTCATCACGGGGTGGCTCGAGGTGAAGGGGAACCGCATCCGCCTGCCGAACGGAGAGCCCTTTCGAGGCCGCGGCGCCAACCTGCACGACACGCGCTCGTGCGACGGCTGCGCGTGGGAGCCGCCTCACGTCGACGAGGTGCTCCGGCGGATCGACGCGCTCACGGACGAGTGGCACGCGACGTTCATCCGCCTCCTCCTCGAGAGCTACCCGGACGACGGACGCGCGAAGAACGGCGGCAACGCGCGCGTGCACTACCGGAACGTCCTCGACGATCCGCGCTACTTCAGCGACGTGATGCGGATCATCGGGCACGTCGGGAAGAAGAAGGGCGTCTACGTGCTCGTCTCGCTCTGGCAGGACCCGACGTTCTCGCCGCTCGGGTGGCCGAGCGCGCGCACCGCGCTCGTGTGGAAGAAGCTGGCGGCGGCGCTCAAGGACATGCCGTTCGTGCTCTTCGGCCTCGTGAACGAGCCGCAGTCGAACGAGGACGGCAAGCGCGACGCCGAGGTGTGGAGGGCCATGAACGACACCGTCGAGGCGATCCGCAGCGTCGAGCGCCCCGGGCGCTTCCACGTCGTCACGGTCCAGGGCACGCGCGAGTGGGGCCGTTCGCTCGACTACTACGTCGAGCACCCGATCACGGCCGGCGGCGGCGTGAACGTCGCGTACGAGACGCACGTCTACAACCGCCCGGCGCGCTTCGACGAGCTGGTGGCGCGGCCGGCGAAGACGCTGCCGGTCGTCATCGGCGAGCTCGGACCGCAGCAAGACAAGGACGTGACGATGTTCCCGGAGGACTGCGAGGCGCTCTTCGACCTCGCGGAGAAGCTGGACGTGCCGTGGATGGCCTGGTCCTTCCACACCAACTGCCCGCCGAACCTGCTCGTCGAGCGGAGGGACGTCTGCGGGGCGGGCGCCTCGCTCGAGCCGAGCGCGTGGGGCCGGCAGGTGAAGGCGCGCCTCGCGCGTCCGTGGGCGAGCCCGCGGTCCGCCGGCCCGTGAGCCGCCGGCCGCGCCGCGCCGCGCCGTCGCACCGAGCGAACGACGATGTGACGCCAGGTGGCGCACGGATTGCTATGATCTCCGCCGTCCGATGCAGAAGGCGCTCCTCATCAGCATCCTCTTCGCCACGGTGCTCATCCCGCTCATCGCCGCGCGTGGCGGAACTGTGAAGAGCGCCGTGCGCCGGAGCGTGATCGCCACGGGCGTGTTCTGCGTCGTCTACTGGCTCGGGCTGCTCTTCGTCTACCCGGCGCTCACCGCGGGGAAGCCGAACCTGCAGAACCAGGGCATGCAGTAGCGCCGCCGGCGACCGCCGTCAGCGGGGATCGGGGTTCGGCCCCGGGCGCTTCGTGTACTTGCCGCGGTGCTCGGGGTGCTCGTTCTCGAACGCCTCCAGGCTCTCGCGCGTGATCTCGACCTCGACCTCGCCGTCGCGCTCGATCGTCGACTGGCAGCCGAGGCGCGAGTTGTGGCGGACGTCGAAGGCCTTGTCGAGGATGTCCTCCTCCTCCTCCTCCTGCTCGCTGAGCAGCTCGGCGCCCTTCGTCACGTAGACGTGGCAGGTCGAGCACGCGCAGACGCCGCCGCAGGCGTAGCCCTCCGGCGCGTCGATCTTCTGGGCGGCCTGGAGGATGCTCGAGCCGACGGGCACCTCGGTCTCGCCGTATCCCTTGAAGCGCACGATCGCCATCTCGATGACCTTCTCTCTCTTTCTCTTCCTTGGCTCGTGTCGTGGCCGCGCCGCGCGCGGCCGGGCGCTCAGCCCGACGGCGGCGCCGGCGGCAGAGGCCCGCTCTCCGCGTGCGCGGCCTCGATGCCCTTCGCGTGCTCGACCGACCGCTCGACCGTCTCGAGCGCCTGACCTTCGATCGCCTGGGCGATCGCGCGGTTCATCCGCCGCCCCGCGAAGCCCTTCGTCGCCGCGTCGAGGTCCTCGATCTTGAGCTCGACGCGGCGGGCGTCGGCGCCGGAGATCGCCCCCTCGAGATCGGCGATCGCCGACTCGATGCGCGCCTGCTCGCCCGGCTCGAGCAGGTCCGGATCGGCCGCGAGCGACTTCTTCGTCGAGGCGACGACGCGCGACGCCTCGACGCGAACCTCGGCGAGCTTGCGCGCGGCGAGGTCTTCTTCGCCGTGATCGATCGCGTCGAGGAGCATCTGCTCGACCGTGTCGTCGTCGAGGCCGTACGACGGCTTGACGCTCACGGTCTGCTCGACGCCGGTGCGCTCCTCGCGGGCGTGCACCGAGAGGAGCCCGTCGGCGTCGACGCGGAACGTGACCTCGAGGCGCGCCATGCCCGCGACCATCGGGGGGATGCCCTTGAGCGTGAAGCGCGCGAGGCTCCGGCAGTCGGCGGCGAGCTCGCGCTCGCCCTGGACGACGTGGATCTCGAACCCCGTCTGGTTGTCCTCCTGCGTGGTGTAGGCCGCGCGCGCGGCCGCCGGCGTGGTCGTGTTGCGCGGGAGGATGCGGTCGACGACGCCGCCGCCGACCTCGATCCCGAGCGAGAGCGGGATCACGTCGAGGAGGAGCACGTCGTCGGCGCTCCCCTGCCCCGCGAGCAGGTTCGCCTGGATCGCCGCGCCCAGCGCCACGACCTCCTCGGGATCGATGTCGCCGAGCGGCTCCTTGCCGAAGGTCTTCGCCACCCAGCTCCGGACCGCGGGGACGCGCGTGGCGCCGCCGACCAGGATGACGCCGTCGAGCTCTTCGGGCTTCATGCCGGCGTCCTTGAGCGCGCGCCGGCACGCGGCTCCGGTCCGCGCGAGCAGCGGCTCGACGAGCTCGTCGAAGCGCGCGCGCGCGATCGACAGCGGCGCGCCGGCCTCCGCGCCCGGTCCGCCGAACGGGCTCTCGAAGTCGACGACGTCCGCGTCGGTGAGGCCGTGCTTGACGCGGCGCGCGAGGTCGAGGACGACGCGCACCTCGGACGGCGAGGCGGAGCTCGCCTCGCGGCCCGTGAGGCGGAAGATCTCCTCGGCGAGCGCGCGGTCCATGTCGTCGCCGCCGAGCGCGCTGTCGCCGCCGGTCGCGCGCACCTGGAAGACGCCGTCGTCGAGCACGAGGATCGTGACGTCGAACGTGCCGCCCCCGAGGTCGTAGACGGCGAACTTCCCGTTCTGCTTCTTCTCGAGGCCGTACGCGAGCGCGGCCGCGGTCGGCTCGTTCAGGAGGCGGAGGACCTCGAGCCCGGCGAGCCGACCGGCGTCCTTGGTCGCCTGCCGCTGGGCGTCGTCGAAATACGCGGGGACGGTGATGACCGCGCCGCCGACGCTGCGGAGCTCGTCCTCGGCCAGCCGCCGGAGCGAGCGGAGGATCTCGGCGCTCACCTCGACCGGCGTCACGACCTTCTCGCCGACGGCGAAGCGGACGACGTTCGGCGCGCCCTCCTCCGGCACGACGAAGGCGTAGGGGCCGAGGCGCCGCGTCTCCGGATCGTCGCCGCCGCGGCCCATGAAGCGCTTGACGCTGACGATGGTCTCGCGCGGGCGCTCGGCGGCGCGGAGCTGCGCGTTTTTGCCGACGACCACCTCCCCGGCGTCGCCGTAGTGGACCACGCTCGGTACGAGCGCGGCCTGGTCGCAGTCCTTCACCGTCGTCGGGCGCTCGTTCTTCACGTAAGCCACGAGCGAGTTCGTGGTGCCGAGGTCGATCCCGATCGGCTTCGGCGGCGCCTTCGGGTCGAAGATCTCGAGGAGGCCTGAGCTCGGGGCCTGGCTCACGGCGACACCCCCCTCGCGCCGGCGAGGGCGCGCTCTTCGGCTTCCTCCTCGATCGCCTCGACCTCGTCGAGGAACCGTCGGTAGAAGCGGAGCTCGCCGAGGAGCGGCAGGAGCGCGGCGAGCTCGTCCCTCGAGGGCGAGCCGCCCGCGAAGCCGGCCGTCAGCCTCGACTCCACCGCCTTCGCCCGCGCGGAGACGCCGGCGCCGAGCGCCTTCACCTTCGCGAGGTCCCGCGCGGCGCGCGCGTCGGCGAGCGCCTCGCGCTCCTCCATCACCTCCATGAGGAAGGCGGGGCTCGCCTTGGGCTCGTTGGTCTCGCCCACCGCGAGGCCCTCGGCCTGGAAGAGCGCCTCCGCGCGACGGATGGGGTCGCGGAGGACACGCCACGCCTCGTTCACGCTCGCGGCCTTCTCGAGCGCTGCGCGCCGCTCGCTCGCGCCCGCCTGGGCGAACTTGTCGGGGTGGAGCGCGCGAGACAGCTCGCGGTGCGTCTTCTCCAGCGCCGAGAGGTCGAGATCGAAGCGGCGCGGGGCGCCGAGCATAGCGAAGGGATCCATGGTCGTCAGTCCAGAGGCCTCGGTGTTGGTTCCCCGGAGGCGCGCTCGCCGGGGACGGAGGGCTGCGGACCGTTCACACCGTGAACGACGTGCCGCAGCCGCAGGAGGACTTCTCGTTCGGGTTGATGAACTTGAAGCCCTGCCGCATGAGCGTCTTCTCCCAGTCGAACGTCGCGCCGTTGAGGTAGAGGAGGCTCTTCTTGTCGACCACGATGCGGACGCCCGAGCCGTCGGTCGCCTTCAGGTCGTAGACGACGTCGCGCGCGCGCGGCTCGCCGTCGTGGAACTCGATGACGTACGAGAAGCCGGAGCAGCCGCCGCCGCGGATGCCGACTCGGAGCGCCGTGCCCGGCACGCCGCGCTTCTCGATCTGCGCTCCGACCGCGTCGACGGCGGCCTGCGTGATGACGATGCCGAGCTTCTTCGAAGCGGGCGGCTGCGAGGAGGGCGCGCCGCCCGCCGCCGCCTCGCCGCCCGGCGGCGCGCCGTGGGGCGTCGTGGTGCTCGGTGCGCGGTCCTCGTGGGTCGTCTCGTTCATCTCGACTTCTCTCTTCTTCTTCGTGGCCGTCCGCCCGCGGCGCTCAGGCCTTCTTCGCGGCCTGCTTCGCGCGGTAGTCGGCGATCGCGCTCTTGATCGCGTCCTCGGCGAGGACCGAGCAGTGGATCTTCACCGGCGGCAGGTTGAGCTCGTTGACGATGTCGACGTTCTTGATCGCCTCGGCCTCCTCGACCTTCTTGCCCTTGATCCACTCGGTGGCGAGGGACGACGACGCGATGGCCGAGCCGCAGCCGAACGTCTTAAACTTCGCGTCCTGGATGACGCCGTCGTCGCTGACCTTGATCTGGAGGCGCATGACGTCGCCGCACGCGGGCGCCCCGACGAGGCCGGTGCCGACGCTCGGGTCTTCCTTGTCGAGGGTGCCGACGTTGCGCGGGTTCTCCGCGTGGTCGATGACTTTTTCGCTGTAGGCCATCTGTGCTCTCTCTCCGATTCTCGGTCCAGGTTCAGTGAGCGACCCACTGGACGCTCTTGAGGTCGATGCCGTCCTTGTACATCTCGTACAGCGGAGACATGTTCCTGAGGTGCTTGACCTTGTCGATGACGAGGTCGGCCACGAAGTCGATCTCCTCCTCGGTCGTGTAGCGGCCGAGGCCGAAGCGGATGCTCGAGTGCGCGAGCTCGTCGCCGACGCCGAGCGCGCGGAGGACGTAGCTCGGCTCGAGGCTCGCGGACGTGCACGCCGAGCCGGAGCTCACGGCCACGTCCTTGATCGCCATCATCATCGCCTCGCCCTCGACGAAGGCGAACGAGACGTTGAGGTTGCCCGGCAGGCGGTGCTCGAGCGAGCCGTTGACGAAGACCTCCTCCAGCGAGGTCTCGAGCTTCTTCCGGAGGCGCTCGCGCATGGCGAGCAGGCGCGCGCTCTCCTCCTTGCCCTCCTTCGACATGATGTCGGCGGCCTTGCCGAAGCCCACGATGCCGGGGACGTTGAGCGTGCCCGAGCGCATGCCGCGCTCGTGACCGCCGCCGTCCATCTGCGCGACGAGGCGCACGCGCGGCTTGCTGCGGCGGACGTAGAGGCCGCCCACGCCCTTCGGGCCGTACATCTTGTGCGCCGTGACGCTCGCGAGGTCGACGTTCATCTTCTGGACGTCGAACGGCACCTTGCCCACGCCCTGGACCGCGTCCGAGTGGAAGAGCACGCCGCGCTCGCGCGTGAGCTTGCCGATCTCTTCGAGCGGCTGGACGGTGCCGATCTCGTTGTTGGCGAGCATGATCGAGACGAGGATCGTCTTGTCCGTGATCGCCCTCTTCACGTCGTCGGGATCGACGCGGCCGTCCTTGCCGACGCCGAGGTACGTCACCTCGTAGCCCTCTTTCTCGAGGCGCTTGCACGTGTCGAGCACGGCCTTGTGCTCGATCACGCTCGTGATGATGTGGTTGCCCTTCTCCTTGTAGAACTCGGCGACGCCCTTGATCGCGACGTTGTTGGACTCGGTCGCGCCCGAGGTGAAGACGATCTCCTTCTCGCTCTGCGCGTTGACGAGCTTGCCGATGCGCTCGCGCGCGTAGTCGACGGCCTCCTCGGCCGTCCATCCGAAGGCGTGGCTGCGGCTCGCCGCGTTGCCGAACTTCTCGTTGAAGTACGGCAGCATCTCCTCGATGACGCGCGGGTCGACCGGCGTCGTCGAGTGGTAGTCCATGAAGATAGGGAGCTTGATGGCCATGGAACGTCTCTCTTCTGCTGCTTGCTCTCAGGCGCGGAACCCCGCGACGAGGTCCGGAACTTCTCGCGCGCGATCGTGGTGGTTGCACGTCGGGCACTCCGCGAGGAGCTTTCCGGGCTCGCAGGCGGACTCACACGTGTCGAGGTAGTCGAGGCTCGCGAGGATCTCGCGCTCGAGCGTGCGGAGGCGCTCGATCTGCGTGCGGGCGTCGTCGAGCTTTCGCTTGTAGACCTCACGCACCTTCGCCATGGCGGACGGCGCGGACGCGGCGCGGCCCTCGGCCTCGACGTCCTTCACGATCGCCTTGATGTCCGTGAGGCTGAAGCCGAGGTCCTGGAGCTTGCCGATCCAGCGGATGCGCACGAGCGCTTCCGGGCCGTAGAGGCGGTAGCGGCCCTTCGACCGACCGGCAGGCTTCAAGAGCTCCATCTGCTCGTAGAGATGAATGGCGCGGACGGTCTTGCCTGCCTCGCGCGCGAGATCCCCGACCTGCATGAGCTCTTCCTCGGCGAGCACGCGCCCGCTCGCCGCCGCGGGCGGAGCGGCGGCCTCTGCGATTTCATTGAGGATGGGGAGGCGGACGTTGCTCATGCGCTGGTCTTCAGCCGGGCTTTGCGGAGCCTTACTCTCACGTGCACGTGAGGGTTGGAAGCAGAAAGAGTCTTAGGCGCCACCTCGGGGTGGCGTCAAGACCAACTCTTACGTTAACGTTAGTCTTCGATCCAAGCAAGGCTAAATACCTGGAATCTCATCTGCAAGCCTGCCGTGGACGCGACGACCGCGGTAGACTTCCGCCCGGTGGGATCCGACGAAGAGTCGACGCACGAGATCGACATCGAGGCCCTGCGCGACTCGCTCGCGACGGCCCGCGCCGGAGGCCTGTCCGCGCCCGACGCGCCGCCGAGCGATCGCGAGACCGCGCGCGGTCGCCCCGATCCCGCCACGCTCGACGCCGTCGGTCTCGACGACGACCTCGACACGATGGGGCGGCCGCTCCCGACGTTCGGCGACGAGACGTTCGGCGTCGACGACGACGACGGCGATCGGACGGTGATGGCGCCGGCGCCGCCGACGAGCCGCGCGGAGGATCGACGACCGACGCGCGCGCGCGCCGATCGCGAGTCGGTCACCCGCCTCGACGCCGCGTCGCTGCGGCCGATCGGGCTGTCGACGCCGATCGATCCGATCGCGCCGCTGCGCGCGCGCGCGCCGATCGAGTCCTCCGAAGCGATCGACACGCTGGACCCGCTCGAGCTCGAGCTCGAGCCCGAGGCGATCGAGCCGGCGCCGGCGCCGGGCGAGCGCTTCGCGCCGCCGCGCCACGCCTCGCCGCGCTTCGGGGCGGAGGACGACGACGTCGTCGATCTCGCGGACATCGAGGACGTCGAGAGCGGCGAGCACGAGGTCGTCGAGGAGCCGAGCGTCGCCGACGAGGCCGACGTCGTCGCGCTCGACTCGGACGAGGTCCCCGCGCAGGTCGAAGGGGCCGTGGATCCGACGCCGTCGCTCTTCGGGACGCTGCCGGGGCACGACGTGGCGCAGGCGCTCCGCGCGATGATGGGCGAGGCGCCGGACGCGCCGGACGCCGCGCCGCTCTCCGAGGCGACGATGTGGCGGCCGCCCGCGCGCACGCTCGACGACGGCGAGACGCAGACGCGCCTTCCGCTCTCGGACGCGCCCGAGGCCGCGCCGCGCGAAGGCCTCGACGGCGGCGACGCCTTCGGCCTCGACGGCGGCGACGCCTTCGGACGCGACGACGGCGACGCCTTCGGACGCGACGACGCGCTCCCCGCCTTCTCGCTCGAGGACGGGAGCGACGATCCGCTCGAGGAGAGCCAGGGGCCGTGGCCGCGCGCGCCGTGGAACCCCGCCGAGGTCGCGGGGCCGTCCCCTCGGCCGTTCGAACGCGACGCCGACCACACGAAGATCACGCGGCCGGCGATGCCGAGCGCGGATCGAGAGGCCACCGCGATCACGCGCGCGGTGGGTCCGAGCGCCAAGGCCGCCGCGGAGATCGGCGAGACCACCGCCGTCTTCATGGGGCCCGTTCCTTCGATCGCGCGGCCGGAGCCGGCGCCCCGCGGCGCGGTCGAGCCGACGACCGACGAGGTCGAGGCGCTCTACGGCCCCTTCGAGCGGCCGGACGAGACGGGCGCCGACGTCACCGCGCTCGGCCGCGCCGCGGACCGTGGCGACGTCGCCCCGCGGCGTGATCGCGACGCCGCCCCGCTCCGCGAGGACGGTCCGATCGGCGCGGCCCTGCTCGACGACGCCGGCGCGCGCGGAGATCGGGCGAGCGGCGGCGACGCGCCCCCGGCGTCCGAGGACGTCCCGTCGGAGCCGGCGCTGCCGCGCTTCTCGCTCGCGTCGATCCCGGACACCGTCGCCACGCCCGAGCCCGCCCTGGCGCCCGCCGAGCTCGGCGGCGCGGGCAACGAAGACCTCACGGTGATGCGTCCGAGCCAGGTGGACACCCGGGACCTCGGGGCCTCCGCGCGCTCGTTCCACTCGATCGACGTCCGGATGTCGGCGCCGTCGATCGACGCCGAAGACGCGACCGCCGCGGGGACGACGCGGGCCGAGAGCGACGGCGAGGACATCGCGCAGCTGACGGCGCGCCTGCACCGCGACGACGTCGGGCTCGGCGACGATCCGGCCTCGGCGCTCGACGCCGAGCCTCCCCCCACGGCCGCCCGTCCGCCCGTGGGCACGGAGGAGATCGAGGCCGTCGACGCGCGCGCCGACGCCGTAGAGGAGATCGACGACGCGGAGATCCTCGAGCTCGTCCCCGACGAGATCGTCGAAGACGACCCGACGAACGCGAGCCTCGGCGCTCCGCTGAAGGCGCCGGAGTTCGAGCCGCCGGCGCCGGGCGCGCCGACCGCGCCGCCGCTCGCCGACCTCGACCCCGAGGAGCGGGAGCTCTTCGAGGAGCGGCGCTTCGGACCGCTCGTCGCGCTCTACCGCCAGCGGCTCGCCGACACCGACGGGCCGAACCGAAAGGCGGCCATCCTCCTCAAGATCGCGCACGTGTACGAGGCGGGGCTCGAGGACTCGAACGAAGCCTTCAACGCGCTCGTCGAGGCGTTCGAGCTCGCGCCGGACAACCACGACGTCGTCTCCGCCGTCGATCGCGTCGGCAAGGCCGCAGGGCGGATCGGCGAGCTCGCGGACAAGGTCAAGCGCAAGCTCTTGCCCGGCGCGCCCGACGACAAGCGCGTCGTCTACCTCGGCCACCTCGTCTACTGGTACGAGCGCGTCCTCGGGCGGGGCAAGGAGGTCTCGTCGTTCGTCTCCGAGATCGAGCGCCACGACAAGGTCCACCCCGTCGTCCTCAAGCGCGCCGCGCAGCTCGCCGCGATGAACGCGGACCCGAAGACCCAGCGCGAGCACCTCACGCGCGCGCTCGAGCGGACGATCCGGAGCGAGGAGAAGGTCGCGCTCCACCTCGCGCTCGCGAGCTCGTACGCGGGGACGGCCGACGCGCTCAAGCACTACGAGGCCGCGCTCCGCATCGACGGATCGTCGATCGTCGCGCTCCAGGGCGTGAAGCGGCTCGGCAAGGAGAAGGAGCGCTACGACCAGGTCAAGTGGGCGCTCGAGCGCCAGGCCGAGGTCGCGCCGACGGAGGCCGAGCGCATCGACGCGCTGCTCGAGCTCGCCGAGCTGCAGGAGACGAAGTTCCTCAAGCGCGAGGCCGCCGCGGAGCTCCTCGAGCGCGTCCTCGAGATCGAGCCGTCGCACCCCGCCGCGCTGAAGGGCCTCGAGCGCTGCTACCACGCGCTCCGCGACTGGCCGAAGCTCGCGCGCATCCTCGGCGTGCGGTCGGAGCACACGTTCGACAAGAAGGCGAAGGTCGAGCTCCTCGAGCTGGCCGCCGAGGTCCACGAGTCCAAGCTCGGCGATCCGGCGAGCGCCGTCGAGGTCTACCGGAACCTGCTCGTCGTCGAGCCGAAGCACCGCCGCGCGCTCGGCGATCTGGCGCGCCTCTACGAGAAGCTCGGCGACTGGGCGAACGTCGCGACCTACAAGGCGCGCCTGGCGGAGCTCGCCCCGACGAAGCGAGCCTCGTCGCAGGAGCTCGTGAAGCTCGGCGACTTCTTGAACGTTCCGGAGCGCGATCCGCTCGCCGCCAAGCTCCAGTACGAGCGCGCGGTGACGGTCGATCCGACGAACGCCGCGGGGTGGGAGGCCCTCCAGCGGCTCGCGGCCGAGGCGGGGGACGATCGCCGCGTCGTGGAGTGCCTCGAGCAGCGCAGGAAGCACACCGACGTCCCGCGCCAGCGCGCGGCGATCCTCGTGGAGCTCGCGAAGGTGCATCGCGCGCAGGGCGACGACGACGCCGCGGACAAGGCCTTCGAGGCGGCCGTCCACGCCGACCCGTCGAACGAGGTGGCGGCGGCCGCGGTGCTCGACACGTACACGGCCGAGGAGCGCTGGGCCGAGGCCGCGCCGCTCTGCGAGCTGCTCGTCAACGCCGCCGTCCGCGATCGCGACGCCGAGGCGCTGTTCGTTCGCCTGCGCCTGGCGACGCGCATCGCCGCGGCCCTCGGCGACGCCGATCGCGCGCTGACGTCCGCGGTCGCCGCGCTCGACGCGCGGCCGGACGACCCGGGGGCGCGGGCCGACCTCATCGCGGTCGCAAGCCAGTGCCGGGAGTCGGGGCCGTCGATCGCGCGGGTCCGAGAGCGGCTCGCGCGGCTCGCCGAGCAGCCGGACGACCTGACGACCGACCAGCTCGTCCGCCTCGCCAAGCTCCAGGAGGACGCCGGCGACCTCGACGGCGCCGCCGCGCTCCAGGAGCGGGCGCGCCGCCTCGAGCCCGACGATCCGGAGCTGACGCAGGCGCTCGCCGAGGTCTACCTGGCCCAGGGCGACTTCCCGCGCGCGTGCAAGCTCAAGGTCGACATGGCGCGGAACGCGACGGACGCGGAGACGCGGTTCGATCTGTTCTGCGAGGCCGGCGAGATCTGGGCGCGCCGCGCGGACGAGCTGGAGAAGGCCGCGAGCATCTTCGAAGAGGCGCGCGCGCTCAAGCCGCTCGATCCCTGGCTGCTCCAGACGATGATGTGGCTCTACGGGGAGCTGGGCGAGTGGGGCCTCCTCACCGGCGTGCTCGAGGACGCCGCGCAGGCGTCCGACGGCTCGCCCGAGGATCGGGTCAAGAACCTCGTCGCGATGGCCGAGGTCGTCCGCGACAAGCTCGACGACCGCCTGCGCGCGGCGGACCTCTACGACCAGGTGCTCGACGTCGACAGACGGCGCCTCGACGTCTTCGAGGAGCTCGTCCGCGCGCTGACCGAGGAGAAGGACTGGGAGCGGCTCGAGCAGGCCTACTGCAGGATGCTCGCCCGGGTGAAGGACGACGACGAGCCGCAGCTCCAGTTCCTCCTCCTCCATCAGCTCGGGCTCATCTACCGCGACCGCCTCGGCGACGCCTCCCGCGCCTACGACGCCCTCGACGCCGCCTCGCGCCTGCGTCCCGACGACGGAGAGGTCCGCAAGATCGTCGTCGAGCTGCTCGTCGTCACCGACAACCTCGACAACGCCGTCGCGCGCCTGCGCGACGAGATCGACCGCGATCCCCACGACCCGCAGCTCTACGCGGAGCTCTACGAGCTCTTCCTTCGCCAGCATTTCTTCGACAAGGCCTGGTGCGCCGTCAACGTGCTGTCGCGCATGCGCGAGCCCACGCCCGAGCAGCGGCGCTTCCACGAGGACTACGCCCCGATGCCGCTCGACGGCGTGCCGGGTCAGATCGTCGAGCAAGCCTGGCGCTCCCACGTCTTCCACGCCGCGCTCGATCCGGCGCTCACGAACGTCTTCGCGCTCTTGACCCCCGCCGTGGCGCGCATGCGGTACGGCCAGCTCCGCCCCGAGCAGCGCGTCGGCCGCCCGTTCACGCCGAACCACTCGCGGATGCACGACGTCGTCCGGGCGACGTTCGACAACGCCGCCGAGATCCTCGCCGTCGAGGCGCCGGAGCTGCTGCTCGGCGATCCCAAGTCGCCGGCGCCGTTCACGCCCGCGCTCGCGCCGTACGGCGCGCTGCTCGTCTCGGGGCCCGCCGTGGAGGCGCAGTCGAGCTCGCTCATCTACCTGGTCGGCAAGCGCCTCGCCGAGCAGCGCCCGGAGCTCGCCGCGCGGGCGTTCTTCACCTCGGTCGCGGAGATGACGTCGCTCCTCAACATGGCCGTGCGCGTGAGCCGCAACGAGGTCGCCAAGGACGCGGCCGGAGCCGCCCTCGACCAGACCTTCGCCGCGGTCCTCGCGCCGCAGGAGGCCGCCGCGCTCCGCAGCGTCGTCCTCCAGGCGACGTCGGAGAGCCCGTCGCTCGACGTGAAGCGCTGGTCGCAGGCGGCCGAGCTCTCGAGCATGCGCGCGGGGCTCCTCATCGCCGGGGACGTCGAGCCCGCGCGCGACGCGCTCCTCGCGGAGGGACCGTCGGGCGACCTCTCGGCCGAGGACAAGGTCGGCGAGCTCTACAAGTTCGCGACGAGCGACCTGTACTCGGACCTCCGCGGCGCGATCGGCGTCGCGGTCCAGGCCTGAGCGCGGTCGCTCGCCGGCCGGGCGGCGAGCGCGCTACGCCGGCGGCGTGACGTCGACGCCGGCGCTCTCCTTCACGATCGCGGCGACGCGACCGAGGAGCTCGACCCCCTGCCCCTTGTCGTCGAGCCAGCGCGACGTCGCCTCGTCGTAGCCGAAGTGCCACGCGCGGGCGTTCGCGGCGAGCCAGATCTGGCGCGTGGGCCGCTGCGTGTTCACGACGCATTTCTTCCCGTCGCGGAACGTGAGCGTGATCACGTCGCCGGCGCGCTCGACGTCCACGTCGTCGGCGTCGACGTCCTCGAGCATCGCCTCGAGCTTCGCGAGCGCTTCGTCGGCGAGGCGCTGGTACCGGGACTCGTCCATGCCGCCGACTCTAGTACCCGGACGCCATGATTTCGACCGGTTCGTTCCGCCCCCACGACGAACGAGAGGTCGGACCGAACCTCCCGTCATCGCGCGGGCATGCGTCCTGGAGTGTCTCTCTCGCGATCGGGCCTCGGCACGTCGAGATCGACGGGTCGAGGTTTCACGCCGCGCGCCCGGACGCCGCGCGCCCGGACGCCGCGCGACCAGCACATGCGACGGCGCCCGGCGGATCGCGGCGCTCAGTTGAGGGAGTACGGCAGCGTGAGCGAGAACGGGGCGATCGTCGCGTCGAACTCGCGGCCGTCGGGACGGTGCATCTGGTAGGTGCCGCGCATCTCGCCGCGCGGCGTCGTCAGGACGCAGCCGCTCGTGTACTCGAACTGGTCGCCCGGGTTGAGGAAGGGCTGCTGCCCGACGACGCCGGGGCCCTTCACCTCTTCGATGCGGCCGTCGCCGTCGGTGATGATCCAGTGGCGGCTCCTCAGCTGGGCGGGGGTCTCGCCTTCGTTCGCGATCTTCACGGTATAGGCGAAAACGTAGCGGTGCGTGCGCGGCGAGGACTGCTCGGGCACGTAGACCGCCCGGACGCTGACCTTGATCCCTTCGGTGGTGGCCATGGACACGGCTACCAAGTGCCATTTGCGCGGCCGGCTGGCAATATGCCGCTCATCACCATGGCCGACACCCCGCGCTCTCCACGCCTCAGCGGCGCTCCGCTCCGCAACCTCGCTCGCCTCGCGCGCACGCGTGTCGGCGGCGTCGCGCTCCAGCGCGTCCTCCGCGCCGAGCTCCGGATCGACCGCCTCGCGACGCTCCCGGACCACCTCCGCGGCGACCTCCCGCTCGACACCAACGCGCACCCCGGACGCCCGCCGCGCTCGGCGCCCTCCGAGGGGCTGCCGCCGCCCACCGGGCAGAGCTGGGCGCCGACGAGCGCCACGCTGACGGCGGCCTACCGGAGCGGCGAGGTCTCGCCGCGCGACGTCGTACGCCGCGCGTTCGCCGAGGCGAGCCGCCTCGCCGCGCTCGAGCCCTCGGTCGGCCCGCTCTCCGAGCTCGCGGAGGAGGCCGCGCTCGCGGAGGCCGAGGCCTCGGAGCAGCGCTGGCGCGAGGGGCGCCCGCTCGGCTTCTTCGACGGCGTCCCGTGGGCCGTGAAGGAGCAGACGGCCGTGCGAGGGCTCGCGCGCCGCTCCGGGACGGCGTTCGTCGATCCGTCCCCGCGCGAAGAGGACGCGACGGCCGTCGGCCGTGTCCGCGCGGGCGGCGCGATCACGCTCGGCGCGACGCCGATGACCGAGTTCGGCATGACGCCGAACGGCGCCAACTCCAAGCGCTCGATGCCGCGCAACCCCCACGCCGTCGCCCACCTCGCCGGCGGGTCCTCGACCGGCTCCGGCGTCGCCGTGGCGACCGGCCTCGTCCCCTTCGCGCTCGGCTGCGACGGCGGCGGGTCGATCCGCATCCCCGCCGCGATCAACGGCGTCTTCGGGATCAAGCCCACCTGGGGCCGCGTCAGCCGCTCGGGGGACAGCTCCAACGGCTCCCTCGCGCACCTCGGTCCGCTCGCCTGCTCGACCGTGGACCTCGCGCACGCGCTCGAGCTCCTGAGCGGGCCCGATCCGAACGATCCGCAGACCTTCGCCGCCCCACGGCGCGAGGCGGGCTCCTTCGTCGGCGCGCTGTCGCGCGGCGTCCGCGGGACGGTGATCGGCGTCCCCGACTCCGAGTGGGCCGACGCCTCCGAGCCGGTGCAGCGCGCGGGCCGCGCCGCGCTCGCGGCGCTCGAGGAGGAGGGCGCCGTCCTCGTCCCGATCCAGCTCGAGCTCGCCAAGTACGCCGCGGCCATCGGCTACGTCGTCATCGCCAGCGAGGCGCGCGCGCTGCTCAGCGCGGAGTGGCGCGACCACGCCGACGAGATGGGGGACGACCTCCAGGTCAGCTTCTCCGCGGTCGACGCGTTCAACGCGCTCGAGTACCTCGACGTCTGCCGTCTCCGCACCGGGCTCCGCCGGGAGCTCGCGCGCGCCTTCGGCACGATCGACCTCCTCGCGCTGCCGTCCGCCGGCGCCGCGGCGGCGAAGGTCTCCGACACCGACATGCGCACGGGCTTCCTCGACGCCAAGGTGATCGACGCGCTCTGCCGGTTCATGTTCCTCGGCAACCTCTCGGGCCTGCCCGCGCTCTCGGCCCCGGTCGGCTGCGACGCGGCGGGGCTGCCGGTCGGCCTCCAGCTCGTCGGTGACGCCTGGGACGAGGCCACGGTCCTCGCCGCCGCCGCGCACCTCGAGCGCGTCGGCGTCGCCGTCCCGCGCCGGCCGCGGATCACGGCGTCGCTCCTCGACTGACGGCCCGGGCCGCCCGAGGAGACGACGACCCGACCGATCCACGAATCGCGCGGGCGATCGGCGGCGCGGCAGGAGCGCGACCGCAAAACGTCGCTTGATTCGCGGCGCGCACGAGTTATGGAGGGAGGTCCATCGATGGCCATCCGCCACTTCCTCTCCACGCTCGACTGGTCGCGCTCCGAGCTCGACGAGATCCTCGTCGACGCCGCCGAGCTCAAGGCGACGCGCAAGACCGCGCGTCCGGCGCACCTCGCCGGCAAGAGCGTCGCGCTCGTCTTCTTCAACCCGTCGCTCCGGACGCGCTCGTCGTTCGAGATCGGCGTGTTCGAGATGGGCGGTCACGCGGTCGTCCTCGAGCCCGGCAAGGGCGCGTGGCCGATCGAGTACCGTGACGGCGTCGTGATGGACGCGGACGCCGAGGAGCACGTCGAGGAGGTCGCGCGCGTCCTGTCGCGCTACTGCGACCTCATCTGCGTGCGGGCGTTCCCGAAGTTCCAGCGGTGGGAGGACGACCGCGAGGACCTCGTGATCCGCCAGTTCGCGAAGTTCGCGACGGTGCCGGTCATCAACATGGAGACGATCACGCACCCGTGTCAGGAGCTCGCGATCATGCTGGCGCTCAAGGAGCGCCTCGGGACGGGCGCGGGCGACGCGCGCGCGACCGACGGCAAGAAGCTCGTCTTGACGTGGACGTACCACCCGAAGCCGCTCAACACCGCCGTCGCCAACTCGGCGCTGATCATCGCGGCCAAGTTCGGCTTCGACGTGACCCTCCTCTGCCCGACGCCCGACTACGTGCTCGACCCGCGCTACATGGCCGCGGCCGAGGCGAGCGCCGCGGAGAACGGCCGGAAGATCACCGTCTCCCACGACGTCGAGTCGGCCTACGCGGGGGCGCACGTCGTCTACGCCAAGAGCTGGGGAGCCTTGCCCTACTTCGGGCGCTGGGAAGAGGAGAAGCCGATCCGCGATCGGCACCGGCACTTCATCGTCGACGCGAAGAAGATGAGCCTCACCGACGACGCCTTCTTCAGCCACTGCCTCCCGCTCCGCCGCAACGTCAAGGCCACCGACGAGGTCGTGAGCGGCCCGCGCTCGCTCGTCATCGAAGAGGCGGAGAACCGCCTCCACGTCCAGAAGGCGCTGATGAAGCGCCTCGCGCACGCCGCGCCCTAGTGCCGAAGGCACGAACTGAGACCAGCCAGGAAGCGAGCCAGGAATGTCGTCAAGGCCAGGAATTCTGGCGCCCTCAAGAGCGAAGCGGGCGCCGGAATTCCTGGCCGAACTTTGGGCGAGCGGTACTAGCGCCGCGCCGTCGCCCAACTGGAGATCCGGAAGATGACGAACAAGGAGAAGGAGACGCAGGACGTCATCGTCCGCCTCCTCACCAACATCGGCAGCCGCAAGGAGGTCGAGCAGTACCTCAAGCACTACGCGAGCGTCGACGCGCCGAAGTTCGCCGTCGTGAAGGTGAGCGGCGCGATCATCGACCGCTCGCTCGACGCGCTCGCCTCGTCGATGTCCTTCCTCCAGCGCGTCGGCCTCGTGCCGATCGTCGTCCACGGCGGCAACGTCCAGCTCGACCGCGCGCTCGCCCAGGCCGGGGTCGACGCCCCGGTCGTGAAGGGCCTCCGCAAGATGACGCCGGCGGCCCTGGAGATCGCGCGGCGCGTCCTGCACGACACGAACCTCCGCCTGGTCGAGGCGCTCGAGGGCCTCGAGACGCGCGCGCGCCCGTTCACCTCCGGCGTCGTCGAGGCGAAGAAGTCCGAGTCGCCCGATCTCGGGCTGATCGGCGCGATCACCGCGGTGCGCGAGGCCGCGATCGCCCAGACGGCGCGCGGCGGGGTCCTGCCGATCGTCGCGCCGCTCGGCGAGACGCCGAAGGGCCAGATCCTCGTCGTCCACGCGGACGCCGTGGCGCGAGCGATCGCGCTGGCCCTCAAGCCGCACAAGGTCGTCTTCCTCAACGAGGTCGGCGGGCTCGTCGACGGCACCGGCGCCGTCCGCTCGGCGGTGAACCTCGCCGAGGACTACGCCGAGCTCAGCCAGGACACGGCGCTCGATCCCGAGTCGCAGCGCAAGCTCATCGAGATCAACGCGCTCCTGTCCGAGCTCCCGCCGACCTCCTCGGTGTCGATCACGTCGCCGGAGCACCTGGCCAAGGAGCTCTTCACCCACGGCGGACACGGCACGCTCGTCCGGCGCGGCGAGAAGGTCGTCCGGCACGACGACTGGAGCACGCTCGACCGCGACCGCCTCCGCGCGCTGCTCGAAGAGTGCTTCGCGCGGAGGCTCGACGAGCGGTACTTCGACGAGAAGGCGCCGCACCGCGTCTTCCTCGCCGAGTCGTACCGCGCGACCGCGATCCTGACGACGGAGCACGGGGTGCCGTACCTCGACAAGTTCGCCGTCACCAACGAGGCGCAGGGCGAGGGCATCGGCGGCTCGCTCTGGCAGCGGATGCGCCGCGACACGCCCAAGCTCTTCTGGCGCTCGCGCGCCAACAACCCGGTCAACGCGTGGTACGCCCAGAAGGCCGACGGCCTCTACAAGACGCAGAAGTGGTGGGTCTTCTGGAGCGGCATGAGCGACTTCGGCGAGATCCAGCGCTCGGTCGAGCGCGCCCTCGAGATGCCCGCGACCTTCTACGACGCGCCGTCGTCGCCGATGGCGGCCGCCGCGTCCGCGGCCGCCGACGCCGCTCCCCCCGCGTCGGTCACCCCTCCCGGATGAAGGCGTCGCGGAGCCGCGCCCGGCTCGATCGACGCCTGGTGGTCGGGCGATCGATCGGCTAAAGACCGGCCAACGTGAAGCGGAACGTCGCCATCGTCGGAGCGCGCGGTCACACCGGCCGCGAGCTCGTCACCCTCGTCGAGGGTCACGGTTCGTTCGAGCTCGCGCTCTCCGTATCCGCGCGCGACGGGATGTCGCCGGAGGACGTCGCCGCGGCGAAGCTCGACGCGTACTTCCTCGCGCTCCCGAACGGCGCGACCGCGGCGTACGTCGACGCGATCGCGCTGTCGCGGCCCGACGCCGTGCTCGTCGATTTGTCGGCCGACCATCGCTTCGACGACGCCTGGATCTACGGCCAACCCGAGCGCCGCCGCGAGGCGATCCGCGGCGCCAAGCGGATCTCGAACCCCGGGTGCTACGCCACCGCCGCGCAGCTCGCGCTCGCGCCGCTCGCGCCGCTCTTCGACGGGCCTCCGAGCGTCTTCGGCGTCAGCGGCTACAGCGGCGCCGGGACGACGCCGTCGCCGAAGAACGACCCCGAGGTCCTGCGCGACAACCTCCTGCCGTACTCGCTCGTCGACCACGTCCACGAGCGCGAGGTCTCGCGGCAGCTCGGCGCCCGCGTCTTCTTCTCCCCGCACGTCGCGCCGTTCTTCCGAGGCATCACGGTGACGGCGTCGGTCGCGCTCCGCGAGGAGACGTCGCGCGACGCCTTGGCCGACCGCTACCGCGCGGCGTACGGGCACGAGCCGATGGTGACGCTCTCGGAGGAGCCGCCGCTCGTGCGCGACATCGTCGGCAAGCACCACGTGGCGATCGGCGGCCTCTCGGTGGCGAAGGACGGCCGCCACGCGGTGGTCGTCGCCACCGTCGACAACCTCCTCGGCGGCGCCGCCTCGCAGGCGCTCCGCAACCTGAACCTCGCGCTCGGCCTCCCCGAGCTCACCGGGATCCCCGATGCCGCGCCGCGCTGACCTCGAGCGCGTCCTCGTGCTGGGCGCCGGGCCGATCGTCATCGGTCAAGGCTGCGAGTTCGACTACTCCGGGACGCAGGGGATCCGCGCGCTCCGCGACGAGGGCTACGAGGTCGTCCTCGTCAACTCGAACCCGGCGACGATCATGACGGATCCGGAGCTCGCGGACCGCACCTACGTCGAGCCGCTCGATCTGCGCGCCGCCCGCGCGATCGTCGACAAAGAGCGGCCGAGCGCGATCTTGCCGACGCTCGGCGGCCAGACCGCGCTGAACCTCGCGCTCGGCCTGGAGGACGACGGCACGCTCGCGCGCCTCGGCGTCGAGCTGCTCGGCGCGCGGCCCGAGGCGATCCGCAAGGCCGAGGACCGCGCGCTCTTCAAGGCCGCGATGGAGCGGATCGGGCTCGAGTGCCCGCGCGCCGTCGTGGCGCGCTCGCGGGACGAGGCGCGGGCGGCGCTGCGCGACTTCGGGCTGCCGCTCGTCCTGCGCCCGTCGTTCACGCTCGGGGGAACGGGCGGAGGGATCGTCCGCGCCGAGGACGAGCTCGACGCGAAGGTCGCGCAGGCGCTCGCCGAGTCGCCCTCGCGCGAGGTGCTGGTCGAGGAGAGCCTGCTCGGCTGGAAGGAGTTCGAGCTCGAGGTCATCCGCGACCGGCGCGACAACTTCATCGTCGTCTGCACGATCGAGAACCTCGACCCGCTCGGCGTGCACACCGGCGACTCGATCACCGTCGCCCCGGCGATGACGCTGACGGACAAGGAGTACCAGCGCCTCCGCGACGCCGCGCGCGCCGTGATGAGCGAGATCGGCGTCGAGACGGGCGGCGCCAACGTGCAGTTCGCCGTACGCCCGGCCGACGGCGCGATGCGCGTCATCGAGATGAACCCGCGCGTCTCGCGGTCGAGCGCCCTCGCGTCGAAGGCGACCGGCTACCCGATCGCCAAGATCGCGACCAAGCTCGCCGTCGGCTACAGCCTCGACGAGCTCCGGAACGATCTGACGGGGACGAGCGCCGCCTTCGAGCCCGCGCTCGACTACGTCGTCGTGAAGTGGCCGCGGTTCGCGTTCGACAAGTTCCCCGACGCCGACGACGCGCTCGGCACGCAGATGAAGAGCGTGGGCGAGACGATGGCGATCGGGCGCACCTTCGTCGAGGCGGTGCAGAAGGCCGCGCGCGGCCTCGAGACCGGCCTCGACGGGCTCACCCCGGCGTCGAGCGAGCCGCGCGACGTCGCGCGCGTCCTCGAGCTGGCGGCGCGGCCGAACGACCGCCGGCTCCTCCACGTCGTCGACGCGCTCCGAGCCGGCGCGAGCCACGACGACCTCGTCGCCGCCACCGCGATCGACCCGTGGTTCATCGCCCAGCTCCAGCGCGTGGTCGACGCCGAGCGCGCGGCCGCCGCCGGCGGCGAGGCCGGGCTCGCGTCCGCCGCCGAGATGCTCCGGCTGAAGCGCCTGGGGCTGTCCGACGCGCGGCTCGGGCGGCTCGTCGGCGCGACCGAGGACGAGGTGCGCGCGCTGCGCGAGGCCTCCGGCGTGAGGCCCACGTTCGCGCGCGTCGACACGTGCGCGGCGGAGATCCCGGGCACCACGCCCTACCTCTACGCGACGTGGGAGAGCGAGAGCGACGACCTCGCGCCCGCCCCCACGCTCGCGCCGGCCGGCGCGCGGAGGCCGAAGGTCGTCGTGCTCGGCGCGGGGCCGAACCGCATCGGGCAAGGCATCGAGTTCGACTACTGCTGCGTCCACGCCGTCGCCGCGGCGCGCGAGCTCGGGTTCGAGGCGATCATGGTCAACTCGAACCCGGAGACGGTGTCGACCGACTACGACATCGCCGACCGCCTCTACTTCGAGCCGATCACGCTGGAGAGCGTGCTCGCGATCTGCGACGCCGAAGAGCCCGACGGCGTGCTCGTCCAGCTCGGCGGGCAGACGCCGCTCCGCCTCGCCGGCGCGCTCGCCGCCCGCGGGCTCCGGCTCTTCGGGACGAGCGCCGACGCCATCGATCGCGCGGAGGACCGCGGGCGCTTCGACGCCGTGCTCGAGAAGCTCGGGCTGCGCCGCCCCGCGAGCGCCGTCGCGCGGACGCACGCCGAGGTCCACGCCGCCGCGGAGCGCCTCGGCTGGCCGGTGCTCGTGCGCCCGAGCTACGTCCTCGGCGGACGCGCGATGAAGATCGCCCGGACCGCCGACGAGCTCGACGCGCACCTCGCGCGCATGCCGCTCGACGCAGACGACGCCGTGATCCTCGTCGACCGCTTCCTCGCCGACGCGATCGAGATCGACGTCGACTGCGTCTCCGACGGCGCGCGCGTCGTCATCGGCGCGGTGATGGAGCACCTCGAGCGCGCCGGCGTCCACTCGGGCGACTCGGCCACGGTCCTCCCGCCCTTCACGCTGCGGGCGGACGTCGTCGACGAGATCGAGCGCGTCGTCCGCGCGCTCGCCCTCGAGCTCGGCGTCGTCGGCTTGATGAACGCGCAGCTCGCCGTCAAGGACGGCCGCGTCTACGTCCTCGAGGTCAACCCGCGCGCGAGCCGCACGGTGCCGTTCGTGTCGAAGGCCACCGGCGTACCGCTCGCGCGCATCGCGACGAAGGTGATGCTCGGCAAGACGCTCGACGAGCTCGGCGTGACGGACCCGCCGCTCGGCCGCCACGTCGCGGCGAAGGAGTGCGTCTTCCCGTTCAAGAAGCTGCCCGGCGCGGACACGGTCCTCGGACCGGAGATGCGCTCGACCGGCGAGGTCATGGGCGTCGGCGAGACCGCCGCGCGCGCCTACGCCAAGGCCCTCCGGGCGATCGGCGTCCAGCTCCGCGCCCCGCGCCCGGGCGAGACCGCGAAGGCGCTGCTGGCCGTCTCGAGCACCGACCAGAGCGTCGTCGTCGAGATCGCGCGCCGCCTCCGGGCGATCGGCTTCACGATCGCGGCGGACGCGCGGACCGCGAGCTCGCTGGCGGCGTCGCGCCTCCCGACGGAGACGCTCTCCGCGGACGGCGCCGAGGAGGCCATCCGGCGCGGCGACTTCGCCGTCGCGATCGTCACCGCCGAGGGCGACGAGGAGATCGCGCGGACGCGCCCGCTCCGGCGCGCGGCCCTCGCGCGCGGCATCCCGTGCTTCACCACGACCGCGCTCGCCCGCGCGGGCTGCTCCGCGCTCGAGGAGGACGACGGGACCGAGCACGTGCGCTCGCTCCAGGAGTGGTACGCGCTGGCCTGACCGCGGTCGGGCGCGCGCTCGCTCCGAGCGCCCCGCGCCGGCCGCCGGGGGGCTCAGGACAGGACGCTGCGCGCGATCACGATCCGCTGCACCTCGCTGGTGCCCTCGTAGATCGTCGTGACGCGCGCGTCGCGCAGGTGCCGCTCGGCCGCGAACTCGCGGGTGTAGCCGTAGCCGCCGTGGATCTGGACGGCCTTGTTGCAGATGCGGTTCGCGGCTTCGGTCGCGAAGACCTTCGCCATCGACGCCTCGCGCGAGAACGGGCGGCCGTTCTCCTTCAGCCACGCCGCGCGCATCGCGAGCAGGTGGGCGGCGTCGAGCTCGACCTGCATGTCGGCGAGCTTCCACTGCGTGGCCTGGAAATCGCCGATCGGCTTGTCGAACTGCCTGCGGTCCTTCGCGTACGCGACGCTCTCCTCCAGCGCGGCGCGCGCGATGCCGATCGCCTGGCAGCTGATGCCGACGCGACCGCCGTCGAGGGCCATCATCGCGATCTTGAAGCCGCCGTTGAGCTCGCCGAGGAGCGCGGAGTCGGGCACGCGGCAGCCCTCGAACGTGAGGCCGACGGTGTTGGAGCCGCGGATCCCCATCTTGTCCTCGGCCTTGCCGATCTTGAGGCCGGGCGTGCCGCCCTCGACGAGGAAGCACGAGATGCCGCGCGTCCCCGGGAGCTTCTCGCGATCGCCGGTGCGCGCCCAGACGACCATCACGCCGGCGTGCGCGCCGCTCGTGATCCACTGCTTCTGGCCGTCGAGGACCCAGCCGTCGCCGTCCTTCTTCGCGGTCGTGCGCATCGAGCCCGGATCGCTGCCCGCCTCCGGCTCGGAGAGGGCGAAGGCGCCGGCCGCGTACTGTCCGCTCGCGAGCTTGGGGTTGTACGTCTTCCGCTGCTCGTCGGTGCCGAACTTGGCGATGACCTCGCCGACCATGTTGGTCACGGCCATCGTCACCGCGGTCGAGGCGCAGGCGCGCGCGACCTCCTGCATCGCGAGCGCGTACGCGACCGCGCCCGCCCCCGCGCCGCCGAGCTCCTCGGGGACGTTGACCGCCATGAGGCCGAGCTCGGCGAGCCCCTTCAAGATGGCGCGCGGGAAGCGCTCCTCGCGGTCGATCGCGGCGGCCTCCGGCGCGATCACGCGGGTCGCGTAGTCGCGCGCCGCGCTCTGCACCATCGTCTGCGTCTCGTTGGGCGAAAGGTCCATCGTCGGTCTCTCTTGCTTCTTGCGCGGCGGGTTCTCGCGCGGGGGTGCGCGGGGCTCGGCCCCGGACGAGCGAGCGTCAGAGCGAGAAGGTCACCTTCGCCGCGTAGCTGCCGGGGCTCGGCAGCGGGAGGTTCTTCAGCGCGTCGACGATGCAGTCGACCTTGTCCGCCGCCTCCTTGCCCGGAGGCGCGACGCCGATCGCCTTGAAGCGGCCGCCGTGCTCGCCGCCCGCCTTGGCGGCGTTCGCGCCCTGCTTGCCGCCCTTGCCCGGGTTCTTCCCGCCCTTGCCGGGCCCCTTGCCGCCGCCCGGCTCACCTTCCACCTCGCCGGGCTCGACGTACGCGGTCACGTGGAACTCGCCGGAGACGCCGCTCTTGCACTTCTCGACGCCCTTCTTCGCGTCCTTGTCGTCGTCGAGCGCGCCGATGACCTTCTCGGGGCCCCACGGCGTGGGGGCTCGCTCGCTGCCGCCCGGCCAGCCGAAGCCGTTGCGCACCTCGGCCTCCCCGCCTTGCGGCTTCGGCCAGTCGGTCGCGGCGAACAGATCGAGGATGCACTTCTCCGTGTCGCGGTCGCCGAGCGTCGACTCCTCGAACCACGAGTACCGGACCCTCCCGTCCTTGCCGACGCGCATGAAGACCTTCACGTCGCCCGAGAGGTACTCGACGCGGTCGCGGCCCTGCTTGTGGCAGACCTCGAGCTTCGACTGCAGGTCGTCGAACTTCCTCTCGACGGCGCGCTGATCGATCGAGCCGAGCTCCTGCTCGATCGTCGGCCCCCCGCTCGGGACCTCGCGCGCCGGCTCCTCGCGCGCCGGCTCCTCGGTCTTGGGCGGCGGCGTGCTCCCACCGCACGCGACCGCGGCGAGCGAGACGCCGGCGAACAACGAGAGGGTGAGGACGATCGGACGACGGGTCGAGACGCTCATGGATTTCCTCGGGTCTGTTCGGAGACGGTCGTGCTCGCGCCGCTCAGGCGCGGAGGAGGCTCGCGGCGATGACGATGCGCTGGATCTCGCTCGTGCCCTCGTAGATCTCGGTGATGCGCGCGTCGCGGTAGTGGCGCTCGACCGGGAACTCGGTCGAGTAGCCGTAGCCGCCGTGGATCTGGATCGCCTTGTGGGCCACGCGCGTCGCGACCTCGCTGGCGTAGAGCTTCGCTTCGGCGCTCTGCATCGAGTGCCGCGCGCCGGAGTCCTTCATCGTCGCGGCGCGCCACGTGAGGAGGCGCGCCGCGTCGAGCTCCGTCGCCATGTCGGCGAGCATGAACTGGATCGCCTGGTGGTTCGAGATCGTGACGCCGAAGCTCTTGCGCTCCTTGGAGTAGCGCACGCTCGTCTCGAGCGCCGCGCGCGCGATGCCGAGCGCCTGCGCGGCGATGCCGATGCGGCCGCCGTCGAGCGTGGCCATCGCCACCTTGAAGCCTTCGCCGACGTTGCCGAGCACCGCGGTGTCCGGGACCTTGCAGTTCTCGAAGAACACGGTGCACGAGTGCGCGCCGTGGATGCCGAGCTTGTGGTCGGGCGAGGCCTGCGTGAAGCCGGGCGTCCCCTTCGGCACGACGAACGCCGTGTGCCGGACCTTGCCGCCGCTCCGGTCGGTGACGGCGAACACGACGATGTAGTCGGCGTGCGGGCCGTTCGTGATCCAGTTCTTCGCGCCGTTGAGCACCCAGCCGTCCGAGGTCTTCTCGGCCTGGGTCACCATCGTCTGCGCGTCGGAGCCGCTCATCGGCTCGGTCAGGCCGAAGCAGCCGAGCTTCTTCCCGGACGCGCAGGGGCCGAGGATCTCCGTCTTCTGCGCGTCGGTGCCGAACTTGTAGAGCGGATCGCAGAAGAGCGAGTTGTTGACGCTCATGATGACGCCGCAGGAGGCGCAGGCCGCGCTGATCTCCTCCATCACGAGCGCGTAGGTGAGCGAGTCGAGGCCCGCGCCTCCGTGCTGCTCCGGGATCGCCACGCCGAGGAAGCCGAGCTCGGCCATCTTGGCGACGATCTCCGCGGGCCACCGCCCGCTCTTGTCGATCTCGGCGGCCTTCGGCGCGACCTCGCGCGCGGCGAACTCACGCGCCGTGTCCCGGACCAGGCGCTGCTCTTCGGTCAGGTCGAAATCCATCGCGGGAGTCCTAGTCGGCCCTCCGCAGGGCCTCAAGAGCTACCGAGCCGGAGCGCGCCGCCGCGGCCGGGCTCGGCCGTCGCGAGGAGGCGGGGCTACCCGGCCCCGAGCGCCACGACGACGCGCCAGACGACGACCGCCGCGAGCAGGAGCACGACGACCAGCGCCGCGATCGCGCGCTTCGAGACGCGCTGCATCCGGTGGCGCTGCTCGAGCAGCTCGCGCGGGGGCGGCGTCCGCATCGACTGGATGCCCGCCCCGTTGAGGACGACCTCGGCCTTGCGGAGGAACTGCTCCCACTCCTGCAGGCTGATGTCGAGCGTAGTGCGGAAGCGCACGTCGTTCATGATGGTGACGTGGTCGTAGTCGCGGAGCTCCGCGCGACGTTCGAGCTGGTTGACGGTCCCGGCCACGAGGACGGAGTAGCCCTCGCGCCGCGGGCGAAGGCGGAGGTGCTGCAGCGCCTGCTTGCCGCCGCCGGTCGACATCCCCTGCGGCGCCGTCAGCTCGACGGCGTACGCGCCGGCGCCGATCGCGAAGTCGCGGAACGCCTCCGTGACCGAGTCGGCGAGCGAGACGAATTTCTGGGCGAGGCGCGTCCGGAGCGCCTCGGGGTCGCGCGCGCCGTCCTCCGGCGTCGCTCCCGGAGCCGCCGCCTCGGCCTGCTGCGGCGGGACCCACTCGCCCGGGACCCACGCGGCGCCGGGCGTCGGCGCCGCCGGGGCGGCGGCGTGGCCGCTCGAGGCCCGCTCGCTCCGAGGCTCGAAGGGCACCGCGGGCAGGTCCGCGGGCCCCGGTCCGCCCGCCGCGGCGCGCGGCTCGAACGGCAGCGCGGGGAGATCCGCGCCCGCGACGCGCGGCTCCGAGCTGCGCGCCGGAGGCGAGGCGCCGGGGCCCTCGAGGGCGTCGAGCACGGCGTTCGGCTGGAGCTCGGCGATCGCCGCCGCGGCCTGACTCTCGAGCGCGCTGCCCTCCTGCGCACGCGCGTCCTCACGCGCCTTCGTGTAGGCGTCGACCTCGAACTTCTCCATCTTCCGCGTGCCGGACATGGGGTGAATTATCCTATCACGCCCAGTTGGGGCGCCCGGCAAGAGTGCGCCCCGCGCCTCGCGAGGCCTGGAAATCAGGCCTCCGCCGCGCCGTCGCGACGCCCGCCGGGGCGTCAGGGAGCGACGGTGTGCATCACGCGGTAGACGACGATCGCCGCCAGCGCGATGACGAAGACGAACAGCACGAGCGCGGGCATCGACAGCTTGCCGATCGCCTTGCGCTGCGCGAGCAGCTCCGGCGACGGCGGCACGCGGCGCGAGCGCACGCGCGCCAGGTTCAGCACGACGTCGAGCTTGGTGAGAAACTCGGTGTACTCGTCGGCGGTGATCTCGAGCGGGCGGCGGAACCGGAGCTCGTGGAGCACGGCCACGTGCTCGAACGTCCGGACCTCCGCGAACGACGTCACCGGATCGACCGTCCCCGCGACGACCACGGCGTACCCCTGGCGCCGGGGCACGAGGCGGATGCTCTGCCGGGCCTGCGCGCCGCCGCCCGTCGACGGTCCCTCGGGCCCCTTCAGATCGACGCGGTAGTCGCCGGCGCCCATGTGGAAGCCGTCGAAGCCGTCCGTCACCGTCTCCGCGAGCGACGCCGCTTGATTGGCGACCTGCGTACGAAGCGCCTCGAGCTCGCGTTCACGTTCGCTGTCCAGACTCACGATCGCTCAATATACTCGTGACGACGCGAGAGAAGGACGCTTTCGCGCTCTACGCCCGGCGAAGCGGGCCGGCGTCGCTGGGCCATCGTAGCTGGGCCGGCATCGATGGGCCATCGTAGCTGGGCCGGCGTCGATGGGCCATCTTAGCTGGGCCGCTTTCTCACGCCCGGACGTCCTCGAGCCTGCGGCGCCGGCGTCGCGGCCCGCGCGCGCGCCGGATCACGCCCGCTCGAGCACGACGAGCTCCGGGACCTCGGCCGCGCGCTCGACGAGGCGCGCCTTCGGCCGTACCGCCACCGGGTGCCGCGCCTCGCGGAGCATGGCCACGTCGAAGGCGTTGTCGCCGAACGCCGCGTAGAGGACCCGCTCGGCGCCGAGCCGCGCGCGGAGGTGCGTCACCTTCCCCGGACCGTACGGGATGGGCCGCTCGACCGACGACTGGACGATCCCGACCGCGTCGTACGCCTCGCGCGCCGCCATCGCGTTCGCGAGGTCGATCCCGACGACGCGCGCGGCCTGCTCGACGATCGCGCGAGGCGAGGCGCTCACGAGGAGCACGTCGATCCCGACGCGCCGCGCGTGCTCGACGACGTGGATCGCCTCGCCGTGGAGACGGTCGCGGAGGCCGATGCTGACGACGACCCCTTCGCAGAACCGATCGAGCTCGGCGCGAGACCAGCCGGCGGCGGCCCACGTCATGATCTCGCAGACGCGCTCCTCGGGGAAGCTTCCCGCGAGGTACGCCGCGTGGATCCGCCGCGCGATCGCGCGCGGGTCGCCCGACGCGTCGATCCCCTCCTCCGCCGCCTCGCGGACGAGCGCGTCGCGCGCCGCGTCGCGCACGCCCCGCGCGAGCAGCGCCTCGAAGAAGTCCTCGCCCACGTCGCCGGACCAGAGCGTGCCGTCGCCGTCGAACGCGATCGCGCCGCCCGGCTCGCGCGCCCGCGCCTCGTCGATCGCGAGGACGATCTCGTTGACGCTGACCGTACGCACCAGCGCCAGGATACGCGCCTCTCGCGTCGATCGGCATCCTCCCGGCGCGGATCGACGCCTCCCGGGTCCTCGTCGTCGCTCGTCGACGCTCCTCGGCCTCCCCGCGCGCTCTCCGAGCGTCGAGGCCGGACGCGCTCGACCGGAGCGCGACGCCGCGCCTCTCCGATCGTCGATCGCGGGCGCCCGTCGCGGGCCGCGAGCGTTCGCGATCAGCGCGGTCGGCGACCGCGCGGACCACGCGCGAGCGGCGGACCGCCGCGCTTCGGGCGGACGGCGCGCGCCGCGGCGTGGACGCGATCGGCCGCCCCCTCGAACGGGACGAGCGCGTTCGGACCGTGGCCGATGAGGTCGCGGCGGCCGACCTCGATCAGCGCCTGGCGCGCGAGCGGCCAGTGCTGCGGATCCCAGTAGAAGACGAGGGCCTTCATCATGCGCTTCTCGCGGAGATCGCGCGCGGTGTAGACCGGCTCGTTCGTCAGCGGGTCGAGGCCCGTGTAGAACATCGTCGTGGCGACGGCCATCGGCGTCGGGATGAAGTCCTGCACCTGACGCGGGCGCATGTTGTTGCGCTTCAAGTAGAGCGCGAGCTCGACCGTGTCCTTCAGCGTCGAGCCGGGGTGCCCGGTGATGAAGTACGGGACGAGGTACTGCTGCTTGCCGGCCTTCTCGCTCGCCTGACAGAAGGCCTGCGCGAAGCGCTCGTACGTCTCGATGCCGGGCTTCTTCATCTTGTCGAGCACGCGCGGATCGTTGTGCTCGGGCGCGACGGAGAGCTGACCGCCGGTGTGGTGCTGCGCGAGCTCGGCGACGAACTCGGGGCTCCTGTCGGCGAGGTCGTAGCGCACGCCGGACGCGATGAAGACGCGCTTGATCCCCCTCTCGCGCCGCACCGCGCGCATCAGCGAGAGCAGCGGACCGTGATCGGTGACGAGGTTCTCGCAGATCCCCGGGTGGACGCACGACAGCCGCCGACACGCGCTCTCGGTGCGCTCGTCCTTGCAGGTCATCTTGTACATGTTGGCGGTGGGGCCGCCGAGATCGGTGAGCACCCCGGAGAACCCGGCGGAGCGCGAGAGCTCGCGCACCTCACGCAGGACGCTCGCCTCGCTCCGGCTCTGGATGACGCGGCCCTCGTGCTCGGTGATGCTGCAGAACGTGCAGCCGCCGAAGCAGCCGCGCATCGTCACGATCGAGTGCTTCACCGTCTCGAAGGCGGGGATCCCCTCGTCCGCGTACGACGGGTGCGGCGCGCGGGCGAACGGGAGGTCGTAGAGGCCGTCCATCTCCTCTTCGGAGAGCGGGAGCGCCGGCGAGTTGAAGTAGACGGCCTCGTCGCCGTGCGGCTGGAGGATCGGGCGACCGTTGTGCGGGTTGGTCTCGTACTGGAAGGCGCGGCTCATCCGCGCGAAGGCCTCCTTGTCCCGCGCGACCTCCTCGTAGGACGGGAGGACGACGACCTTCCTGTCCGCGACGAAGCGGCTCGGGTCCGCCGCGATCGGCTCCCACGCGCGGCGGTTCTTCTTCACGTGGGCGGTGCCGCGGACGTCGGTGAGGTCCTGGACCTTCTCGCCCGCGTCGAGCCGGCGCGCGATCTCCCACGCGGGACGCTCGCCCATCCCGAAGACGAGGAGATCGGCCTTCGCGTCGAGCAAGATCGACCGGCGCACCTGATCCGACCAGTAGTCGTAGTGGGCGATCCTCCGGAGCGACGCCTCGATGCCGCCGAGGACGACGGGGAGCCCGGGGAACGCCTGCCGGCAGAGGTTCGAGTAGACGATGCTCGCGCGGTTCGGGCGGAGGTTCGCCCGCCCGCCCGGCGAGTACTGATCCTCCGAGCGGACCTTCTTCTGCGCCGTGAGCTTGTTGAGCATCGAGTCCAGGTTGCCCGCGCTCACGCCGACGAAGAGGCGCGGCCGCCCCATCCGCGCGACGTCGGCCGGCGAGTCCCAGCGCGGCTGCGCGATCACGCCGACCTTGTAGCCGCGCCCCTCGAGGAAGCGCGCGACGAGGATGGGGCCGAACGCCGGGTGATCGACGTAGGCGTCGCCGCTCACGATCAGGATGTCGAGCTCGTCCCAGCCGCGCGCGCGCATCTCCTCGCGCGTCGTCGGGAGGAAGCGCGGGCGCCCGGCCGCGCTGGGCTTCTTACCGATCTGGACGAGGTTCGACATCGAGGTCCACGCTCGCGGTCTCACGACGAGCCGCCGCGGCGCTCACCATGGCGCAAAACGCCTTGCCGGGCCACTGTTCGCGCTCCCGGCGCCTCCGCGCCCTCCCGGGCCCTCGTCGCGACGGGGCGAACCCCGGCCGGGGGCGCCGCACTCCGGCGCCGTCCTCTCCGCGGGAGCGTGATACTTCTGGCTGAGCCATGGAAGCGGTCAACCAGCGTAGGGTGGCGATCATCGGGGGAGGCGCCTGGGGGCTCGCGCTCGCGTCGGCCGCGGCGCGCGCGGAGAGCGACGTGGTCCTGCTCTCACGGCGCGAGCTGAACGGAGCGCTGCCGCGCGGCGTGCGCGTCGTCCGCGAGATGAGGGAGGCGGCCAAGCACGCGCGCCTGGTGGTGCTCGCGGTGCCGTCGAGCGTCGCTCGCGTCGTGGCCCGGGAGCTCGGCGATCACCTCGACGGCGCCCACTACGTCGTCCACGGCGTCCGCGGCCTCGTCCACGACGACGATCGCTCCGATCCCGAGGACCTCCGCACGATCTCCGAGGTCATCCGCGAGGAGACGCCGGTCCGGCGCACCGGCGCGCTCGGCGGCCCGGCGCTCGCGCAGGACATCCTCGCGGGCAAGCCGTCGGTGGTCGTCGTCGGGTCGCGCTACCCCGAGGTCTCCGAGGTCACGACCGCCGCGCTGAGCTCACCGACGCTCCGGATCTACCCCACGACCGATCTCCGCGGCGTCGAGTGGGCGAGCGCGCTCGTCGGGTGCCTCACGATCGCGATCGGCTACGCGCAGGCGATGAACACGAGCGCCGGCCTCGTCGCCGCCTTGATCTCGCGCGCCGTCGGGGAGGCCTCGCGCATCGCGGCGGCGGCGGGCGGCGAGGAGAAGACGCTCCTCGGGCTGGCCGGGTACGGCGACCTCCTCGCGTCGATCGCGCAGACCGAGCGTCCCGAGGTGCTCGTCGGTCAGGCCCTCGCGAAGGGCCTCCCGCCGGAGGAGGCCGCGAAGGCCGCGGAGCTCCGCGTCGAGGCCCTGGAGCTCATCCCGTTCGTCACGCGCTGGGCCGAGGCCGCCGGCGTGCGCGCCCCGATCTTCCGCGCGCTCGCGGCCGGCGTCGTCGAGGGCAAGAAGGCCGACGCGATCCTGCACGAGCTGATGACGCTGCCGATCGAGCACCGCGCCTGAGCGCGCGCTCGCTCGGCGAAACGCCGCGAGCCCGGACCGAGCGCCGGGCGGCGATCGATCCGAGCTCACGGGCGCTCACGTCGTCCGAGTCGAGGCCGGGTTCACTCCTCGATGCAGTAGAGCGCGCGCGCGTAGTCGCACATCCCGCCGCCCTGGTTGAACCACCAGTGCCAGGTCTGCGCGACGGTCCCGCTGTGCCCCGTGGCGGTTTGATAGTTGCTCGTGCTCGACGTCCAGTTGAGGCAGGTGTTCGCGCTCGCCTCTCCGCCCCAAGCGACGCCGGTCCAGGCCTGTTCGCTGGAGCTGTAGGCGATGACGGCCCCGGTCTGCGTCTGGTTGATCGCGGCGTCCAGCGAGGTGCTCGACAGGAGCTGCTGCCAGCTCTTCGCCACCACGGTGCCGTCCACCCGGACGAACTTGCCGTCGGTCACGAGGTAGTTGCTGGGCTTCGTCGTCGAGCTCCCGATGAGCGCCTTGAAGCTCTTGCTCGCGAACGCCGGGTTCTGCGCCTTGGCCGCCTGGCACTTGGCGTGGGCGCCGCTCACGCCGCCGAGGTTGCCCGTCCACTTGCTCGAGGTCACGAAGATCGTCCGCGAGCGCACCGGCGGCGCGTCCTTGCAGACCCAGGCGCTCTGCGTGATCTCGCTCGAATCGAGGATCCCGTTGCGGTTCGCGTCGATGCCGGCGTCGATCCGGATGCCGCCGGCCTCGCACTTCGCGTCGCCGAGCGCGAGGGTCGTCGACTTGACGAGCGACGTGAAGCCGATCGCCCCCGCTCCGCCCTTGTCGCCGCCCGCGCCGGTGTCGCCCTTGTCGCCCTTGTCGCCCGCCGCGCCCTTGTCGCCCGCCCTGCCCTTGTCGCCCTGCTCTCCGGCCGCGCCTTGCGCGCCGCCTTCGCCCGCCCTGCCCTTGTCGCCCGTCGCGCCGGTGTCGCCCTTCTCGCCCTCGTCGCCCTCGTCGCCCTTGTCGCCCGCCGCGCCCACGTCGCCCTGCGCCCCCTTGTCGCCGACGGCGCCCTCCAGGCCCGTCGCGCCGCGGTCGCCCTTGTCGCCCTTCGCGCCGCGGTCGCCCTTGTCGCCCGTCGCGCCGGTCTCCCCCGCCGCGCCCTGGTCGCCCCGAGCGCCCGCCGCGCCGCGCGGCGCGTCCGGGAAGATGACCTCCTGCCACGAGCCGTCGAGGCACGCGACGATCCGCTTCTCGTCGACGACGTACGCCAGCATCGCCTCCGTCGACGCGTCGCACGCAGGGAGCTCGCCGCGCGTCCGGACCTCGAGCTTGTCGAGAGAGACGCCCGTGGCCGCCTGCTCGCGGACGGGCGAAGGATCGTCGCTGCACCCTCCCACCATCGCCGAGACCATCGTCGCGAGAACCAACGACATACCCACACCAATCGTTCGCATCGACCCCATTCCTACCTTTCGACTCCGTCGTTCCTCTCTCCCTAACGGGCTCCGCGTGCGTCGATTAAGGCCGCGTCGCGTCGAGTCGATCGCCGCGCGGCGAAAGCAGAAATCGGGCGGAGGGGCACCAAACGACGAGCGCCGCGGAGTCCCTCGACCCCGCGGCGCTCTCGTCTCGTGTCCCCGGCGGCGGGGACGTCACCGGCGCCGACGGCGTCCGGCGCGCGTCGTCGGCCTCCTCAGGGGACCGCGGTCCCGTCCTTGCAGACGTACGCCGTGCTCGCGATCTCGCTCGGGTCGAGGACGCCGCTTCGATCCGCGTCGACGCCGAGGTCGATCCGGACGCCGCCGTGCGCGCACGTCGCGTCGCCCTCGGCGAGCGTCGTCAGCTTCACGAGGGACGACAGGCCGATCGCCCCGGTGTCGCCCGTCGCGCCCTTGTCGCCCGCCTCGCCCTTGTCACCGGTCGCGCCCTTGTCACCCTCCTCGCCCTTGTCGCCCTCCTCGCCCTTGTCACCCGTCGCGCCCTTGTCACCCGTCGCGCCCTTGTCGCCCTCCTCGCCCTTGTCGCCCGTCGCGCCCTTGTCACCCGTCGCGCCCTTGTCGCCCGTCGCGCCCTTGTCGCCCGTCGCGCCCTTGTCGCCCGTCGCGCCCTTGTCGCCCGCGGCCCCGGTCTCGCCGAGATCGCCCTGCGCGCCCTTGTCGCCGTGATCGCCCTTCGGGCCCTTGGCGCCCGTCGCGCCCTTCGCGCCTTCGGCGCCCTTGTCGCCCGTCGCGCCCTTCGGACCGCCGGGGAACACGACCTCCTGCCACGCGCCGTCCACGCAGACCACGATCGACTTCTCGTCCACGACGTACGCCAGCATGGACTCCGTGTCGGCGTCGCACGCGGGCAGCTCCCCGCGCGTCCCCACCTGAAGTTGATCGAGCGAGACGGCCGTCGACGCCTTCTCCTGCGCGTGCGACGAATCGTCGCTGCAGCCTACGAGCGCGGTCGGGACCACCGCCGCGAGAACAAGAGCCAAGCCCACACCAATCGCCTTCATCGACCCCATCCTGACTTTCTCGACGTTTCGTCGTCGCTCGAGTCAAGAACGGGCCGGCGCGCCGAAGGTTAAGGCGACCGCGAACGGCGAGGCGTCGCGCCGGGCGCGGCACCGCGACCGTGGCGCTCAGCGGCCGCGCTTGGCGATCCACGCGTCGAGGCCGCGCGCGCCCTGCTTTCGGATCGCGCTCTTCAGGAAGGGCGTCCACCCGAAGAGCTTGCCGGGGACGCCCAGCGCCATCCCGCTCCACCGCCGGAGGTCGAAGCGATCGACGTGCTCGACGATCTCGCCGTCGGCGAAGCGGAAGGTCGCGTCGATGACGTTGTGGACCCGCCTGCCCGCAGCGCCGAAGGAGTAGCGGGCCTCCCAGCGCGCCGAGCCGCGCTCGCCGTCGGCCTTCACGTCGCGGAACGTGATCTCGAGGTCCTCGCCGCGCTCGCAGAGCATCCGCCACATGGCCTTCGCCCGCTCGCCGCGGAGGTCGGTGAAGACCGGATCGGAGAAGCGGACGTCGTCGGCGTAGCACGCGACCATGCCCTCGGCGTCGCGACGGGAGAACGACTCGTAGAAGGAGGTGATCAGCGCTGCGCTCACGTGTCCTCCGAGGCGCCGCGCGCGGGCGCGTCCGCCGGCGAGATCGACGCGGTGTGAATGGCGACGCCCATGCGCTCGCGGAGGACGCCGTAGCGCTCCGACGCCGTGAAGGTGAGCAGGTCTCCGCGCTTCGTCTCGGCGGTGAGCTCGCCGATGGTCCGGGTCTCGTCCTTCATCAATCGCGAGGCCGTGCGGAGATCGCCGGCGAGCAAGAGGCCGACGCGCGCGGCGGTGAGCTCGACGCCGCGGATCCAGGCGAGCAGATCGAGGCGCCCGCCGCGCGCGTCGAGTCGCGCGACGATCTCCTCGAGCGCGGCCGTCTGGTCCTCCGTGAGGCGCTCGGCGAGCGCGTCGGCGACGCGGCTCTCCACGCCCGCCGCCGGGACGGTGATGGCGGGGATGACCACGCGCACGGCGGCGAGGACGAGCGCCGACAGCTCCGCGAGCGTCGGGAAGAAGACGAGCGGGTAGTGCGCCGCCCGGTAATAGGTGAGGTGGCGGCCGGCGAGGAACGCGAGCTCTCGCACCGTCCGCCCCGAGAGCGCCGTCGGACCGAGCGCCGTCGACGGCGAACGCGCGGGCACCGCGGCGATCCCGCTCGGCACGGCGTCGAGCACGTAGAGGTCGGGCAGCGGAACCCCGAGCGCGCGCGCCGCCCAGACGAACGTGCGCACGGCCGACGCCGTGCTCGTCTTGTCCTGGCGCTTGGCCGGGTCGAGCGCGACGAGCTTCTTCTGCGCCTCGAGCTCGTCGAGGCGCAGCGCGATCGCGGCGTCGCCCACCGTGAGGAGGATGTCGTGCACCACGGGATCGCCGTGGCCCGCCGAGAGCAGCTCGCCCCACCACGCGTCGGCGACCGCCGTCGTCGGGCGGATCGGGCCCTCGGGGCGGAACTGCTCGATCACGAGGTCCTGCGCGACGTCGCTCGCGCCGAGCTCCTCGAGGCACGTGGCGACCAGCCAGGCGCGATCGGGCCGCTGCGCGCGCTGGTGATGCTCGAAGAGGCGCCGGTAGGTCTGCGCGCGGAGCGGCGCGTGCGTCGTCGTGAGCTCGAGCTCGCGGATCGCGGCCATGCGGTCGCCCTTGGCCGCGTAGAGCTCCGCGAGCGCCGCGCGCGTCTCGGCGTCGTCGGGCCGGAGCTCGACGGCGCCGCGGAGGGCCTCGAGCGCGCCGGGTCCGTCGAGCAGGCGGTCGCGCCGCAGCGTCCCCAGCTTGCGACACACCTCCCACGCGCGGTCGCGATCGCCGAGGCCCGCATAGCGGTCGACGAGCCGCTCGTAGACCGCGGCGAGCTCCGCCCACTCCTCGCGCCGCGTGCGCACCGCGACGAGCGCCGAGAGCGCGCGATCGCACTGGGGGTCTTCGTCGAGCGCCATCTCGAGGAACGCGAGGCCGCGCGGCTCCTCGCGGAGGCGCCCGAGCATGAGGTCGGCCTGCGCGAAGCGGAACGAGCCGCGGTGGCGCGCGTCGGTCGAGATCCGCACGAGGTCGTCGAGGACGGCGAGCAGCTTCGACCAGGCGCGCGTCGCCGCGTAGAGGTCGCGCAGCTTGATCAGGATGCCGATGTCGTCGGGCCGATGGATCGACGCGATCTCGAGGGTCGCGAGCGCCTTCTCGACGTCCCCGAGCCGCACCTCCTCGACCTCCGCCAGCATGCAGAGCTCCGACGCCTTGTCGTCGGGATCGTCGAGCGCTTCGGCGCGGCGACGGCGCGCGGTCGCGACGCGCGCCCAGTCCTTCGACTCCGTCGCGATCGTGACGAGGCCGTCGAGCGAGCGCATGTGCTTCGCGTTGACGACGAGCGCCTTCTCGAAGTTCGTCTCGGACTCGCGCAGCTTTCCCTGCGCCAGCTTCACCTCGGCGATGGAGGCGTAGATCGACGCCTGCGTCTTCGGCTCGTCCTTCGCGATCACGAAGAGCGCCTTCTTGTAGGCCTCGAGCGCGGCGGCCCAGTCCTGCTTCGCGCGCGCGGCGGCGGCCTGCTCGAGGATCGGCTCGACGTCCGGCATCGGCGGGAGCGAGCGCGACACGGGCGCCGGCGGGACGCGGAACGACGGCCGCGCGACGTCGGTCCCCTCGCCCTTCGACGCGCCGAGCGTGAGCGTCGCCGCCGGCGCCTCGGGCATCGCGGGCGGCCGCACGGTGTCGGTGGGCGGCACGAGCGACGGCGGCGGCGAGGGGATCGACGGCTCTCGCCGTTGCTCGGTCACGCGCTCGTCACCGTCGCGCGACGCGTGACGCTCCGGCGCGCGGTCCTCGGCCGCTCGGCGCTCGGCCTCGTGCTCGGAGCTGACCGCGGGCGGCGGGGCCGCGTCCGCGGACGCGGTGCTCTCCTCGGGTTCGGACGGCATCGCGCCAGGGTACTGGATCCCGCGCGATGGATCGGCGGCTATCCATCGGTCGCGTCAAGCCGCGCTGCGTCGAGACCGCGAAGCGCCACAGGATTGAAACGAGCGTGCCACGCGCCGCGTCAGATCGGGATGGTCTGGTCCGTGCGTACACGCGACCACCATGATGGCTCGATGGCTCGTCGCGGCGGCGGGCTTGGCGTTGCTCGCGGCGTGCGGCTCGGACCGGAGAGGCGCGGGCGAGGACGGCTCGGACGCGCCCGACGTCGACGCGCCCGGTCCGGGCGCCCCCGGCGAGGATCCCGCCGAGATCGCGCGCAAGCTCTCGGAGAAGCCGTGGGAGGTCGTCTCGAACAAGGGCGAGACCTACCTCCCGAACGTCTTCTACGCCGACGCCTCCGAGAACGAGCAGATCATGCCGTACGCGATCGACGGCCACGTGATGATCGATCGGCTCGTCTACCCGACGCTCGGCAACCCGAACCTCTACACGAAGAGCGATCCGAAGGACGAGCTCGTGATCGTCCTCCGGATCGAGGACGCCGCGTTCGCGCACCTCGACGCGAAGATCGAGCCCGTCGCCGGCTCGCACCTCTCGAGGCTCGTCGTCCCCAACGACGCCTCGACCGGCTTCGGGTTCTTCTTGATCCCGCGCGGGGCCCGCGAGCCCAACACCGAGTCGACGCAGGCCGTCTCGAGCGGCAACGGCACCGACGTCGTCCGCATCTACCCGAACGAGATCCTGGTCAACCCCGAGCCCGACGGCATGCCCGCCGTCCTGAAGAAGCGGCGGACGCTGCGCTTCGTGTTCCGCCGGGGCGCGATGGCGAAGGCCCCCGCGGGCCTGTACGACCTGCGCTTCGAGGTGAAGAAGGACAACGAGCTCTACCGGCCCGCCGCCGGCGCGCCGCCCGTCTACGAGTACCAGTTCAACGCCGTCCGCGTGTTCGACGCCGAGCCCGACGAGTACTCGGTCGTCAACGTCACCGACACGCAGGTCTCGGTCGGAGACACCTACGACGCCAAGACGAAGGACAAGCTCGACGAGTTCGTCCAGTTCATGAACACGACGAACGATCCGGCCGTACGGAGCGCGTCGTTCATCACCTTCAACGGCGACCTCCACAACGGCGGGTCGCCGGGCAGCCTCCGCCAGCGCACAGTGGCGTGGACCTACGAGGAGGAGGCGAAGTCGATCGTCTCGCTCCTCAAGTACCTCCCCTTGCCGATCTTCCTCACGACCGGCAACCACGACGGCTACGTCTCCACCGGCCACGTCCCGGGCGCGGTGAAGAACCTCGACACCGGCCTCGGCGAGAGCCTGAAGGAGGTCATCCTCGAGGCCTCCCCGAAGCCCTGGCCCGACTTCGCCATCACCCAGTTCGAGAGCTACATCCAGCAGACCGCGGCGGCCGACCAGCTCGGCGGCGTCCACCGCGACGTCTTCACCGGCGGCTTCGCGCGCACCGGGGCGGCCTCCGGCTTCGACGGCTGGAGGGAGATCCCGCGCGCCGACCGCAACTACGTCCTCTACGACGGCTTCTACCAGTGGCAGAAGACGTACGGACCGCTCTACTACTCGCACAAGTTCGGTAAAAGCTTCTACCTCTCGCTGAACAGCTTCGAGCTCCGCCAGCACCGGCGCTCGGGCTGGGGCATGTACACCGTCAACTACGGCGGCGGGATGAGCGACGTCCAGATGGCGTGGCTCGACCGCGAGCTGCTCCGCGCGCGCGTCGACGACAGCGACGTCGTCGTCCTCGCGCACCACGACCCGCGCGGCGGCCACAAGGGCAAGGACCACGGCTACTACTTCGAGCAGCTCGAGTACCGCAGCATCTACCAGAGCGCGATCAACTACCTCGTCGGCAAGGTCTGGAACCCCGCCGTGTGCAAGCTGCCGGACTGGGCGCTCTCGCGCGACCAGGACGAGAGCTGCGCGCACGACGGCCTGCAGGAGTGGATGCGCGCCGACCCGGAGCTCGATTGCGGGTGGGACCAGCGCAAGGCCGACTTCACGTGCGAGGAGGGCGCGGAGACGTTCGCGAGCGGCGTCGAGCTGATGAAGCGCCTCGCGGCGAGCGGGAACGTCCGCACGATGCTGCTCGGCCACACGCACTACAACGCGCTCGAGATCCTGCAGGAGGGCGACGAGCTGTTGCCCGGGCAGTTCCCGATCGACAAGGCGTCGTCGCAGAAGTTCGCGACGCTCGAGATCCAGAACCCGATGCGCGGCTACTCCGAGCTCCAGCGCGGCGGCGCCCTCGCCGACTACGATCATCACGCGCTCGGGATCGCGCCGCTCGAGGCGCGCTTCGCCGACTTCGTCGCCCAGTACGACAGGTCCGTCGCCGGCTGGCAGCGCACCCTCTCGGGATCGATGGGACCGCGCGAGCTCGTCGTGCTCCGGCTCGTGTCGAACGCGGACCTCGCCAGCCAGACCTACTCGAACGGGAAGGACGCGCTCGGCTTCAGCGTCCTGTACCTCGACAAGAAGAGCGACGCGCGCGGCGTCGTCCACGCGCAGATCAACCGCGCCACGTTCTTCGCCAACGTCGGCGCCGCCGACTACGAGACGGTCGGCACGATCGACGTCGACCGCACGAGGCGCCTCCGACCGCACGATCCCGACAACCCCGTCGAGCAGCTCTTCGACTGGTGACGGCGGCGGAGGCGCCGCGAACGCCGCCCGCCCTCCGGCGCGTCAGCAGGCGTCGTCGAGCTCGGCCAGGCAGAGCGCGTGATCGCTGTCCTCGGTGAGCGGCGCGTCGTCGACGTGCGGGCCGTGGTAGCGGAGGTTCTCGTTGTGGATCTCGAAGTGGCGGAGCGCGCGGTGCAGGCGCTCGCTGACGAGCACGTGATCGATCAACGTCTCCTCGCCGCCGTGGAAGCACGAGTAGCGGGCCTCCTCCGGGATCGACTCGACCGCGGCGCGGAGGTAGAGCTTGCTCCTCGTGTCGATCCCGCGGACGAGGCGCACCGGCAGCGAGTCGAGCGTGTCGTTGAGATCGCCGAGCACGCAGATCGCGTGATCGGGAGAGTGCGCGAAGATCCCGTCGACCAGACCGCGGACGTAGAGCGCCTCGGCGGCGCGCTGCACCAGGCTCCGAACGGCCGACTCGCCGACGGCGTGCGGTGTCGTGTCCGCGACCGGCTCGCCCGTCGCCGTCTTGAGCTCGGCCGGGAGGTTCGATTTGAAATGCGCCGTGAGCACGTCGACCTCGCCGAGCCCGCCGGCCTCGACGCGGACGTGGACGACGCCGCGGCGGAGCGGGATGCGCCCGGCGAACGGCTCCGGATCGCCCTCGACGAAGCGGGGGAACGGGAGGGCTTTGGCCTGGTGGACCTGGGACCACTGCACGGGGAGTCGCGACAGGATCACGTTGCGGATCCCGCGGCGATCCTCCGACCCGACGACCGGCGCGCCGTAGCCCTGCTCCGGGAGGGCCTTCACGAGGCGATCGAGCAGGTCGAGCGAGCCGACCTCCTGGAGCGCGACGACGTCGGCGCGCGCCCGGCGGAGGCTCTCGGCCACGTTCGAGAGCTTGGCCTCGACGACGGCCTTCTCTCCTTCCTTGCGCGCGGAGAAGAAGTCTTTGAGGTTGAAGGTCGCGATCCGGAGGGCCATGCGCGCCCCATCCTAGCCGGCTCCGGCGCATGCGCTATCCTGGGTTGATGGAGCTCTCGCTGAGCGAAGACCAGATCCGCGGAATCGTCGCCCACCTCGCGCACCTCCGCGCCGCATATGGAGAGGCGTTCGCCGATCCGGAGCTCGTGGAGCCGAACGGCGACTACTTCCCGGACGAGTTCAAGCTCGATCCCGAGAGCGTCGAGCGCCTCCTCCGGAGGATGCTCGGGTACGCGCCGCTCTCCGAGGACCTCGAGATCGGGCTCGGGTTCATCGAGCCCGGAGGAGAGGTGAAGGGCGGCGGCTGCGGCTCGGGCGCCTGCGGGACGGGCGGCCTCAAGGAGATCGCGCGCGGCGGGGCGATCGAGACCGAGGACGGCTACGCGGCGCTCGTCCACGTCCAGGACGTGGGCGACCCGACGATCCTCACGACCGCGCTCGCGCGCGCGACGGGCCGCATCGTGATGTTCGAGGCCGACGAAGACGTCGACCCGCGCGACGAGGGCGCGCTCAGCGAGCTGACGGCGCTGGCGGCGGGGCTCGGCCTCCTCCTGCTCAACGGCGCCTGCGTCTACAAGAAGGGCTGCGGCGGCATGAAGCGGCACCAGGCGACGTTCCTCGACCTCGAGGAGATCGCGCTCGGCCTCGCGCTCTTCGTCCGCGTGACGGAGAAGAAGCCCGGCGTGGTCCGGCGCCACCTCGAGATCACGCAGAAGGAGGCGTTCGACGCCGCGCTCGACTGGGTCGACGGTCAGCCCTCGCTCGTCGCGGCGCTGGCGGACCGCCCCGAGACGCTGGAGGACGGCGTCTTCTCGTTCGAGGCGAAGAAGGGGCTGTTGTCCCGCCTGTTCGCGCGCAAGAGCGACGACGAGCCGAGCGCCGTCCACGTGCAGCCGCGCGAGCGCTCCGAAGAGGAGCGACGCCGCCTCGCCGAGGCCAAGGCGCTCGTCGAGGAGGCGCTCTCGGAGGGCTGATCCGCGGAGCGCCGCGCCCCGCGAACGCCGCCGGCGCGCGGGCGCGCCGGCGGGGAGCGCCGCGGGCGGTGAAGAAGCGGACGGCAGCGGGGGAGCGATCTTGTATGCTCCCGCGCGAACGATGGACCGCCGGCCGCCCGAACCCGAGTCCGAGGAGATCAGCCTCTACGTCACGACGTACTACTCGCTCCTGCGATCGACCGGCGAGGTGCGCGTCCGCGCCTTCGAGGAGGCGCACGCCTTCAGCGGATCGAGCCTGCACCTCGGGGCGCTCTCCGACGTGCCGGACGTCTCGGCGTTCGCCTACGCGGCGGCGCGCCTGCCGGACGAGATGCCCGACGTCGATCTCGTCATCCTCGGACAGTCCCACGAGCTGTTCGAGGCCGCGGGGCACGACGTCCGGCGCTGGGAGATCGTCAAGACGCGCGGGCGGCGCCGCCCGCTCCGCTACGACGGCGCGGGCAAGCTCGCCGTGTTCATCGCCAGCGCGAGCGACATCGACGATCTCGTCCCGATCCTGACCGCGTATCAGATCGAGTGGAACAAGATGCACGAGCGCCTCCGCCGGGCCGCCAGCTCGCCCGAGGCGCTCGACGAGGTCGTCAAGGATCCGGTCGCGCTCTCGAGCGCGCTCGGCGTCAGCGTGGACGACGCGCAGAAGCTCATCGACGCGTTCGGCGCCAAGCGCCTCGAGCGCGGCAGCCGCGCGCTCTTCGACCACCGCTCCGACCTCCGGGTGCGCATGCTGGCGGCGTCGCACTCGCAGTACCAGCGCGCGGCGCAGCGCTGGTGGGGCGGGATCGAGCCGTCGTACATCCGCAAGACGGAGCCGCGCCGGCCGCCGGTGTACTTCATCTCCTCGAACACCCACGCGATCGCCAACCTCGTCGGCGGCTACGCGCAGAGCCACGTCGACGAGATCGTGAACTGGGCGCGCCGTGAAGATCCCGAGGGCCTCGGCGAAGACGTCGACCGCGCGACGAAGTCGGGCGACCCGACCGACCTCGCTCCCCTCCTCTACTACCTGCTCCGCGGGTACATCCACGCCACGAAGAGCACCAAGAAGATGAACGAGGTGCGCGCGTTCGAGGCGGCGCACGGCCTCGTGCACCTCTCGGAGCCCGGTCACATCGACGTCGACGCGCAGATCGCCAAGCTCAACGAGATCGATCCGAAGCTCATCGATCCGCGGCTGCGCATCCCCGGCGTCGAGCGGCTCGCCGAGAGCGACGCGGTCATCGTCAACATCGACTACCCGCTCGGGATGGCCGCGTACCACCTGCTCTCGCGCGCGGGTCAGGGCGTCGGCGATCTCCGCGGGATCTACGTCATGGGCAAGGCGGCGACGCTCAACGGGCGCGTCGGCGACGTCATGCTGAGCGGGGTCGTCTACGACGAGCACTCGCGCAACACGTTCCTCCTGCGCAACGCGTTCACCGCGCGCGACATCGCGCCGTGGCTCAGGCACGGGAGCGTCTTCGACAACCAGAAGGCCGTCACGGTGCGGAGCGCGTTCCTCCAGAGCAAGGAGTACATGGACGCGTTCTACCGGAGCGGTTACACGGTGCTCGAGATGGAGGCCGGTCCGTTCCTCGGCGCCGTCTACGAGCTGACGAACCCGAAGCGCGTCCCGACGGACGAGATCGTCCACCTCTCGGCGCACACGCCGTTCGACGTGGGCATCCTCCACTACGCGTCGGACACACCGTACTCGCGGCGGCAGTCGCTCCTGTCGAAGAGCCTGAGCTTCTTCGGCGTCGACTCGACCTACGCGTGCGCCATCGCGATCGTCCGCCGGATCCTCACGCTCGAGTGCGAGCGCATCGCGTCGCGCTGACGCGCGCGGCGCGAGCGTCGGCGTGCGCCGCGGGGCGCGAGCGGCGGCGTGCGCCGCGGGGCGCGAGCCTCAACGCGCGCGGAGCGCCTCCTCGACCTGCTCGAGGCGGTCCTGACCCCAGAAGAGCTCGCCGTCGACGATGAAGGTCGGTACGCCGAAGACGCCGCGGGCCGCGGCGCCGTCGGTCGAGGCGCGGAGGGCGGCCTTGACGTCGTCGCCGCCCGCGCGGGTCAGCGCGTCGCGCGCGAGCGAGGCGTCCCCGACGCACTCGACGAGGACGGCCTCGTCGGTGATGTCACGATCGTCGGCCCAGCACGCGCGGAACACGGCCTCGCGGTAGCGCGCGCGGCGCGCCTCGGGGAGCGCCAGGTAGAGCCGCAGCGCCTTGAGGGAGCTCGTCGGGAAGCGCGAGGGGAACCGGAACGGCAGGCGCCAGTACGCGGCCCAGCGCTGGAGGTCGGTGAGCGTGTAACGCTGCTTCGCCTCGGAGAACGTCGCGAGCGGGACCTCGGGGCCGCCGAGCGCGCGGAAGAGGCCGCCGAGGAGGATCGGGCGCCAGACCACCTCGGCGCCGGTGCGCGCGGCGAGCGCGTCGACCTGGAGCGCTCCGAGGTAGGCGAACGGCGAGGAGAAGTCCCAGAACACCTCGAGCACGCGACGCGACGCGACGTCGCTCGCCGCCGTCCCCGCCGACGGCGCGGCGCTCGACGTGGCAGCCGGCGACGGCGCGGCGCTCGACGACGGCGCGCTCGGCGGGGGTGCGTCCCGGCGCACGCCCTCGACGAACGCGAGGCGGTCCTGACCCCAGTAGAGGTGCGCGCCGTCGACGATCCAGGCCGGCACGCCGAAGATGCCGCGCGCCACGGCGTCGTCGGTGCGCGCGCGGAGCTCGTCCTTGATCTCCGCGGTCTGGATCTTCGCCAGCACCGACGCGGCGTCGTGGCCGGCGCGCCCGACCACGTCGGCGACGACCTCGGGCGACGAGATCGCGCGGCCGTCCACCCAGTACGCGCGGAAGAAGCCGGCGATGACCGCCGGATCGTTCCCCGTCGCGAGCGTCGCGCGCAGCGCCTCGACCGAGCGCATCGGGTGTCCGGCGGGCATCCGCAGCGCGACGCCGAAGCGCTTCGCCCAGCGCGCGAGATCGCTCGCCTCGTGCGCCGCCCGCGCGGGGCTCCGCGACGCGAAGAGGTTCTGCGGCGTGCCGACCGCCTCGAAGACGCCGCCGAGCAAGAGCGGCCGGTAGACCAGCGGTACGCCCATGCGCGCGGCGAGCGCCGGCGCCTGCGTCGAGCCGAGGTACGCGAACGGGCACGTGTAATCGAACCCGAAGTCGAGCGACCGCGCGGGCAGCGTACGGTCACGCTCGATCGTCTCCCGGGGCGGGTCGCTGGGCTCGTCGGCGCGGTGCGTGTCGGCCATGGATGCCGGTCTAGTGTCCCGAGTCCGCAAGGACTCGGGCACGGGAAAGGAGAAAAAGGAACGTGTCCCGAGTCAACGTGTCCCGAGTTCGACGTTCGGCTTCGTCGGACCCTCGCGAGGCCCTCACCAGCGAAGCGGGCCTCGTGAGGGTCCGACGAACCATGGACTCAGGACACTAGCACGCCATCGCCGGGATCACGCGCCGTGACCCTCCGCTCGGGCGCCGTTCCGTCGGGCCCCCGTTTCGTCGGGCCTCCGTCGAGCCCCGTTCCGTCGGGCGCTCGAAACGAGGCTCCTCGCGCGCGCTCCGATCCGTGGCCTTCGTTCTCGGGATCGGCGCAGCCGCGTTGCGCCGTATGCTGCGCCTCGCAGCCATGGATGTCCTCGAGCACCTCCTCTCGGCGCCGGTGGAGCGCCCTGCTCCGCCCGACCTCGCCGCGTGGTCCGCGCGCCTCGCCGCGTGTCCCTTCCCCCGCCCGATCGATCGCGCCCTCTGGGCGGGCTTCGAGTCCGACCGCCTGGGCTACGCCTTCGTCGGCGGCTACCGCGCCGCGCTGTCGCGCCTCCTCGCGTGGGGCGCGGAGACGCTCGGCGACGCGACGGAGCGGCCCTACGCCTGGCCCCCGAGCGACGCGCGGCTCTGCCTCGCGGCGACGGAGTCCGGGGGCGCTCACCCTCGCGCGATCGCGACGACGCTCCGCGAGGAGCGCGGCGCGCTCGTCGTCCGGGGCGAGAAGACGTTCGCCACGCTGGCGTCCGCCTCCGACGAGCTGCTCGTCGTCGTCTCGCGCGGCGCCGACGCCGAGGGGAGGAGCCGCCTCGCCCTCGTCCGCGTCCGCGCGGGCTCACCGGGGCTCGTCGTCGCGGACCGCCCGCCGACGCCCTTCGCGCCCGAGATCCCCCACGCGCGCGTGACCTTGAACGACGTCGTCGTCGCGAGCGACGACGTCCTGCCCGGCGACGGCTACGCGGTGTACCTCAAGCCGTTCCGCACGATCGAAGACGTCCACGTCCTCGCCGCCGCGCTCGGCCTCGTCGTCCGGTCGGCGCGCGCGTTCGGCGACGGCCGCGTCGTCGCGGAGACGGCGTGCGCGCTGGCCGTCGCGCTCCGCGACCTCTCCGACCGCGCGCCGTCGGATCCCGCCGCCCACGTCGCGCTCTCCGGCCTCTTCCACGGCGCCCAGACGCTCTTCGCGACGCACGCCGACGCGTGGAAGGAGGCCGACCCCGACGCCGCCGAGCGCTGGCGCCGCGACGCTCCCCTCTTGCTCGTCGCCGACGGCGCCCGCCAGAAGCGCACCGCCGCCGCCTGGCAGCTCCTCACCTCGCCGCCGTGAGCCGCCCACGCCGTGAGCTCCACGCCGTGAGCGCCACGCCATGAGCCGCCCACGCCGTGAGCGGCCACGCCATAAGCCGCCCTCGAGACGCCCGCCGCGCCCGTCCGCGGCCTCGCCTTCGAGGCGAACGACCTGCCGGCCCGCGCGACCACGGCTCGAGCCGTAGCCCCTCCGCAGTCCGACGAACCGTTCAACCCGTCGTCGAGGGCGTGACGCCGGCCGCTGCCCGCCCGGGGCGCTTCGACGTGGCGAAGGCGAGCGCGTAGAACAACGCGGCGACGACCACGAGCATTCGGAACCCGAGCATCGTCGAGAGGTACTCGACGAGCCCGCCCGCGACCGCTCCGACCAGGTTCGACGCCAACGCTCGGTCCGCGTCGCCGGTACGGCCGAGACTCGAGGCGAAGACGACGCCGCTCGCGAGCATCGGCAGCGAGACGAGCGTGACGCCGACGACGGTGCGTCCCACCAGCGACAACTCGCCGACGTCCCCCACGTCGACCGCGAACTGAAGCAGGAGCGACACGGCGAGGAACGCATAGGTCAGGCGAACGACCCGTGGAGGCACGTTCGCTCCCCCGAAACGTCCCGCGAGGAGGGTCGACACGAGCGCCATCACGAGCACGCCCGCGAAGACCGCCGAGGTCACCGCCCACGTCGAGCCGACGAGGAGCGCCAGCACGGCCAACCCGCGGGTCTCGACGAGCAAGAACCCCGCTCCAAGCGCGAAGAAGTGCGCGTCGAAGCCGCGGAAGCGCGCGCCAGTGCCCACTCGGACGAGGACGGCCGACGCGATCGCCATGAGCGCCATGGCGATGAGATACTCGCGTGGAATCGCTCGATCGCGGAGGTAGACGAACGGCCAGTCGTCGGTGAACGCGACGGTGCCCGGTGGCGCCGGCCTGCCCGTCGGCACGAGGTCACCCGCCGCGTACACGTAGCCCACGGGATGCGCGATGGAGTCGCTGACACGCAACGGTGGCCGCTCGAAGGCATGCGTGAGCGTCGCCGTCATGTGCTGGACGAACCAAGGTGTCCCGACGGCGTGACTCACGACGAGGATCCCTCCTGCAGCGAGGCGGCTCCGCGCGAGCGTGAAGCTCTCGACGGTGAAGACGTACGAGTCCAGCCGCACGTTGCTCAAGCTGCTGAGGAGGACGTGCGAGTCGAGAAGCCCATAGACGATCATGTCGAACCGCGCGTCCGTGCGAGCAAGGAACGAGCGTGCGTCGGTGAGGTGAGCCGTTACGCGCGGATCGTCGTAGGGCCTCTCGGGGTGACGGCGCCCGAGGGCGAGGATCTCCGGGTCGATCTCGACGGCATCGACGTGCACCGCCCCTGCCCGCAGCGCCGCCGCGACGTCGTTACCCGTACCGGCACCGAGCACGAGCACTCGACCAGGCGGCCGCGCCGAATAGGGCAGATCGTACTGCACACGCATCGGCACCAGGGCGGGAGCTTCCTTCAACGCCGCGTCACGGAGGTCCATCGGAGTCTGGTACGAGTCGTCGTTCACGCGGACGGTGAACCCACGCTCCGGCGGAAGCGTCACGAGCTCGGCGAGATCGTCCGCGCTCAGGTTAGGAACGTCCCACTCTTGAATGATCCCGCGCTGCGGGTGCATACGCAGCGGCGCCGTCGTTATCTTCTGGTACGGAGACCACGTCGCGTCGTGCGTTCCTTGCCAGCCGAGAATGACCGCGACGAGCACTCCCGCGACGCCGCTGACGCGAAAGATCCGGGGAGCCGAAACCAGGCCGGCCAAGAGTGACGCCCCCGCCAGCGCGAGCCAGAGCCACGGCCACGTTCCAAGAGCGGAGAGCACCGCAAAAACGGCGACGCCGACCAAGCTGCCGACGACGTTGAGCGCGTACCGCCGAAGCGGACGCGGCCCCGCGAGCGTGTGACCGACCCAGAGCCCGATCGGGACGAACGCGAGCGCGATGAGCGCGTACGCGATACCGAGGAACGGATAGAGCGGGACGGCGAACGCCTTCGTCTGATACTCGAGGAACAGGACTTCTTCACCCGACGTCATGACGCGAAGCGTTCGGCCCAGCCGCGCGAACGCGACGAGCGCTGCGATCGTCAGCGGCGCGCACCACCGGATCTGGTCCGCCCGTCGCCAGCGACGAACACCGAGCATTCCTACGCCCAGCCCCACGAAAGCCGCGAGAAGAACGAAGTTCGTGAAGTACCCGAGGACGCGGATCTGCCCCGGCAGATAGCGAATGATCGTCAGCTCCACGAGTAGACTCGCCCCGCCGGCGGCAAGCACCTGGAAGGCCGCAGAGTCCTTCTTCATGACACGCAGACTAGAACGCAACGAGCGTATTTCGGTGACGAAGTGCGCTCTCGCTCCAGGGCGATAGGATCGGCCGCTCTCTCACCGCGACGTCGGCGGAAAGCGTCCGATTCCGGCCGCTGAAGACGACGGCGGGCACGAGGCGCGGAGAGTCGGGTACGCTGGGGGACCGATGAGTCGCGCAACGATCCTCTTCTCGGCGCCCGATCGACCTGGTCTGGTCGCTCGGCTCTCGGGCTTCTTCTACGAGCTCGGGCTCAACATCCTCGAGGCCAGCAACTACACCGATCTCCACGGCGAGCGCGGCGCGCGCTTCTACATGCGCGTCGTGGTCGATCTCGCCGGCCTCGCGGCGCCGCAGGCGCACGACAAGCTCGGCGGCTCGGCGACGCGCTCCGCGATGGAGGCCGCCTTCGCCGAGCGGATCGCGGCGCCGCTCGAGGGCGAGTGGTCCGTAGGCTACGAGGACCGCGTCGCGCGCGTCTGCGTCATGGTCACGAAGGATCCGACCTGCCTCTACGATCTCGCGCTCCGTCAGAAGCAAGGCGAGCTGCCGTGCGAGATCGCGCTCGTCGTGAGCAACCACCCGACGCTCGAGTCGGCCGCGCAGTCGTTCCGGCTCCCGTTCTACGCGCTGCCCGTCACCAAGGAGACGAAGCCCGAGCAGGAGGCCCGCGTGCTCGAGCTGCTCAAGCGGCACGACGTCGACCTCGTCGTCCTCGCCCGCTACATGCAAGTCCTCTCCGACGGGTTCCTCCGCGACGCCCCGCCGGTCATCAACATCCACCACGGCTTCCTCCCCGCCTTCCAGGGCGCGAAGCCCTACCACCAGGCGCACGCGCGCGGCGTGAAGCTGATCGGCGCGACGGCGCACTACGCGACGAAGGACCTCGACGAGGGGCCGATCATCGAGCAGGACGTCGAGCGGATCACGCACGCGCTCGGCCCCGACGATCTCGTGCGCGTCGGCCGCGACGTCGAGCGCGTCGTCCTCGCCCGCGCGGTGCGCGCCCACCTCGAGCGCCGCGTCATCGTCGAAGGACGCCGCACGTTCGTCCTCTGATCCGAGCTCCCCTCCGAGGCGCTCCGATCCTCGCCCGTCGGCCCGGCATATGAACCCCGGCGGCGGCGCACGGCGAGCGCGCCGGCGCGGGCAACGGACTTGCGGCGTCGGCGCGCGTCGAACCGCGGGCGTGAAACGAAGGTGAAACGGGACGGCGCGCGCTGGCGCGTCGCGTCGCGCACCTCATCATGTCGCCATGCCCGTCGTCGTCTCCGTCGCGGCCGCCGTCGCCGTCGGCTCCGCCCTCGCCGTCCAACACGTCCGCGCCGGTCGTCGCGCGGGCCTCACGATCACCCATCACCGGATCCCCTGGCCCGGCAGGCGCACGATTCGCGTCGCGCAGCTCACCGACGTCCACGTCGGGCTCACGACCCCGCGGCGAGCGCTCGCGCGCGTCGCCGAGACCGTCCACGGGCTTCGCTGCGACGTCGTGGTGATGACCGGCGACTACGTGAACGCGTCCCTCTTTCACGTCGACCGCGTCACCGAGCTCGTCCGATCGCTGCCGCAGCCCTGCGTCGCCGTGCTCGGGAACCACGACCACTGGACCGGTCCCGAACGCGTGACGCGCGCGCTCGAGGCCGGCGGCGCGCGGGTCCTCCGCAACGCGTCCACGGAGCTCCGCGGCGACCGCTGGTCGCTCGTCGTCGTCGGCGTCGACGACGGGCGGACCAAGAACGACGACGTCGCGCGCGCGTTCGCCCGCGTCGACGCCCCGCGACGGGCGCTCACGCTGACCCACGATCCGCGGACCGCCGCGGCGATCGCGAAGACCGGCGCCCCGCTCGTGCTCGCCGGCCACACGCACGCGGGCCAGATCCACGTCCCGCGTGTCCTCCCGCGGATCGCCGAGCTCGCGGGCCACCCCTACCTTCACGGGTTTCACCGCGTCGAGCAGACCGATCTCTACGTCAGCGCCGGCGTCGGTCACTCGCTGCCCGGCCTACGGTCGGCGCGCACCGCGCCGGAGATCGCCGTGTTCGATCTCGATCCGAGCGTACGGAGACGTCACTCGAGCGTCCTGCGCGCGCCGCTCGACTAGTGTCCCGGGTCCGCAAGGACTCGGGCACGGATAAGGAGAACCGTAACGTGTCCCGAGTCCGACGTTCGGCTTCGTCGGACCCTCGCGAGGCCCTCCCGGGCGAAGCGGGCCTCGCGATTCCCCGACGAACCATGGCCTCAGGACACGAGGCGCGCGCCCTCGCCGCGGGCGCGGCCGACGCCACGCCTCGGAGCGCGCGGCCGGCGCCGCGCCTCGGGGCTCACCGCGGGCGCGGCGCCTCGGGTGCGACGCCTCAAGACTTGTTGAGGAACTTCTCCGGATCCTCTTCGAACTTCTTCTTGCAGCCGCCGCAGCAGAGATAATACGTCTTGCCGCCGTGCTCGACCTTCGGCGACGTCGCGTCGACGACGAACTCCTCGCCGGACACCGGGCACCGCGCGGTGTCGCCCACCTCGGCCTCCCCCGGCGCCTTCACCGGCCCGCCGGACGGCTTCGCCCCGTGGTGCTCGTCGTGGTGACCGTGCTCCGCCGCGGGCGTCGCGGGCGCCGCGCTCTCGGCGCTGTTGCCGCCGCACGCGACGACGAGCCCGAACGCCAGCACTCCGATCCATCGCTTCATCGTCGTTCCTCCCGAGTCGTACGCTCGGTCGCACGAGCGGCGCCGAGCACGAGAAGACTAGTACCCGGACGCCATGATTTCGACCGGTTCGTTCCGCCCCACCCCCCACGACGAGCGCGGGGTCGGAACCAACCTCCCGCCCTCGCGCGGCCTCGTGCCCCGGGGAGCTTCGTTCATGGCCGTCCCTCGACCCGTCGATCCGACGGGTCGAGGCACCTCGCGCTCGACGACGCGCGCGCGAGCCGAACGCTCAGCTCTTCGGCGCGGCGCCCGGCGAGGCCGGGACCGAGAACTCGTAGACGTACGTCGCCTGGCCGAGGCGCTTGTCCGGCGGGCTGATGACGAGGCCTTCGATGTTCTTGCGCACGCACTCGCCGACGGCGTCGGGCGCCGTGCTGGTCGGCCTGTCGACCACGACGTTCTGGATCTTGCCTTCCTCGGTCTCGACCTCGAACTTCACGGTCACGGTGCCGCCGGCGCCCGGCGTGCCCTTGAGGACCTCGTCGTAGCAAGCGCGGATGTCCGCCTGCTTCGTCTCGAGGACCTTGGTGGTGTCGTCACGGTACATCTCGGGGCTGCGGTACGCACAACCGACGACCGTGGCGAGAGAAGCTAGAACTAGGAGGGCCGTCTTCATCACTTCTTCTCCGTGGGCTTGGGCGCAGGCGTGACGCCGGTCTTCGGCTCGGCGGCCTTGTGGGCGCTCGAGGGCACCGCCGGCTTCGCGGCGGCGGGCTTGGCCGCGGGGGCCGGCGTGCCGGGGGCCGGCGTGCCGGCGGCGGGCTTGGCCGTCGGGTCGCTGGGCGTACCGGTGTCCGTCTTGAGGGTGTCCTTCTTCTCCTCGACGACGTTCTGCTTGCCCGTCTTCGGATCGATCTCGACCTTCTTCTGCGTCACGTCCTGCTCGATGACGAGGAACTCGACGCGGCGGTTGGCCTCGCGACCCTCCGGCGTGTTGTTGTCGGCGATCGGCTTCTCGATGCCCCAGCCCTTGGCGACGAGCGCGGCCGCCGGGATCGACTCCTTCTTGACGAGGTGGTCCATGACCGACTTCGCGCGATCGTCGGAGAGCTTCTTGTTCGCCTTCGCGTCACCCTCGGCGCTGGCGTGGCCCTCGATCGAGATCTTCTTGACGTGCGGGTTCTGCTTGATGACCTCGGCGATGTCGTGGAGGAGCGAGAAGCTCTCCTCCTTGATCGTCGACTTGTTGACCTCGAACTGGATCTTCTCCTTGAAGTCGATCTTGTTGTCGTGCAGCTCGACGCGCGGCGGCGGCTTCGGCTCCTCCTTCGGGGGCGGCGGCGGAGGCGGCGGAGGCGGCGGCGGCGTGCCCGCGATGGCAAACGCCTGCGCGCCCTGGAACTGCGTGACACCACCGCAGCCGGCCGAGGCGGCCAGCGCGAGCAGCATCGACGCACCGACGATGAAGCGTTGAGAAGGCATCGATTGAACCTCGTGTCTTGGGAAGGCCCGGCGGACCGCACTTCTGGGCGCGGAGAAAACCGGTGCAGCCAGTGAAGCAGTCCCTCCATGGACGAGACGACTCATCGCCTCATCCACGTCGAGCTCATAAATGCGTGATTAGACGGATCTCTCGCGAACGTCCATGCACTTCTGCCGCTGACCGACCACCGGTACGGACGCAGACGTATCTCGACGGAGCCAATTTCGCCGTTTGACCCCAGATGTCACTCAGTTGGAAGATCCGCGGACGGCCCGATCCGACCCTCCTGCCGCACCGGTTTGCGACGATCCGAGCGGCAGGATGCGACACGGCGACACGGCGACAAGGACTACTCGACGATCACCCGATCGCCGGCGCTCCGGCCGAACGTCTCCGGCGCGTACATCTCCTCCGCCTTCGCCGGCGGGACGACGAAGGTGCCCGGCGTCGTCGCCCGCGCGACGTAGGCGTAGTCCCAGACGCCGTCCCAGAGCAGCGACGCGAACGCCTCGACGCGCTCGTCGCGCATGTTCTGGTGCTCGTACCAGGTCCGCGACCAGTACCCGTAGCGGCCCTTGTTCGCGTCCGCCGCCTTCGGGTCCTTCGGGATCTCGCCGGTGACGGCGAGCGCCGGGTTCATCGGCTCGAGGCCCGCCGGGATCGGATCGACGAGCGCGACGTGGTAGCGGCGCGACGGAGCGACCATCGACACGCGCACGCGCACCTTGGCGCCGGCCTTGACGCGCCACGTGCCGTCGGGGTCGCGCCTCACGTCGTCGGCGCTCTCCGCGCCCTCGTAGATGCGCGAGACGACGAACCCGTGATCCGCCGGCGGGAGCTTGAGGTTCGTCGGCGCGTACTGCATCCCGACGCGGTAGTAGAGCCGCCCCGGGCCGTCCTTGCCGATGACGAGGCTCTGCTCGGCCTTCCCCGCCCTCTGCGTCTCGGCGGCGAGGAACTGCATCGGCACGCCGACGTGGCTGTACTCGGTCGTGCGCCCCTTGAACGCGTGATCGCCGGCGAGCTTGTCGCCGAGCCACACGCGCGCCACGAAGTCGGGCGTCACCTTCTCGTACGTCGCGAAGTAGCGATCGAGCGCGACGAGGACGAACGCGTTCTCCTGCGTGTTCGTCCAGCGCCCGGCCTTGCGGTGACCGAGCAGGCCCTTGACCAGCTTCGGGATGACGCTCGAGTCCTTCTGGTCGCCGATCATCGCCTCGAGGAGGACGCCGTCGGCGCGGCGATCGGAGTGGAGGAGGACCCAGTCGGCGTCCTTGTAGCCGCTGACGAAGTGCGCGGCGCCCGCGGTCTCGGTGACGCGGTTCGCGACGTGACGGCGGATCGCCTCGTTCTCGGCCGCGCTCCCCTTGTCGCCGGAGATCGTCGGCCAGATCCACCCGACGGCCTCGATGCCGAGCTTGTCGACGCCGCCGGCCTCCCCGATGAGGCGCCTGGCCTTCGCCGCGTCCGGGTCCTTCATCCGGTGACGGACGTAGAGGGAGTAGGCGACGATCGCGCGCCGGGCGTCCTCCCCGTACCACGCGGGGACGTGGCTCTCGATCGAGCGCAGGTAGCTCTGCGCGCGACGCATCATCTCCTCGTCCGGCTTGTAGCCCTTGTCCTTCGCGCGCGTGAGGGCGTGCGCGACGTGCACGGTGAGGTACGGCCACGGCTGCTCCTGCCAGAAGCCCCAGCCGCCGGAGTAGTGTTGGCGGCGCTTCAGCTTCTCGAAGTCGCTCTTCATCGACGCCTCGAGCGCCTCGGGGGGCGGGAGGTCCTTCGACTTGAACGCCGTGAGCACGTCGCGCAGCGCCGCGATCGACAGCACGCGCGACGCGAGCTGCTCGTTGCACTCGAACGGGTACTTGACGAGGTACACGACGGCGTCGGTGAGCGCCTGGAGCTGCGTCGACGAGGTCGTGACCTCGAGCCCGCCGAACTGCGAGAACACGTTCGGCGGCGTCTTCACCGGCTGCGCCGTCGCGCCCTCGTCGATCTCGCCGTACGTGGCGAACGCCTCGGTCGTCGCCGGCGTGTAGACCGGGAGCTCGATCTGACTCGCGTCGGAGAAGCTTCCGGAGGCGACGCCGAGCTGGAAGCGCGCCGTCCCCGGCTTGACGGTGGCGGCGTTGAAGCGGACCTCCACGCGATCGTTCGCGGCGACGCGCACCCGCTTCGCGCTCGGCTCCTCGACGACCGCGTTCGTCGCGCGCGCCACGACTCCGACGTCGATCGGCTGGTCGGTCTGGTTCTGCACGACCACGGGCAGCTCGAACTTGTCGCCGAAGTTGAGGAAGCGCGGCGCCGACGGCCGCACCATCACGGGCAGGCGCGCGGTGATGGTCGACTCGCTCGCGCCGAACTGCCGCTCCTTCGTCGCCGCCACGGCCATCACGCGGTAGCGCGTGAGGTTGTCGGGGAGCTTCACCGGCACCGACGCACGGCCCTGCGCGTCGGTCCGCACCGCCGGCGAGAAGAGGGCCAGCGCCGCGAAGTCCGTCCGCACGGCCATCGGCTCGTTCGAGCCGACGACCGACGCCTCTCCCTTCTTGCCGACGGTGGGGGCTCCGCCCTCCTCGTCGCGAAGCCGCGCGGCCGCCTTCGGCGCCTCCGCCGGCGGCGGCGCGGGAGGAGGAGGCGCCGCGGGGTAGGCCTCCGCGCGCGCGCTTCGTTGCAGCACGGCGCCGCGGCCCGCGCCGCCGAAGCCGTCGACGGCCATGTTCCCGCGCGCCTCGACCTCGCGGAGCTTGGTGAGGTCGGGCTCGCCGAGGAGCACGCGATCGCGCATCCCGAGGTCGCTGACGTCGCTCGAGCGCGGCGCGTAGAACAGCTCGATCGGATCGGGCGTCTTGTAGCCGCTCAGCGCGAGCACCGACTCGTCGGCGACGATCAGCGCGACCTGGGCGTCCGCGACGGCGCGCCCGGCGTGGTCCTTCACGTCGACCTCGATCTGCGTGCTCGCGCCGGGCTCGAGCGTCGGCCGCTTGGCGACCGCCTGGAGGCCGAGCGTGCGCGTGGTGGCGAGCACCTTCGCCTGCGCCGAGCCCGAGGCGAACGCCGGGCGCTTCGGGAGGCGCGCGTCGGGGCTCCCCTGGTCGTCCTCGCGGAGGTCCTGGCCGACGAGGTCGACGCGCACCTCCGCGTTCGGGACCAACGCCTCGTCGAGCTTGACCTTCACGACCTGGCTGCCCGCCGTCATCGAGAAGCGCTCGACGTGGACGATCCCCTGACGGCGCAGCGTGAGGAGCGCCTCCGCCGGCGCGAAGGGCGCCACGACCAGCACCTCCGCGAGCTCCCCCGGCTGGTACTCCTTCTTGTCGAGGACGAGGTTCACCTGCGCCCGCTGGACGCCCCGGTCCTTCGGGCGGTCCGCGCCGATGACCCAGAGCGACGTCGTCGTCTGGTTCTTCCGCCCGTGCTCGTCGGTGACGATCGACGTGACGCGCCAGGCGCCTCCCTCGCGCGTCTTGAACGAGCAGTGGACCGTCTCGCCGCTCGGCGGCGAGACGGCTTCGCAGGTCTGCGCGTCGAGCTCGCGCTCCTCCCACTCCGTTCCCTTCTGCTCCCAGTCGATCCGCGCGGCCTTCATCGTGACGCTCCGCCCGGGCGAGGCCTTGCCGTCGACGTCGACGATCACGCCGTCGACCTCGATGTTCTCGCCCGCGCGGATGAAGCTCTTCGCGAGCTTCACGCCGGAGTAGATGGCCGCGGGGTGGACGAGCATCGAGGCGCGGCCCGCCCACTGCTGCCGGTTGACGTCCTCGACCTGGCCCACGAGATCGAGGCTCATCGGATACGACGGCTCGACCGCGTCGAAGTCGAGCCGGATGCGATGGATGCCCTGCGGGTTCGTCTTCGACGTCCAGTCCTCGGTCTTCGACTCGTCCTTCTTGCTCGAGCGCCACGACCAGAAGAGCCGCGGCTCCGGGCCGAAGTGGTAATCGCCGCGGTTCGGCGGCGAGTAGCCGACCGAGCGCCGGGTGACGTTCCACTTGACCGGCGCGTCGGGCAGCCCTCCGCCCGAGTAGTAGGCGGCCGTCAGCGTGGCGATCGCGTGCTTGCCGACGAAGTGCGGGCCCTCGCTCGAGCGCGCGGTCACCTCGAACTCCGGGCGGCGGAACTCCTGGACCTCGAAGCGGTGCTGCCAACTCGTACCCGAGAGGCCCACGCCCTCGAGCTCGAGCTCGACGTGCGCGGAGCCGAGGTTCGCGTTGGCCGGCAGCTTGTACGCCAGGTCGAAGGAGCCGAACTCGTCGACCTTCGCCGCGCCCGTCGTGAGCTCGGCCCAGCGCGGGTCGCGCACGCGGTAGGAGACGGTCTTGCCGGCGACGTTCGGGATGGCGTCGAGGTCGCCGTCGCGCTCCAGGCCGGCGCGGCGGACCCAGCCCTTCACGCGCACCTCCTCGCCCGGCTTGTACACGCCGCGGTCGTCGTAGACGAGCCACCTCGCCGTGCTCGAGGACGTCCGCCGCGCGTACGACGCCTCTCCGAGCCAGCGCTCGGGGACGATGACGACGTCCTTGCCCTTCCGCCCGACGACCAGGCGCCCCGGCGTGCTCGAGAGCGGCACGCGCGCGAGGCCCTGGCGGTCGGTCTTGCCGGCGGCGGCGCCGAGGAGCTGGACGTCGACCCCCTCGACCGGCGCGCCGTCGGCGAGGCGCGTCGCCCAGCCGAGCACCTGATCGTGCTCGATCATCGCGTCGAGGCCGAGCTCGGTCGACTGCACCCAGACGTGGAGCTCGGGGCGCGCGTAGCCCTTCGGCATCGCGCGCGTCGGCTCGACGACCACGAGCGCTTGGCCGAGCCCGTCGGGGAGCGCCGGCGCGAGATCGATCGACGTCGCCACGAGCTCGTCGGGCGCCTTCTTCGGCGTGAGGACCTTGTCGTAGACGAGGCGCCCCGGCGGGGCGAGCTTCCGCGGACGCTCCCACTCGTTGTGGTACGCCGCGTACCTCTTCCAGTCGTCGGGCCCCACGGCGTAGACGCGCGCGCGGAGGCCCGGCTCGTTGATCGTGTAGACCTGGTAGTCCTTCGTCCTCCGCGCCGGGTCGAGGACGACGAGCTCCTGCTCGGCGCCGAACATCGTCGGCTCCGCCGAGTCGACGTCGAACGTGACGGTCTGGGGGCGCCCCATCGTCTGACCGTGGGTGTCGCCGATCGATCCGTCGATCGTGACCGCGTACTTCGTCCGCCCCTTCGTCTTGCCGCGGAGGACCATGCCCGCCCCGTGCACCTCGACCTTCAGGCCGGGGATCTCGGGCGAGACCTTGATCATCTTGTCCTTGTCGAAGGTCTTGAGGTCGACCGGGTTCGAGAAGGAGAGCGAGAGCGGCGCGAGCGGCGGACAGTGATCCTTGCCGCTCCGCGACCACTGGGCGCACGTGTGGTGCGTGACGCGCATCGCGCCGTAGGTGCTGAACGAGAACGACTGGTCCTTGTCGGTCGTCTTCGGGCCCTCGGCGCTCGGCGCGCCCGCCTTGACGCGGACGCTGAAGCTCGTGTCCGTCGAGAGGCGGCTCGCCGGCCGGAACGCGAGCCAGCGCCCCTTCTCCGCCTGCTGCGAGAGGCGGCGCACGACGTCGTTCGCCTCGACCTCGTCCGCGTCGGCGAGCCGGAGCGCGACCGCGCCCTTGGCGCCCGTCATCTCGACGGACGCGAGCATCGCCCTCGGGTCGATCGCCTGATCGAACTCGACGAAGACGAGCGTGTCGAGCGGCTCGGAGCTCCCGCGCGGATGCGAACGCTGCACCGACGGCGGCGGCGTGGTGAAGGTCCATCGCTCGGCCGCGGCGAGCGCCTGCCCGCCCACCGCGCGCGTCCCCGCCGGCACCTCGACCGCGTACTCGGTCGCCATCGGGAAGCGTTTGTCCGGCTGGAACACGAGCGTCCGCGTCCCGAGCCAGCGCCACTTGCCGGCGGGCTCCGGGACCAGGCGGACCGGCGGGCGCTCCTTGTTCACGTCGTCGACGGAGGTGACGGGCACCATCGGATGCGTGAACGTCATCGTGAGGTGAGGCGCCAGGTCGACCTTGCCCTCAGGGGCGTGGCGCTCCACCTTGAGCGGACCGCTCGCCGACGGCGCGGCGGGCGGCGGGCCGTCCGGCGGCGGGAACGGCTCGGCGACCGTCTTGCCGGGGCGGGGCGGCGGGATCGACTTCGCGCGCATGGCGAAGTCCTTCTCGTCGTCGGGATCGCGCTTGAGCTCGGGGAGGCGCGCGCCGATCTTGCGCGCGTCCTCGGCCCCGAGCGGCGTCGACGCGGCGACCTTCCGCTCGCTCGGCTTGTCGGCCTCGTCGTCGGCGTTGCTGATGCGGAAGCCGAGCCCCGACTTCGACAGCTTCCACACGAGCGGCGCCTCCGGCGCCGACGGCGGGGCGGCCGGCTGCGCGGGCGGCTTCTGGCCGGGGCACCCGACGGCGAGCAGGGCGAGGAGCGAACCGAAAGCGACGAGTGACGAACGAGAAGTCATCGACGAGACCTCGAGCACGGCCGAGCGCGATGCTCGGACCTCTGTGAACCAACGAGCGCGGCGCGCCGAGCCTACAGTCGAAACCGACGGCGTGGCGTCACGATCGCGACGCCGCGCCGCGGCGATCGCGCGAGACGCGTCCAGCACGCTGGACTCGTCCAGTACGGCCCAGGACGCCGAACGATCTGCGCGCCCCGACGTCAATCCGAGCCGAGGATCACGACGAGGCCGGTCAGGATGACGACGACCATCGTGATCCCCGCGACCAGCACGAAGCCGAGCACGCGCGAACCGCCGCCGGAGGCCGGCGGCGGCGCGGGACGAAAGGCGCGCGGGCTCGTCGGCGCCGAGACCCACGGCGCGCTCTCGTCCGGCGAGGACGGGCGATGCGCAGGCGCGTGCGCGACGCCGGGGTACGACGGCATCGGCGCCCTCACCGGCGGGAACGCGTCGATCGGCGACGGGGCGCCGAAGCCGTCGGGGTGCCGCGGCCGGCTGTCCATGATCACGGTGCTCTCGGCCGGGAAGTCGGCGCCGTCGGGCGGCGCGATGTCCGTCTCCGGCGCGCGCGCGCGCGCGGTGAGGGTCGGCCCGTCCCCCGGGACCGCGACCGTCGGCGGCTCGCGATCGGCCGGGTGCACGTACGCGGTGTTCTCGGCGCTCTCGACGAGCTCCTCGGACTCGAGCTCCACGATCTGATCCATCACCGTGGAGTCTTCGATCGGCGCGCCGCGCACCGGCGCCCGCTCGTCGTCCACGATGCTGCGGCCCCACTTCGAGCGGTCCGGCGCCGGCTCCGCCACGGGCTGCCGCCCGGGCACGGTGCGCAGCGCGGTCTGCATCGAGCGCGCGTCGGGCCAGCGATCGGCCTTCTGGAACGAGAGCGCGCGATCGACCACGTCGCGGAGCTTCTTCGGGAGCCCCGGCTCGAGCGTCGAGATCGAGCGCGCCGGGAAGTTCGCCGCCGCGACGAGCATCTCGGCCGCGCTCTCGCCGTCGTGCACCGGCTCGCCCGTGAGGAGGATGAAGAGCGTCGCGCCGACGGCCCAGATGTCGGTCTGCTCGTCGATCAGCGGGCGGTTGCCGATCGCCTGCTCCGGCGCCATGAACCCCGGCGTCCCGAGCAGGAACCCCGTCGCGGTCTGCTCCGTGCGGAAGCCGGTCTTCATCTGCGCGAAGCCGAAGTCGAGGACCTTCAGCCGCCCCTGCTGCGTCAGGAAGATGTTGTCCGGCTTCACGTCCCGGTGGACGATGCCCTTCGCGTGCGCCGCCGCCAGCACGTCGAGGAGCTGCTCGGCGACGTCGTAGACCTCCGCGAGCGGGAGCTTGCCGCCCTTGCGGATCCGCCGCTGCTCGAGCAGCTCTCCCTCGAGCAGCTCCATCACGAGGTAGGCCAGGCCCTCCTCCGTGACGTCGTCGTCGAGGATGCGCACGACGCCGGGGTGGTTCACCTGGTTGGCGGCGTAGCCCTCCTGGAGGAACCGGCTCCGCGTGTCGCTGTCGCGCGAGAACTCCGGGTGGAGGATCTTGATCGCCGCCGTGCTGCCGTTGTTCTTGTGCGTCGCCGCGAAGACGGTGCCCATGCCGCCGCGCGCGATGCGCCCGTCGATGCGCCACTTGTCGCGGAGCACACGACCGACCCAACGGGACTCCTGGATCGTCTGCGGCCTCGCCACGCCTCCTCGCGCCTCTGGGTGTCAGGCTATCAAAGCGGGGACCGGCTCAGAACTTCGTCGTCGCGAAGAGGACGAGCCCCGTGATGAAGATCGCCAGGCAGATCGCGCCGACGACCGCGAGCAGGAGGATCTGCCCAGAAAGCTTGAGGCGCTTTCCGCCCGGGGCCGGCCAGGGCGCCTGCCCGTGCATCATCGGACCGGGCTGACCGGGCTGACCGGGATAGGGGCCCATGGAGCCTTGCATCGGCGGGTATCCCTGGCCAGGCCCCATGGGGCCCATCGGCCCCGGCGCCTGCCCGGGGTACGGCATCGCCGGCATCTGCGGGCTGGACATCGGCGCGTGCGGCGCCGAGGCCGGCATGTGCGGATGGGAGGTCGGCCGGTCGTGGCCGCCGTGCATCGGCGGCATCGGAGCGCTCGCCGGGCCGTTCGGCGCCCAGGGCTGCTGCGGTTCGTTCCAGCTCGGCGAAGGGCCGCCCATGCCGGCGGGCGGCGGGCCCATCATGTTCGGCGCTCCACCCGGACCGGCGAGCGGAGCCGCGTGAGGCGGCGGGGGGAACACGCCGGGCGGCGGGGGGAACGCGCCGTCGGGATCCTGCGCCATCGTCCGCGCGAGCGCGGCGAGGTGCTTGCTGTTGGCTTCGTTGTCGCCCGGCGCGACGGCGAGGGTCGCGTCCTCGCCGGCGGCGTCGTCGCCGACCACCACGTGCGCGTCCTGCCCGCGGAGGAGCTCTTCGCGCGGGACCGCGCGCGTCGACTCTTCCTCCTCCATGCGCTCGAGCGGCTGCGAGAGCGGCTTCGATCCCGGCGGGCGCTCTTCGCGCGCGGCGGCCACGGCCGGGCCCTTCGACGAAGGGGGCAGCGACGGCGGCGCGCCGGC
>JAHBWF010000120.1 GCA_019637105.1 Labilithrix sp.
TTCGAACGTAACATCGCGCGCGACGAGCTCGCGGCGGTCCTTGGTCGCCTCGATCCCTGAGCGAAGGGGCGCGTCCGCGGGCGGCAGGTCCGACGCGGGCTCGGGCCGCGTGGACGCAGCGCCCGAACGCGAATCTCGGCGCGCCGGAGCGGCGCGCCACCCGGCGCCCGAACGACGCGCCTTCGCTCGTGGTGGTGAAGGACGCGTGCGATCCGGACGTCGGCGTCGCCCGCTGGGACGACTACGACGCGGAGGAGGACGGCTACTCCGCCGCGCCGCGCGCGTTCACGCGGCCGGCGGCGCGCTGCCGGACCCGCTTCGACACGTTCGAGGCTCGGAGCGTCGGTTACGCGCTCCTCGACATCGACGCGGACGGCCGGCTCGACCTCGTCGTGACGAAGGACGCGTGCGACGACGACGTCGGAGCGAAGCGCTGGGACGTGTACCGCTCCGACGGCTCCGGCTTCACCGTCGAGCCGGAGGGCTTCGGGCTGCCGGCCGCGCGCTGCGACCGCCGCTCCGACGCTCCCGGAAAGCAGGGCGCCGTGACGCGAGAGCTTCGAAGGTCACCTACGCGCTCGTCGATCTGTCCTGCGACGGCTCCGGACGACGCCCGCCTGGCGACGTCAGTAGACGATCCGCCGGCGTCGGGGACGATTGACCGCGCGGCCGGCCCGGGTAGACTCCGGCCGTGGTCCATTCTATCCGGCTTCGCTGAGCCCGACGACGCCATCGCCGCGCGACGCGCTTCGTGTGCGCGCTGGGCAGGTGCGTCGTCGTGTCGTCCCTGAGCCCCCTTTGGGAGGTCGGGGCGAGAGTGTGTGCGCCGCTCGCGATGCTCCTTCGTCCGTGCCCCATCGGGCACGAGCGGTCCCACCTTGGCGCTCGAGACCTCCCGGACCCACACGCCGGAGGTCATCGCCATGTCGCGCACGCGCCACGAAGCCACGAAGCCATCTCTGCTCTCCATCGTCCAGCAGGACGAGCCCGCCTCTCCCCGCCCGCGGCCCGCCTCGCCGCTGGCGCTCGATCTGACATCGGCGGAGTTCGACGCGCTCGCCGTTGGGGCGCCGAAGGGCGTCGACTACCGCGATCTCTTCACCCCGCCGCGGCCGTCGCATCGGCTCGAGCGGTGGGCGGCGGCGCGCGGCCTCCGCTCGAGGAGCCTCGACGAGATCACGCGCGAGCGGGGCGGTCGCTCGGAGAAGATCCTGTTCGGGCTGTCGGACGGCTACGCGATCGAGAGCGTGCTCATCCGGAGGCGGGACGGACACACGGCCTGCATCTCGTCCCAGGTGGGTTGCGCCGCCGCGTGCCGTTTCTGCGCGTCGGGGCAGGCGGGGCTGAAACGAAACCTCTCTGCGGGCGAGATCGTCGAGCAGGTCGTGCGGCTCGGGCCGAGTGTGAACCGCATCGTGCTCATGGGCATCGGCGAGCCCCTGCACAACTACGAGCAGGTGTTGAAGGCGATCCGCATCGTCCGCGACCGCAGGGGCCTCGGCCTCCCCACCACCGGCATCACGCTCTCCACCATCGGCGTGCCGAAGGGGCTCCAGCGGCTCCGCGAAGAACACCTGGCGATCCAGCTTACGATCTCGCTCCACGCCGCCACGCAAGAGGTGCGCGATTGGCTGGTCCCCGGCTCGCGCAGGCACGATCTGGGGGAGGTCGTCGCGCGCGCGCTGTCGTGGGCCGAGCGGCACAACCGCGTCGTCACCTTCGCCTACGTCGTGCTGCCCGGCATCAACGACGATCCCGACGACGCGGTCCGGCTCGCCGCGATGCTCGCCGGGCAGAGGGCGAGGGTGAACCTGATGCGCTGGAACCCCGTTGAGGGCGTGGCGCTCGAACGCACCGACGATCGGCGCCTCACGTCGTTCCGCGACGTGCTCGCGCGCGCGCAGATCCCCGTCGTCGTGCGCGATACGCAGGGGCGCGACATCTCGGCCGCGTGCGGTCAGCTCTGGCTGCGCGATCTGCAGGGCGCGCCGCTGCGGAGGACGCCCCGGCGATCCGGGCCGGGCGAGGAGCGGTAGCGGTGCGCTCCACGATGGGTCGATGAGAACGAGGGGACGACGCGAGGGGTCGAATCTCTCGCTCGGATGAAAGGCCGGCTCTTCGCTCGGAGAGCTCCGCGTAGATCGGCGCGAAGTCGGCGCGCGCCGCCCTCGAACGTCGACGCGCGGACGACGGCACCGGATGGCGAATCGAGCGCTGAATTCATTGCCTTTTTCGGCGCGTCGCGGCCGGCGGGAGTGACGCGCGCGCGAAACCGTGCAACTCCGGTGGTTTCACAGGCTCCTGGGGAGAGACCATGCCCGTCACGCGCCCGACCCTCCGCTCGTTCGCCGTCCTGGTCCTCGTCACGATCGCCGCGCTGATCGCGGCGGCGCGGCCGGCGTCGGCCGGCGTCACGGAGCGCCGCGCCGCGTGGAACGAGCGCCTCGTCGAGGAGCTTCGCAAAGAGAACGCGGACGCGGTCGCGCCGTTCCGCGAGGCGCTCGAGGCGCAAGAGCGGAAGGCGGACGAGGCGCGCGCGCTCGAGCTCTTCGAGAAGGTCAACTCGTTGGCCCCCGAGTTCACGCCCGCGATGCGACGGCGCGCGATGATCCTCGCCGGCTCGGGCAGGCGCGCCGAGGGCCTCGCGCTCGCGCGGCGCGCCGTGGAGCTCAAAGGCACGCCCGAGAACCAGATGGCGCTCGCGTTGGTGCTCGTCGCTCCGCAGCAGGGAGGGACGCCCTCCGCGAGCGACGCGGGCGAGGCGCTCGGGCTCGTCCGTCGGGCGGCCAAGGACGATCCGAGCGATCCCGACAAGCACCACACGCTCTGTCAGGTGGCCTTCTTCGCGCAGAGCCTCCCCGACCTGGAGGCCGGCGCGGCGAAGCTCCTCGAGATCGCGCCGAGCGAGCCCGAGTCGCACGTCTGGGCGGCGCTCGCGGCGACGATGCGCGGCGATCGCGACGCCGCCTACGCGTCGCTCGCGACCGCGCGACGGCTCGGCCTCGATCGCGACGCCGCCGATCGGTTGACGAGCCTCGTCGACTCCACCGAGCCGCCGCTGCTCCGCTGGGGCAAGCGGGTGCTCGCGGTGTTCGTGATCTGGCTCGTCGGCCTCGCGCTGCTCTTCGGCGTCGGCGGCGCGCTGAGCGCCGCGACGCTGCGCTTCGTGCGCCGGCTCTCGGCCGACGCGGGCGCGCCGCGAGCCGCAGGCACGCTCCGCGGTCTCTACCGCGCGGTCCTCCACGTCGCGAGCGTCTACTACTACGTCTCGCTCCCGCTCGTCCTCCTGCTCTCCGTGCTCCTCGGGGGCGGGCTGATCCTCGCGTTCTTCTACGTCGGACGGATCCCGGTCTATTTCGTCGTCGTCATCGCGTCCGTCGTGCTCTTCACGATCGTCAGCGTCGTGAAGAGCCTCCTCGCCCGGGCGCGGGACGAGGATCCCGGCGTCGCGGTGGACCTCGCCGAACACCCCGAGCTCGCGCGCGTGATCCGTGAGGTCGCGGCGCGCGTCGGGACGCGCGCGGTCGACGACGTCTACCTGACGCCGAACACGGAGATCGCCGTGCTCGAGCGCGGCTCGATGCTCCGCCAGCTCCGAGGAGCGACCACGCGCTGCCTCGTGCTCGGCGTCGGAGTGCTCGACGGGATGAAGCTCGGGCCGTTCAAGGCGATCCTCGCGCACGAGTACGGGCATTTCTCGAACCGCGACACCGCGGGCGGCGGCGTGGCCCTCTCGGTGCGTCGCTCGCTCTTCCTCACGGCGCTCGGCCTCGCTCAGCGCGGCGCCGCCGCCTGGTACAACCCGGCGTGGCTCTTCGTCGTCGGCTTCCAGCGCATCTTCCTCCGGATCTCGCAAGGCGCCTCGCGCCTCCAGGAGGTGATGGCCGATCGCATCGCCGCCCTGGCGTACGGACCCGAGGCGTTCGCCCGCGGTCTCTCGCACGTCGTGCGGCGCGGCGTCGAGTTCGAGGTGCACGTCAACGCGACGCTCGACGAGGTCGTCGCGAAGTCGCGCCCGCTCGCGAACCTCTACCGCTACGAGCCCGAGCAGAAGGCCGAGGGCGGAGACATCGAGGCGGCCGTGACCGCCGCGATGGATCGTGAGCCTTCGCCCTACGACAGCCACCCGAAGCCGGTCGACCGCGTCCGCTGGGTGCGCGAGCTCGCGACCAGCGTCGTCCCCGCGGCCGACGACGAGCACGACGTGTGGACGCTCTTCGCCAGCCGCGACGCGATCGAGGAGGTCATGACGACCGAGGTCCGGGCGCGGCTCGCCATGCAGGGCGTCCTGGTCCGCGACGGCGACGTCGCGGCGGCGTGATCCGCGGCTTCGGCGAGCTGGTACGCTCGTAGGATTCGCCTCCGGGCTCGCCCGAGGCGCCACCTGCGAGGGGCACGCCATGACGACGACGATCCTCTACATGAACCAGGGCGGGGGCGGAGACTGGGGAGCCGTCGCCTACGCCTCGTACGACATCCTGGCGATCGCGGAGTCCTCCACGACCAAGAAGGGGTTCTCGGAGACGTACAGCTCCGCGACCCACCCGGTCATGACCATCTTCATCCGCGACGGGAGGCGCGGGCGGGTGATCACGGAGGCGAAGGACGTCGACTACCTGTACGAATCGACGCGCCCTTTGGTCATGTTCCAGCTCGTCGCCTCCAAGCTCCACGTCGTGTTCGTCCATCTGAAATCGGCGAACGTCAAGAAGGCGAACGCCGAGCTCGAGGAGGCGTGCTCCGCGGCGGCGAAGCACCTCGCCGGAACGAGCTTCAAGGGCGTGCTCTGGATCGGAGATTTCAACCGAGCGACGCAGGACCCCGCCACGACCTTCGGTCGGTGGTTCCCGAACACCGAGGTGCTGTTCGCGAGCGGCGGCCAGGCGAAGTGGAACCTCGATCGCGTCTATTACTCGTACCTGCACGAGCGCGATCGATTGGACATCGAGACCAAGAAGGCGACGAAGTCCTCCGACCACGGGCACGTCGGGATCAAGATCGTCATCCCGTGAGCGCGCCGCCGCGCTTGCGTCGAGCGCGGGGCCGCGCCGCCACCGGGTCTTCGCGCGCGCGATCCTCCGGCGCGCTGCGCGGCCATGCGCGAGGACGCTCGAGCTCCCCGCGCGACGCGGGCCGCGGAGCGCAGGCGAGACGTGCGTAGGCCCCCGAGGCCGCGTCGAAGCGGTCGACGGCACGCGCTCCCCGGGCATCGTAGCCGCGACGTCGCGGTCCGGAGCTCCTACGCGCCGCTGCTCATCCCCGCGCGCTCGCCGCGCGCGCCTTCACACCGGCTCTCTTCTTCTTCGCGCCCGCTCTCTTCTTCGCGGCGGCTCTCTTCTTCGCGCCCGCCTCGGGGGGACGGCCCGATCGATCGAGGGCCCTCGCTTCCTCGACGGTCCGTCGAAGGATGGTCTCCAGCACGGCCGCGTCGACGTCCGCGAGCCGGCGAACGTAGAGGCACGACTTCCCGGTCGAGTGCTGGCCGAGCTTCTTCAACAACGGCTGGAGCTTCTCGAGCCCCGTCATGAGGTAGAGAGTCAGGTTCTGGGCGCGAGGAGAGAAGCCGGTGACGAACCAGTCACCCTCGCGGCCCGAGGCGTAGCGGTAGCGAAGCTCGCCGAAGCCGACGATGCTGCTGCCCCACATCTTGGGCTTCTCGCCCGTCACCTGCTGCATCAGCCGAAGGACGGCGCGGGCGTCCTTCCGTTTCTCGGGATCCTCGAGGGACGCGAGAAACTCTCCGACGCTGTTGTCGGTCTTCTTCGTCTTCGGCTCCGCCATGTCGCGGCACTCTAGAACGCCCTGGACGATCCGTGGCAGGCCGAAATCGGCTCGCCGTGAGCGAACGAGCGCGATGGCGGCGCGAGCTCGGTTTGCGGCGCGATCGCGTCGTGCGCGCGCCCGCCGAGCGTCCCCGAGATCGCCGCCTGGTCGACGTCGATCCACCGCCCCGAGCGCCGCTTGCGCGAAGGCGTGCGCGACGCCGTGAGCCGCGCGGACGAGGTGTGGGCGGACGTGAATCGCGGCGCGTCGCGGCTCGTCGAAGTCGAGCGCCACCGAGGATCGCGGCGCGCGCACCTCCCCGAACCACGACGGAGCAGCCGATGACCACATCTGGAGATCGTTCGAGCACGTTGACCGGTCGCGCTCTCTTCTTGGCCATGTTCGCGCTCGCCCTCGGGTGCGCTCGAACGAAGGCCGCGGCGCCCGCGCCCTCCGCGGACGTGGAGCCGGCGGACAGGGCCGAAGCCGGCGGAGCGACCGCGCTCGACGTCGACGCCTCCGAGGACGGCTTTCAGGTGTCGGGGACCTTCGACCTGAGCGGCGCGGTGCCACGAGAGAGCGAGACCGGCAGCGTGGGGGGAGCCTTGTCGAAGAGCAGCTTCGAGAAGATCTGCTTCGCGCCGGGCTCCGCGAAGCTGCCGGCGGACACGTCGTCGAAGCTCGCGGTCACGGTGAAGGCGTTCCGTAGCGAGCCGAACGAGCGAAAGCGGATCACGGTCGAGGCGACGATCTCGTCCGCGGACGCCCAGGCCACGGCGTCGAAGGTCCGGGCCCAGCGCGCGGCGGCCATCGTCGGCGCGCTCGTGAAGCAGGGGCTCGATCGAAAGGCGATCGTCGTGACGGGGCCGGAGGTTCCACGGACGGAGTGGTCGATGTCCTCGATGTCCGACTGGCCCCCGTTCGGCGAGGAGCCGCAGCCCTGCGTGGAGGTCGCGATCGCCACGAGGGGCGGAACGCTGTAGCGCGCCGAGCCGCGATCGCGCCCGCCCGCGATCGCGCCCTCCGCGATCGGGCTCGACGCGTCTACGTCAGTCGGCGGACTCGACGTTCCAGGAGACGATCGCGGTCGTCCCGGTCGCGGGCCGGCTCACCACGAACAGCTCCTTGTCCGACGTCGTGTCGGCGGCCTCGCACGCCTCGGGGGCGAAGTCGTCGTTGAAGTTCCACGACTCGTACGCAGGCGCCGAGGCGACGCCGAATCCAAACGGGCTCCGCGGAGCGAGGCGGGGGGCGACGGCCTCGAGCCTCGCGCCGCCGCTCGCGCGGTCGCCGCTCGGCGCCTACCATCGAGGGATGGACGCCGACCCCGCCGTCGACGACGCGAACGGTGCGTTTCTCCTCTTCTTGTCGGGGGCGCGTGCAGGCACACGCGTGGTGATCCCGCGCGTGGACGAGGCTCCCTTCGTCATCGGTCGGAGCGTCGACGCGGGGCTCTCGCTGTTCGCTCACGGGGAGATCGCGCGCGCTCACTGCGCCCTCCGAGCGGGCCCCGCCGGCGGTCACGTCATCGAGGACTGCAAGAGCACCAACGGCACCTTCGTCAACCGCGTGCGCGTCCACCGGACCGCGCTCGCCGACGGCGACGAGATCCAGGTGGGGACGATCCTCTTCCGCTATTTCTGCGGCCCTGGCGCGGCGGAGCGTGTCGAGGCGGCTCGAGGCGCGCTCGCCCGCGTCGATCCTTGACCCGCGGTGGCGTCGAACCTCGTGCCGTCGGTCCGCGAGATGCTCGAACGCGAGGACGGGTCGAGCGAGCCTCGGACGTGGACCGGCGTCGACCGGCGCAGGAGTCGAGCGCCGCCGAGGACGTCGCTCGACGTCGCGCCCGATCGTCTCGGGGAGCGGTCGCCGCAGGCGATCAGCTCGTCGATGCGCGCGATCCGTTCGCGTCGTCGGGGAGCAGGCCGTCGTGGAGGTTCAGCACGTCCTCGCGGGCGAAGAGGCAGCACTCGCTGCCCATCGGGAACTCGCTGCAGGCGTGCGGGCGCAGCTCGTAGATCCCGCAGCGGTTCGACCTCTGGAGGTGGCGGCAGCGCTTCGACGGGAGGAGCGTGAGGATGATCCGCCCGTCCTTGTGACGCTTGGCGTACGGCGCCTTGGCGAGCTCGCCGCGGCCGCCGTCCTTGAAGCGCTTGATGTCGTCCTCGAGGAGGACGACCTCGTTGTCCTGGCAGCACGCCGCGCATTTGGTGCAGTCGAACGCGATCTTGCGTTTGGGGCCCGGGTGAATCGAGTCGCGCTCGGCGCGGCGCTTCACGATCCACAGGCAGTCGCGCGGGACGAGCGTCGTCGCGAGGCCCTTGAGCGCGCCCCGCGTCTCGAGCTTCCACATCCATTTGCCCATGTCGTAGACCGCCCAGAGGCCGAAGTCCTCCTCGTTGCCCTCCGCGGGCTTCTCGAAGACCAAGACGGCGCGGTTCTTCTTCTCCCAGACGACGGCGTGGCCCCCGGCGCGCACGTGGGCGGCGGCCTCGCGCACGAACTTGAGGTCGAAGCTGCGGACGATCGGGCGATAGACGGCGGTGACGGCCATGACGATGAAGCCAGCATTACCAAATGCGCATCACGCTGGGGAGAGGACTATGCTCGGGCGATGCGCGCGATCGTGATCGGCAACGCCGGGAGCCTCGAGCTCCGTGAGGTCCCCACGCCCGAGCCGGGACCGGGGCAAGCGCGGGTCCGCGTCCGCGCGTGCGGCGTGAACCGCGCGGATCTGCTCCAGCGCCGCGGGCTCTACCCTGCGCCGCCGGACGCGCCGAGCGACGTCCCGGGGCTCGAGATCGCGGGCGAGGTGGATGCGGTCGGCAGCGGCACGACCGACGTCCGCGTCGGCGATCGCGTCTACGGCGTCGTCTCGGGCGGCGCCTACGCCGAGGCGGTCGTGGTCCACGCGCGCACGCTTGCGCCGATCCCGTCGGTCTCCGGCGCGCCGCTCGGCTTCGTCGAGGCGGCCGCCGTCCCCGAGGCGTTCCTCACGGCGTACGACGCGATGGTCGCGCAAGCAGGGCTCGCCGCGGGCGAGGTCGTGCTGGTCCACGCCGCGGGCAGCGGCGTCGGGACCGCGGCCGCGCAGATCGCGCGGGCGATCGGCGCGCGGGCGATCGGCACCGCCCGGTCGAAGGAGAAGCTCGAGCGAGCCGCCGCGCTCGGCCTCGAGGCCGGGATCGTCGTCGAGGCGAGCGCGGACGGATCCGGCGTGACGTTCGCCGACCGCGCCCGCGAGCTCAGCGAGGGCAGGGGACCCGACGTCGTGCTCGATCTCGTCGGAGGCGCGTACGTCCCCGAGAGCCTCGCCGCGCTCGCGGATCGCGGGAGGCTCGTGCTCGTCGGCTTGATGGCCGGGGCGCGCGCGAACGTCGACCTCGGGCTCGTGCTCCGCCGGCGCTTGCGGATCTTCGGCACCGTCCTCCGTTCGCGGCCGCTCGAGGAGAAGATCCTCGCCGCCCGGCTGCTCGCTCGGAACCTCGGGCCGCTCGTCGCCGGCGGGCAGCTCGCGCCGGTCGTCGAGCGCGTCCTCCCGCTCGACGCGGCCGCGGAGGCGCACGACCTCATGGCGTCGAACGCGAGCTTCGGGAAGATCGTCCTGAAGGTCGACTGAGAGACCGGCGCGGCGTCTCGCCGCCGACCGACGCCGGCGATCCTCGTCAGTGCTCGCGCGCGTGCTCGAGGCAGAGCTCGCGCGGCCCGCCGCACTTCTCGCACGAGCACACGCGGATGTCGGCGCCCTCGTCCTGGCGCTTGCCGCAGATCGCGCACGCGCGCTCGAGCGCGGCTTGCTCGCGCTCGGGCGGGGGACGGAACGAGCTCCGCCGCGCCGCCTGGCGCATCTGGAGCTGCTGCCCGCGCGCGAGCGCGAGCAGGCGCCCGCCGAAGAAGAGCAGGTAGTTGCCGAACGCGATCGCGATCGCCGCCTTCACCGCGAGGTTGCCCTGGAAGAAGTAGAAGGCGATGAGCCCCAGCGTGAGGAGCGCCAGCCACTTCACGCGGATGGGCAGGATGAAGAAGACGAGGATCTCGTAGTTGGGGAACACGGTCGCGAAGGCGAAGAAGAGCGACGTGTTGAGCCAGAAGTTGCCCTGCGGGCCGAGCAGGTACGCGGCGACGGTCGTCCCGAGCGCCCCGAGGAAATAGAAGACGTTGAACTTGAAGGCTCCCCACTCGTTCTCGAGGTTCTGACCGATGAGCCAGGTGAAGTAGAGCGAGAAGAGGATCCAGACGAGCCCCATGCTCCGCGGGATGAACAGGTACGTGACGAAGCGCCACGGCTCCCTGAGCGCGCGCGACGGATCGAGCGTGATGTAGTCGAGGAACTCCGGTCTCGCGCTCGCGAGCACGAAGACGATCGCCATCCCGCCGACGATGTAGGTCGTGAGCCTCTCGATCGCGAAGCGACCGAACCGGCGCTCGAGGCGCGTGAGAAGGCGATCCATCAAGGGCGGGAGCTTAGCGCAAACGCGCTCACCTCGTGGGCGCGCCGGCGCGAAGATGCGCTCGAGCTCGGATCAGTTGTTCGGCGCGCCGCACGCGAGCCAGGTGTCGATGTCGGCGAGGACGTTGCCCGGGAGGCCGACGCCCGGCGGCATCACCGAGCCGCACGAGGCGGAGACGTCGAGGTTGCAGCGCATCGTCGACTGCGCGGGATCGGTCGAGCACGGGTTGATGTAGACCGTGCCGTTGCTCAGCTTGAAGCTCGCGAAGGTGGCCCACGTCCCGTCGGGATCGTCCGGATCGATCTTCGGCTCGCTCGCCGGCGTCGCGCCTCCGTGGCACGAGCCCGCGGTCTGGCAGCTGGCCGCCCTGAAGGCCGCGAGGATCGTCTTGAAGCTCACGTCGCACGGGCCGCCATCCAAGAGCGCGCCGCCGGCCCTCACGCACTCGGGGGTGGCCGCGCCGCCGCTGCTCGCGCCGCCGTTGTCGCTCGTGACCTCGGAGGTCGGGCCCGGCTGCTTCTGCCCCGCGAGGGCGTTGGGCGCGCCGAAGGCCGGGTCCTCGAGGCCCTTCTGGTAGTCGGTGGTGCAGGCCGCCACGACGAGCAGCCCGAGGCAGGCGCCGCCTGCGCACAGGAAAAGGTTCAGGCGCATCGCTCGTTGATTCTGGCCGTCTTCGGCCGAGCCGACAAGCCGAACGCACGCCGAACATAGGGGGGCGAGCGCGCGCGGATCAACCGTGATCCACCGCGATTTTCGATGGCGGAGCACCCCGCGGCGCTATACTGAGGAGCGCTGGGAGGCCTCGTGATGAAGCGTCAACCGATCCTCGTCGCCCTCACCCTCTCCGTCCTTGCCCTCGTCCTCGGCGGCTGCACCAAGGTCGCGCCGTACGAGCGTGGAATGCTCGCGCACCCGACGATGACGCCCGACGAGATCGCGATCGGCCTCGACGGACACGTCCGCGCCGTCTCCGAAGGCGCCGCGGGCGGCCTCGGCGGCGGCGGCGGCGGCTGCGGCTGCAACTGATCCCGAGGCGGGGCCGACGACGGAGACCCTCGCGTACGGAGCCGTCGGCGTAGGCGGAGCGCTGCGCGATCCGGCGGCTTCCCGCGCGACGAGCTCGCCGGTCCGCCGCGCGGATCGACGCGCAGCGAGCCGACGTCCACGGCGGCGCGGAAACAATCTGTTCGGCACGCGGTCGCGACTTCCGGTACCGTAAGCCCGTGCTCTGGTCGACCTTCGGGAGACCGTGCCGTGTGGGAGACACGGCCTCGCGCCTGCGAGCGCGCCTGTCGGCGTTCCTCGTCGGGCTGACGCTGTTTGTCGCGGTCCTGCCCGCGCGCGCCGACGACGCGTCCGTCCGCGAGGCCGTGCAGCAGGTGATGAACGAGGACTACCCCGGCAGCCTCGGTCCCGCGAAGAAGAAGCTGCAAGAGCAGCTCTCCGTGTGCCTGAAGAAGGGGTGCGGCGGCGCGGTGAAAGCCGAGGTCCACGTCGCGCTCGGCATGGTCGCCTCGCAGCTCGGTCAGGCCGACGACGCCAAGCAGCACTTCAAGAGCGCGCTCCAGGCCGACGCCAACGCCAAGCTTCCGAGCAGCGGCGTCACGCCGGCCATCCGCAGCCTGTGGGACGACGTGAAGGGCGTGAAGGCCGCGGCCGCGAGCAACGACGACGACGACGAGCCGCCGTCGGGGCTCGCCGCGACGGTCAACTTGATCCGCGACGCGCTCAAGGCCGACCAGGAAGGCCGCCTCGACGAGTGCATCGAGAAGGATCGCGCCGCGCTCAAGATCGACGACTCCCCGCGCACGCGCCTGCACCTGGCGTCGTGCGAGGCGCGCGCCGGCAAGCTCGTCGACGCCCTCAAGGACGCGCAGCGGTCGCTCGAGCTCGGCATCCAGAAGAAGGACGCCAACGTGATGCGCATCGCGCGCATCCGCGTGAAGGAGCTGCTCGACCGCATCCCGCACGTCACGTTCGAGCCGCCGGCGGGCGTCAAGGACCTCGACGTCAAGTTCGACGGCCGGGCGGTCCCCAACGAGTCGCTGAAGAAGAAGTTCTCCGTCGACCCCGGCAAGCACAAGGTCGTCGCCGAAGGCACCGTGAACGGCTTCACGGCCACCTTCGAGGAAGAGTACGACATCAAGGAGAGGGACTTCGTCACGGTCCGCATCACGCTCAAGCCCCCGTCGAGCGACTTCATCACGGAGGGGCAGATCGAGTGCATGCGCAAGGCGAAGAGCCAGGAGGAGGTGCAGAAGTGCCTCCCCCAGAACCAGAAGAGCCTCGTGGTCCGCATCGCGGGCGATCTCTCGGGCTACTCCGACACGAACGCGGTCGCGGTCTACACGCCGGCCATCAACGCGTCGCTCGTCTCGCCGACGGCCGGCTGGAACGTCGGCGGCAACTTCCTCGTCGACGCCGTCAGCGCGGCGTCGCCGGACATCGTCTCGTCGGCGTCGCCGCCGTTCGAGGAGTTCCGCTACGCCTACGGCCTCACGGGCGGCTACAAGCCGGGTCTGTACGGGGCTCAGGCGAGCGTGAGCTCCTCCGCGTCGCCGGACTACGTCTCGTACACCGGCGGGCTCCGCCTCACGGCCGACCTGAACGAGAAGCTCATCACCCCCACGCTCGGCTATTCGTACAGCTACGACCGCATCGGCCGCGGGCCGAACAACTACCTGAACGACTTCAACCCGCTGAAGGGGTACATCCACACCCACGAGATCGAAGCGGGCGTCACGTTCATCATGTCGCCGACGTCGGTCCTGCTCGTCGGCGGCACCGTGTCGATCGAGCGCGGCGACGGCTCGCAGCCTTACCGCTACATCGCGATGTTCGATCCGGAGCTCGTCGCGCCCTTCGTCCCCAACGGCGCGACCGTCGACCTGGTCAACCGCACGCGCTTGCCGGTGAAGCCGCTCGAGCAGCTTCCGACCGAGCGCGACCGCTTCGCCGTCGGCGCCCGTTACAACAAGCGCCTGCACAACGCCACGCTCCGGCTCGACCAACGCTTCTACGTCGACACCTGGGGCATGAAGGCGAGCTCGACCGACTCGCGGTACATGGTCGATCTCTCGCGCCACCTCCGCGTCTGGCCGCACCTCCGACTCCACGCCCAGACGGACACGAACTTCTACAACCTCGCGTACTCCGCGATCCTCGATCCGGGCGGGCAGATCGTCGTCCCGCTGTACCGTACGGGCGACCGCGAGCTGTCGCCGCTCATCACCGCGACGGCCGGCGGCGGTATCCGCCTCGGTTTGGGCGAGCCCGAGGGTGAGGTAAAATACGGAATCACGTTCGTCGGCGACGTGATGTACACGCGCTTCTTGAAGGCGCTCTACGTCACCACGCGCACGGCGGTCTACGGCTCGGTCGGCTTCGACGTGGAGTTCTGAGCGATGCGACTCACCCCCCACACCCCATGGAAGGACGGAGCGACGCCTCGCGGGGCGAGCTGGCGCCGGCGGCTCCTGGCGGCGGCGGCGTGCGTGGCGCTGGCGAGCATCGGCAGCTCGTGCAACCTCGACCCCGTCCACCGCGCCGGCGTCAACGGCCTCGGCCCGGAGGAGCCGGACCTCTACCCGGTCGAGAGCGAGTACCACCGCCCCGGCGAGCCGTGCGCGCTCTGTCACTCGACGAAAGGGCCCGCCGACAGCGTCTTCGTCCTCGGCGGCACCATCTTCTGGGGCCCGGACGACTACAACGCGCGCGTCGACAACGCGTACGTGCGCGTCCTCGACGCGAACAAGACGAAGCGCTGCTTCGTGACGAACTGCAACGGCAACTTCTACGTCCGGAAGGAAGACTTCGCGAAGATCACCTTCCCGCTCCTCGTGTCGGTCGAGCGTACGGTGAAGCCGCTCGAGGACGAGAACACGCTCGCGATCCGCCGGATGTCGAGCCACATCGGCCGCGAGGCGTCGTGCGCGACCTGCCACATCCAGGGCCTCCGAGACTTCGCGTCGCCCGGGCAGATCCGCATGTACAACAGCGAGGAGGAGTTCAAGGAGAAGAACATCCCGCTCGTCGAGTGTCCGCCCCCGCCCGACTACGTCCAGGTGGAGCAGTGCCCGGAGGATCGCAACTGATGTTCTCGCTCTCCGGCAAGTCGGCCCTGCTCGTCGGGCTCGCCGTCCTCGGCGGGATGGGGGCGTTCGTCACGGGGACGACGTCGTGCGCGTCGGCGCCGGACAACAGGCGCTTCACCGAGATCCTCCAGCCCGACTACCCGACGTACCGCACCTACGTCGACGCGTACCTCCAGCGCCGCTGCGGGACGCTCGACTGCCACGGCCAGCCCGGGCGCGCGTACCGCATCTACGGCTTCGCGGGGTTCCGCCTCTACAACGTCGACGCGGGGCTCGTCACCGGGCAGCAGCCGACGACCGAGGACGAGGTCCTCGCGAACTACCAGGCCGCCATCGCGCTCGAGCCCGAGGAGATGAGCCGCCTCATCGCCACCCAGGGGACGGACCCGAACAAGCTGATGCTCCTCCGCAAGCCGCTCCGGATCGAGCGGCACAAGGGCGGCCCCGCGATGGCGGAGGACGACGCGGGCTACAAGTGCGTCGTCGCGTGGCTCCGCATCCGGACGATCCGCCCCACGTCGGACGGCATCGACTTCGAGACCATCCCGCAGGAGGAGCGTGAGGAGCTCCCGCTCCGCGCGCGCCAGGACTGCGAAGAGGCCCAGAGCTTCCCCTGAGGCCACGCGTTCTGAGGCCACGCGTTCGGGTCGGGGGAGGACGCGCCGGGCGTCCGTCGAGCCGAGGCCCGAGGCCGACGCACGAGCCGCGCTCGGAAAAGCCGAAGGCCCCGCTCCCGGTGGGAGCGAGGCCTCCTCGCTTCGCTACGGAGGTAGCGGCTCAGCCCGTGACGTTCAGGTTCACGATGCCGTCGATCGCCGGACCGTTGTAGAAGTCCTGGACGCGGCGCATGTCGCCCTTCGCGACCGCGAAGAGCACGGCGGCGCCGGCGGCGGCGCCGAGCTGCGCGCGGACGGTGTTGTAGTTGTCGTTGTTGACGTTGCCCGTCGCGATGTCCCACGCGCGAGCGGTGTTCGCGTTGGGGATCTCACCGAACCAGCCGGTCTTGATCTGGCCGGCGCCCATCACGTAGAGGATGTTCGAGTTGCCCGGCGTGCCGTCCGGCCAGCCGTTGCGGTTGAACGGCTGCTTGTAGGTGTCGCCGCTGACCGAGAAGACGAGCGCGTCCGCGAGCGTCTTCGACGAGCAACCCGGGTCCGGGAGCGACTTGCCGAAGGCGTGGAGGCCGTCGAGCATCTTGCCGATCGCCTGACCGACCGTCGTCGCCTGGCCGTTGCCGCCGCCGAAGAGGCCGTGCGGGTCGTTGTTGAAGCCGCGCATGATGAGCATCGACGTGAGGCCGAGCGAGAAGGCCTTCATCGTCGTGATCATCGCGCGCGACATGCTCGTGACCGCGCCCGGCGTGCCCTGACCGACGCCGAAGAGCGCGAGGTCCGCGGCGGTCGGCGTGAGCTGGCTCGCGAGGTTGCGCGCGAGCAGGTTCATGCTGACCTTGCCGGTGCCGTAGGCTTTGTTGACCGTCGACTTGCCGGCGGCGGCGTTGAGGCCGAGGAAGGCCTTGTAGTAGGCCTCGGCGAGCGGTCCGTTCGCCTCGCCCTGGAGGAGCGAGCGCGACGCCTGGCTGTTGAAGAGGTCGACGAGCTGGTCGGCGCCGCCGACCGCGGCGACCGACGGAGCGCCCGGCGCGGTGCCGAACTGGATGCCGCCGACCGTGAGGACCGGCAGGAGCGACGGGTTCGCCTGCTGGATCGCGGCGGCCGCGGCGACCATCGTGTTGCCGCCGAGGGTGGTCACGCTGGTCGGCGTGGCCGTGTGGGTCTCGTTCTGGCCGCCGACGAACGCGGAGACCTTCCACGTCGAGTTCTGCTGCCAGGGAGAGTCGGGGCCGTAGGTGTACGGCTTGTCGAAGCCGACGGCGTCGACGCCCTTGCCGATCGCGTAGTGGGAGAACTGGGCGTTGTTCCCCTTGATGACCGCGGGGATCGGGAAGGCGAGCGTCCAGTTCGAGAGGCCGCCCTGTCCGTCGACGACGTGGATGTGACGGAAGGTCGTGTTGCACTGAGCCGTGTCCGCGGCGGCGGTGCCGGCGGTGTCGTTCAACACGTTGAGGAGGCGCGAGCGCTCGAGACCGAGGCACGCCGCCACCGTGGCGCTCCACCGGAGGAAGTCACGCCGGGACGTACCGCGAAGCTCTTTCAAACGCTGGTCGACCATGACGAGGCTCCTTACTGGCAGGTGTGCGCGGCGGCGAGCAGCGCGGCAATGGCGATCTTCGCGCCGTCCTGGGGATTCTTGGTGATGGCATCGTTCGCGATCGCGACGTGCTCTTCGGTGGCGGGCTTGCCGATGAGGCAAGAGATGCCGTCTTTGCTGAACTTGCCGTCGACGATGACCTTCACGTCCGGGCAAGCCGGCGCGCTCCAGTTGTCGGAGACGGCGTCGTAGGAGGCCATCGAGAAGATGTCGAACATCTTCGAGACGGCGGCCGTCGACGCGAAGGGCGCCTCCGGCACGCGGCCGTTGTAGTTGGGGCCGCCCATCGCGGCGGCGGTGTCGTTGCGGTTGAAGAGCTGCTGGCCGCTCTGCGCGCCGTTCGGGCGCTGGCCGCCGCCGGTGAGGCCTCGGCTCTGGAGCAGATCGCCGATCGAGGCGACCGTCATCTTGCCGCACGCGTGCAGGCGAGAGACGACCTCGGGCGAGCCGACCACGCGGGTGGCCGCCGGATCGGGCGGATCGAACGGGACGCCCGCCGGGACGCCGGCCGGATCGTTCGAGTGGTTGTAGGTGCCGTCTTCACCACCGGCGGTGTCGGTGGGCGAGCGCTCCGGACCGCGATCACCGGCGCCGCCGGTGAGGCTGTCCGAGCCCTCGTCGCACGCGGTGAGCGCGAACGCGGAGAGGCTGATCAGGACGAGGAGTGAACGCTTCATGGTCATGCCTTCCTGTCAGAACTTCGTGAAGTCTTCGCTCTTGAAGACGTCCCGGATGGTTTCCTTGAACTTCCTGCCGTTCGCGGTGAACTTGTCGACGAAGGGCTGGGTGACCGACTCGGGCACCGTCGCGAGGTCGTTGACGATGTCACCGCGCGACATGGCGTAGTTCCAGACGCGGTTGACCGCGCAGCGCGTGACGTCCGGATCGGCGGCGAGCGCCTGTCCGAGCGACGCCATGTCCGTGAGCGGCTTGTTGAGGCGCCACGCCAGGCCCTCGCCCTCCGGGAGGAAGTCGATGCGCGCGACGTTGGGCTCGCCCGGGATCGGGACCTTCACCTGCGGCCCGTTCCGGAGCGCGCCGTTCTCGTCCCAGTTCGTGAAGAGGGGCGCGACGTGGTTCAGGTTCGCGTGGCAGTTGGCGCAGATGACCGCCTTCGTGTCGTGGAAATCGACGCGCGCGTCGGCCTTGTTCTCGGCGCCCGTGATGCTCTTGAAGGGCATCGTCCCCGTGTACGTGCCCGAGCCCATCGGGACCGGCTTGTCCGAGAGCTCCGCGGGGAACTTGTTGCAGACGAAGGTCTCCTGCACGAAGCGGACGCGGCGGAACGCCATGTTCGCGTAGTACTGGCTCTGGAGCCCCGGATCCGTGAGGACGCCGACGGTCGGGCCCTCGATGGCGTTCGTCGGGAGCGCGCACGGCGTCGGCGTGAACTCGTTCGTCTCGCCGTCGTACGTCGGGCAGGTGTTGTCCGTCGCGGTGAAGAGCTCGGTGTACGAGCGTCCCTCGACCGTGAGCTGCGCGGCGAAGTTCGGCGCGCCGTCCTTGTTGACGTTGTTCTGGATGCCGCCGACCTGGCCGACGCGGAAGGTGTCCTTCCAGAACTTGATCATCACGCGCGAGAACTCGGGCGCCGCGATCATCTCGTCGATCATCGCCTCGTACGCGGCCTTCTTGCCGGCGTCGCCCGAGGCGCCCTCGATGCGCTTGATCTGCTCGAGGGTCGGGAGCCGGTCGGCGAGCTTGAGGCTCGCCGTGCGGAGGGCCTCGCCGTAGTCGGTCTTCCGCTGATCGAGGATCTTGCGGATCTCCTCCTCGGGCGTGGTCCCCGTCGAGCCGTTCGGGTCGTTGTCGCCGCCCGGCGTGTCGCCGCCCGTGCCGTCGTCTCGGCCGCCGTTCGGACCTTCGTCCGAGCCACATGCCGGGACCGCAACGGCGGCGACCGCGATGAACGCCGCGAGGGTCCACCCTGAGTGGAATGACCAGCCGGTACGTCGCATCGTTCCCTTACCTTTCTTCATGGCGATCCCGTTTCGAAGCAATCGGTGCGCCAGCTCTGCTGTCGTGCAGGCGGGCGCCTTGTAGACTCAGAAGAAGACAGCCGCGTTGTCCATGAACAGCGAGCGCCAGCCCGCGGCGTTGTTCACCTGCCCGCCGCCGTGGTTGGCGCTCGTCGGCTTCGTCACGATCAGGCTCTGCCCGATGTTCCCCTGGTTCATCTTCTGGAGAACCTGCTGGCAGATCAGGTTGTTGTCGGCGCCCGAGAGGTTGATGTTCCCGATGGCCGCGTTGCCGTGGCAGTTGTTGTTCGAGCAGTTCAGGCCGAAGCCGCCTCCCTGCCCGCGCATCGACGGCAGGACGTTGGCCACGAAGCCCGCCACGTCCTTGCAGGTCGCCGCGGTGGCGATGACGGAGACCTTGCCCGGCTCGAGCTTCTCGATCTCGATGCGGAGCTTGTCCTTCGCGAGATCGAAGGGGCGCCAGGACTCGTGGCTGAAGAGCACCGAGCCGGGCGCGAGCGGCGTCGAGGTGCCGCCGGGGACGGTCTGGTCCGAGTTCGAGAAGCTGTCGGCCGGATCGGGCACGTCGGTCGTGCCGTCTTCCTTCGGCGTCGGGAGGACGCGGACGAAGCGCGGCTGGAGGATGTGGACGTCCTGCCCCGTGGGCGCGACGAGCTCGATGTTCGAGAGCGAGAGCATCGTGCCGACGAGCGAGGCGTTGAACTTGAGGCGGACGCCCGTGAGGCCGCCGACGGCGGCCGGGGTGAGGTCGATGTCGTTCGCGCCGCTCTTGATCGTGGTCGGCGGCGTCGTCGGGAGCGGGACGGCGCGGATGGCGAGCGCCTCGGCCTCGAGCCAGGCGACGACCTTCTTCTCGAACTCGCCATCGTAGCTGACGGGCGGACCGGCGTGCTGTCCCTTCGTGAGGAAGGCGCTCGCGTAGACGTCGCGGGTGACGATGCCGGGGTGGCTCTTGACCGACTTGTAGACGTCGGGCCCGGCGAGGAACATCGGCGCCGGCGGCGTGTACTTGCCCGTGTCGTGGCAGGTCCTTCCGCAGACGTTCAAGAGATCGGCCTCGACCGCGCGGAACGCGACCTCCTCCGGGGGGACGTTCGCGCCGTTCGGGTCGTTGTTGGGATCGTTCGGGTCGTCCGAGCCGTTCCCCGAGCTCGCGCCGCCGCCCGTGTTGCGACGTCCAGAGAGCGAGTCCGCCGGGTCATCGCAGCCCACGGCGGCGAACGCAGACACCAACGCCAGCGTGATTCCGATCGACAGCGCTCGGCCACGGAAACCCGTCATGACCCACCTCTGTAAGCACGAGTGACGCCAAGCCCCCGACGGCCGGGAACTCCTCAGGAAATGCTATCGACGCTCGAAGGCTGGATCGAGCGTTCCTCAACGCCGGATGCGCAGAATGAGCAGCGGCTCTCTCTGGCCCAGGCTGGCCAAATCACTGACCAGCGACCGCGAAGGCCCTACGGAGCGCGAATTCTGCCGCCGATTCGAGCGTGCGCGTGCCCTTTGCTGGATCGTGTTTGCCCGTGGGGGTGATTGCCCACGTGGATAGGGGCGTCAGCCACCACTTCGGCGCGCGTCCGGATGTCGGATATGCAGCGGTCGAGTGGCATCAGGTGAGTCGATTGGCCATCGAATCCGCGCTCCTCGCGTCGATGAAGCCAGGTCGAACTTCTTCAGGGTGGCGCGACGGAGACGTGCGAGGCCGGCCATCTTGGGTCCCTGTGAGTGTGATGGACGCCGTCCCCGTCGACTCCGTGATCGAGGCCTCCGCGGAGTGTTCGGATCGAGCGCGCGCGGAGGAGCTGCTCTCGGCGTCGCTCGCCGCCGCGCGCGGGCCCCGGCGGTCGAGCGCGGAGGAGGCGCGTTGGCGGCTGACGATGACCGTCGTCGCGGCGTCGCCGGGCATCAAGGCGGCGGACGCCCGGATCCTCGACGATCGCGGGCGCCTGGTGGCGGAGCGGACGGTCAGCGATCGGACCTCGAAGAGCTGCGTCGCGCTCGCTCGAGCCGTCGGCGCGTGGGCGCAGATCGTCCTCGACGACGAGCTCGTGCGCGAGCACGACGAGGAGGCGTTCCGGGAGCGCGAGGCGGCCCGGCGGCCGGCGCCGGAGCCGCGCCCGATCGCGACGACCACGACGCTCGACGCGCCGATCGACGCGGGGCAGGAAGGCGCCGGCGAGCCGCGGACCGCGCCCGCGCGCTCGTTCGAGGTCGGGACGATGCTCTTCCTCCGCAACGGGGCGGCCGCGACGGGCGGCGCGTTCGGCGTGTCGCCGTTCGTCACCGTCGGCATCGCCGACAAATGGGTGCTCCGCCCGTCGCTCATGTACGGCGCGTCGACCTCGCGCGTCCCGCCGGACGCGTCGAACAGAGAGAACTTCTCGACCGTCGGGGGCCGCCTCGACGTCTGCCGGCGGATGCCTGGAAACTACATCGAAAGCCGAGGCATCGAGTTCGACGCCTGCGTCGGCGGCGACGCTACGCACGTCTGGTCCGACCGCGAGTCGGTGCAGCGCGGGAGCCTCGGGCCCTCCGCCGTCCTTCGCGGTGAGCTCGGCTACGACTTCGGTCTCGAGATCCGATCCATGGTGGGGGTGAACCTGAGCCGCGCGCCGTTCATGAGCGAGCAGGAGCTCCCGCCGTTCGTCGCCGCCGCCGAGCTCGGCGCGTCCGTGAGGTTCCGATGAGCGCTGCGTACGAGAGCGTGTCCTTGGTGTGCGCCACGGCGATCGACGAGGCGGAGCCGACCGCCGAGGAGCGCGCGCCGGAGGCCCCCGCGAGCGGCATCAAGAGCCTCGTCGTCCCCTCGAGCACGAGGCTGATCGTGGCAGACCGTGAACGGGCCTTCCGCGCCGTGTACGAGGCGCACGCCGCGTTCGTCTGGCGGAACCTCCGCCGGCTCGGCGTCACCGACGCGGACGTCGAAGACAAGCTGCAGGAGGTCTTCGTCGTCGCGCACCGCCGCTTCGAGGAGTTCGTCGATCGCGGGCACGGTCCGCGCGCCTGGCTCTTCCAGATCGCGCTCCGCGTCGCCTCCGACGCGCGGCGCCATCGGCGCCGCCACCCGGTCGACCCCGACGGGGGCGCGGCGCAGGACCGCCAGTCGATCGAGCCGCCGCAGACGGCGGCGATCGACGCGCGGCAGCAGCTCGACCTCCTCGACCGCGCGCTCGAGGCGATCGACATGGGGCGGCGCGCGGTGCTCGTGCTGCACGAGATCGAGCAGATGACCGCCCCCGAGATCGCGCGCACGCTCGACGTCCCGCTGAACACCGTCTACTCGCGTCTCCGCGTCGCGCGGCTCGAGCTCGAGCAGGAGCTCCGCCGCCTCGGAGGTGACCGATGAGCGGCTCGTCGCGGATGCAGGACCTCTTCGCCGCCGCGCGCGAGGACGCGCCCGCCGATCACGTCCGCGATCAGGTCTGGGGCCGTGTCGTCACCGCGACGGCGGCGCCCGCGGGCGCGGCGGCCGCCCTCAAGGCAGCCGTCGTCCCGTCGGGCGGAAAGCTCGTCGCGTTCGGGGCGATCCTCGGCGCCGTCGGCGCGGGCTTCGTCGCGCTGGCGCTGGTCTCGCTCGACGCCGACGCGCCGCGGTCTCCGGCGGCGTCCGCGCGCGCGCCGGCGGTCGTCGCG
>JAHBWF010000121.1 GCA_019637105.1 Labilithrix sp.
AGGCGCGCGCGCCGGCCGAGGAGGCGCTGGCGGCCTCTGCCGCGGAGGCGCTCGCGGCCGTCCCCGCCGCCGCGTCCGCCCTCGGCGAGCAGCGCAGGCGCGCGCACCCGCCCGGCACCGCGAAGAGAGCGAGGAACACGGCGACGGGCGCCTTGTGCGGTCCGAGCTCGCGCATGGATCCGCAGACTAGCTTTGCCCGCCCGAAGTCCGGCCCTCCTCTTTCATCGCCCTCGGGCGGGGGAGGGCGATGAACGAGGCTCGACGTGCCCGAAGTCCGGCTCGCGCCATGGCGCTCTTCATGTCCGTGCGTTCGCCCGAGGAGGCTTCAGGCGATGACACTCAAGGGGCCGAGACCATGAACAGACGTCGGGGGCGAGCCGAAATCAGGCTCGCCAGGCGAGGCGCGCGCCGCGGCGGCGTCGCGAAGGTTTGCTCCCCGCCCGCACGGACACGGGAGGGTTGGGGATGGGGCGGGCGAGGAGCCGACGAAGATCGAAGCGACAACCGTGCCGCCGGCCGTCCGCGCGCGACGGCGCGTTTTCGTGGGGGCCGGCGGAGGTGCGCTGGATCGTCGGACGTCGGGGCGTTCCGCTCGGGAGGCACCCGCGCGATCCGGATCGTGCCCGGCGCGGCGGCGCCGCCGCCCGTTCCGCGGCGCGGCTTTCGCTCTCCGCGCGCGGGAGCGGCGCGTCAAAAGTCGAACGAGGTCTGTCCGCGCCGGGCCGGCCGCCGGAAGGTCGCCGGGGCCACGTCGTGGGTGAGCTCGTCGGCGTTCATCCCGCAGCGCTTCGCCGTCCGCTCGAAGAGCATCCGGAGCGTGTCCGCGTAGACGCCCTGGCCGCGGCCGCGCGTGCCGAACGACGAATCGTAGAGCTTGCCGTCGTGCGCCTCGCGCAAGCGGCGGAGGACCTTCTCGGCGCGGAGCGGGAGCTTGTCGCGCAGCGTCCGCTCGAAGACGTCCTTCACGGCGCCGGGCAGGCGGAGCAGCACGTAGAACGCGTGGCGGGCCCCGGCGTCGCGCGCGCGCTCGAGGACGTCGCCCAGTCGCTCGTCGTTGAGGCCCGGCACGATGGGGGAGACGCTCACGCCGACGGGGACGCCGGCCGCCGCGAGCGTCTCGATGATCTTCATGCGCCGCTCCGGCGTCGTCACGATCGGCTCCATCGCCTTGGCGACGTCCGCGTCCCAGAACGGGACGCTCACGCTCACGCGGACGCTCGCGACGCGCGCGAGCTCCTGCAGGACGTCCACGTCCCGCTCGATCACCGCCGACTTGGTGATGATCCCGACGGGGTTCCGGTACTCCGCGCACACCTCGAGGCACCCGCGCGTGAGCCGCAGCTTCGACTCGAGCGGCTGGTAGCAGTCGGTGATCCCGCTGAAGACGACGAGCTCGCCCTTCCACGACGCCTTCTCGAAGCTTTCGCGGAGCAGCTCCGGGGCGCGCGGCTTGATCACGATCTTCCGCTCGAAGTCGGTGCCGGCGCCGAACGACAGGTACTCGTGCGAAGGCCGCGCGTAGCAGTAGGCGCACGCGTGGCGGCAGCCTCGGTACGGGTTCACGCTCCAGCGGAAGCCGACGTCGGGCGAGTCGTTGCCGGAGAGGATGCTCTTCGATCGGTCCTCGTAGACGGTGACCTCGGCGTCGGGGGCCTCGCCGTCGTCGTAGGTGAGCGTCGTCGCGTCGAAGCGGTTCGGCGGATTCGACACCGGGAGGAAGCGCGCCACCCCGGCATCGTACCGATACAAATGTTCAGTGTCCAGCGCCGCCAGAGTCCGCGCCGCGAGGCCGAACGCCCTCGTCAGGCCGCGCGCGGCATCGTCGAGGGGCCGGCGGGGCGGACGGACTCGAGCGAGCGGCGCAGCGACCGGACCGTGAGGAGCGCGTCCGAGAGCGACGCGAGGTCGCCCACGCAGGCGTCCGTGAGGCCGTGGAGGCACGCGTCGTAGGCGTCGGCCATGACGTCGTGCATCCGCGGGGGCATCGACGGATCGTGCGCGCCGAAGAGGTACGCGACGGAGGCGACGGCCCGCGTCAGCGCGCCCTCCTGGACGTGCTCGGAGCCCGAGCCGCAGGCGGCGATCGCGGTGTCGAGCACCTGCTCGAGGCGAGCCAGCCGGGCGAGCGCGCCCGAGGCGCGGGGGGCTTCGTTCGCACGCGGGAAGATCGAGATGCTCGCGGTCATGGAGACACGAACGGCAGCTCGGCGCCGATCTTGAGGGCCGCGCCAAAATTCGTCGGGAGCGGGGCTCGGGGGCTTCGACGCGCGAGGGCGCCGAGCCGTCGGGGAGGCAGGACCGCCTGGAGGCGTCGGCGTCGGCCCGATCGGGACGGATCGCGCCGTCGGGGGCGCCGTACCGGGCCCGCCCCGAAGGGCGACGCGAGCCCGATCGCGGTGACGAGACCTAACGCCCTGGGACGTGCTCGACCAGCGTGGTCGTCCGGAGGCGCTTGCCGTCGCGCTCCACGTAGAAGAACACGGGCGCGCCCGGGAGCTTCTTCGCGAAGTAGTAGGTCCAGACCTCGCCCTCGTCGCCCTCGACCTCGTAGACGACGCACTCGAACTTCCCGGCGGGCGTCTTCAGCTTCTCCTCGTGCGTCGTCACCCGGTCCTTGGGAAACTCGGCGTTCTGCTGGATCGCGAGCCAGCCGAGGCGCTTCGAGGTCGCGCCGCCCGCGAAGATCTCCGCGCCGCCGTCGTCCACCTTCCGGAAGGTGATCGAGTACTCCCGCGTCGGTTTGTTCGGCACCTCGACCTTGTAGCGGTACGTGCGGCCGTTCTTCGTCGCGTCGCGGATCTGCTCCGCCGTGAAGGGCGCGGGGTAGACGGGCCCCTTCGGCTTCTCCGCCTCGCCTGCCGGCTCGGGCCCGGCGCTCGTGTCGTCGCGATCGTTCTTCTCGAGCTCGGCGAACGCCTTGGAGTTGTCGTCGTCGTCGTCGTCGACGCTCCGCGCCTTCTTCTTCGACCCGCCGCAAGCGACGAGCGCGAGCAGGAGCGCGGACAGCAGCGCGAGCGCGCCCCACGACCTCGCCCTCGCGCGACGAGGCCGGACCTCGGGACGAGGCGCGAGGGCGCGGGCGCTCATGACACGTTGGCCGGCGCCTTCTGCTTCTCTTCGGCCGCGGGCGCCTTCTCTTCGGCCGCCAGGGACTCGAAGCGGAACGCGAGCTTCTTGCCCGGCTTCTTCTCGCCGGTCACCTCGTCCTCGACCTCCGCGTCCTCGGCGTCGATCGTGACCTTGCCCCCCTTCTCGAGCTTGCCGAAGAGGAGCTCCTCGCCGAGCGGCTGCTTCACGTCCTCCTGGATCACGCGGGTCAGCGGGCGCGCGCCGAAGTCGGGGTCGTAGCCCTTCTCCGAGAGGTGGGCGCGCGCGGCGGGCGTGAGCTCGAGCGCCACCTTGCGCTCGGCGAGCTGCGCGGACAGCTCCTTCATGAACTTGTCGACGATGCTGCCCATCGTCTCCTGGGAGAGCGGGTCGAACTGGATGCGCGCGTCGAGGCGGTTGCGGAACTCCGGGCTGAAGAGGAGCTTGTACTCGCGCTCGGCGTCGCTGGTCGCGCGGCGATCGCCGAAGCCGACGGCGCGGCGGCCGAGGTCGCGCGCGCCGACGTTGCTCGTCATGAGCACGACGACGTGGCGGAAGTCGGTCGACTTGCCGTTGTTGTCGGTCAGCTTGCCGTGGTCCATGATCTGGAGGAGCACGTTGAACACGTCCGGGTGCGCCTTCTCGATCTCGTCGAGCAAGAGCACCGCGTGCGGCGTCTTCGCGATGGCGTCGGTGAGGAGGCCGCCCTGATCGAACCCGACGTAGCCGGGCGGCGCGCCGATGAGGCGGGAGACCGTGTGACGCTCCATGTACTCGCTCATGTCGAAGCGCAGGAACGTGATGCCCATGATCTTCGCGAGCTGCTTGGCGACCTCGGTCTTGCCGACGCCGGTAGGGCCCGTGAGGAGGAAGTTGCCGATCGGCTTCTCGGGGGAGCGGAGCCCCGCGCGCGCGAGCTTGATCGCCGCCGCGAGCTGCTTGATCGCCCGCTCCTGCCCGAACACGACGCCGCGGAGATCGACGTCGAGGTTCTTCAGCTTCTCCTTGTCGTTCGAGCTGACCTCGCGCGGCGGGATCTGCGCCATGCGCGCGAGCACCGTCTCGACCTCGACGACGCCGACGACGATCTTCGACCTCTCGGCCTTGTCTCCGTCGCTCTTCGACTCGGACCCGCGGGAGGGGCCGTGGGCGGCCGGCGCCTCGCCGGTGCGCGTCGTCTTCGGCGCGTTCTCCACGGCGGCGCCGCTGCCGTTCAGCGGGGCCGCGTCGCCGCCGCCGTCGAGCGTGCGCTCGCTCGGCGGCCCGGGCAAGAGCTGGAGCGGCGCCGCCGGCGCCTTCTCCTCGGTGTAGAGCTTGAGCTTCGCGGCGGCGCCCGCTTCGTCGAGCAGATCGATCGCCTTGTCCGGCAGGCGCCGGTCGTGGAGGTAACGCGCCGAGAGCGTCGCCGCGGCGTCGAGCGCGTCGTCGGTGTAGCGGACGCCGTGGAACTCCTCGTACTTGCCGCGCAGGCCCTCGAGGATCTTCTTGGTGTCCTCGATCGACGGCTCGGTCACCTCGACGCGCTGGAAGCGGCGCGCGAGCGCGCGGTCCTTCTCGAAGTGCTGGCGGAACTCCTCGAACGTCGTGGAGCCGATGCAGCGCATCCTCCCCGAGGCGAGCGCCGGCTTGAGCAGGTTCGAGGCGTCCATGCTCCCGCCGCTCGTGGCGCCCGCGCCGACGATCGTGTGGATCTCGTCGATGAAGAGGATCGCCCCGTCGACCTTCTGCAGCGCCTTCACGACGCCCTTCAGGCGCTCCTCGAACTCGCCGCGGTAACGCGTGCCGGCGATCAAGGCGCCCATGTCGAGCGAGTAGACGGTCGACTTCTTGAGCGCGTCCGGGACGGTCCCCTGGACGATCTTGAGCGCGAGGCCTTCGACGATCGCCGTCTTGCCGACGCCGGAGTCGCCGACGAGCAGCGGGTTGTTCTTCTTCCGCCGCGCCAGGATCTGGATCATCCGGCTGATCTCGTTCGAGCGGCCGACCAGCGGATCGATGCGCTTGTCGCGGGCCTCGTCGTTGAGGTTGACCGTGTAGGCCTTCAGCGGGTCGCGCCGGGAGCGCGGGCCTTCGGCCTCGCCGTCGAGCGAGGCGGCCTCCTTCTCGCGGCCCTCCTCGGCCTCCTCGGCCTTCGAGACGCCGTGCGAGATGTACGCGACGACGTCGAGGCGGGTGACGCCGGCCTTCTCGAGGACGCTCACCGCGGGCGAGTCGCGCTCGGCGAAGATCGCCACGAGCACGTTGGCGCCGGTGATCTGCTCCTTGCCGCTCGACTGCACGTGGGCCGCCGCCCGCCGGATCGCCCGCTGCACCGCGAGCGACGCGGCCGGGACGTCGAAGCTCTCCTCCGGCACGCTCTCGAGCTGATCGGAGAGGAACTGCTCGAGCTCCTTCTTGATGGCCGCCGGATCGCCGCCGGCGTGCCGGATGATCTGCGCGGTCGCGTCGTCGAAGAGCAGCGCGTAGAGCAGGTGCTCGAGCGTGAAGAACTCGTGACGACGCCTCGCCGCCTCGTTCTGGGCGAGCGTGAGCGCGATCTCGACCTCGGGGCTGATACGCATCGTTTTCGTCTACCTTGGTTACTCGGGCTCGGTCGTGAGCAGCAGCGGCATCCCGTTCTCGCGGGCCGCGTCCATGACTTGTTGAGCTTTCGTCTCGGCGACGTCCTTCGTGTAGACGCCGGCGACCGCGGCTCCCTTGTGGTGCACCGTCAACATGATGTGTCGGGCTTCGGTCTCCGACTTGTGAAAGAACCGCTCGAGCACGTAAACCACGAACTCCTGGGTCGTGTAGTCGTCGTTGTGAAAAATCACCTTGTAGCGCCGCGGGACGGCGCTGACGGGCGCGTCCTCGAGCTCGACGTCCTCGCCTTCGCCCGGGGTCTGGATGGGCCCCGGCGGATCGGAGCCGCCCGAAGCCGTGGGCGGCGTCCGCCGAGGGTCGAGGGGATCCGGTGTGCGCCGGAACGTGTGGACGAGCTCCGCCGTGAGGTCTGCCAAGGTAGTCCGCCTAGTTTCGCGTCCCCCACGACGTCGCGCAAGCAGGGGCGAGGCCGTGGGGGGCGGCACCACGCCGTTCACCGCACATTGGGATGCTAGCGCCGATCGCCCCGTTGTGAGGCCTCTCCAGCGTCGTCTCGGGCCTCGACGCGGGCCCTCGTCTCGTCCCTGCGCTTCCTTCCGCGTGGAGGGGCGCGCTGTTAGCCTCGAGGGCTGCCCCGCGCTCCGGCGGGGCGCGCGCGGGAGCGTTCGAGATGGCGCCGGTCGAACAGAGCACAGTCGTCGCGGATCGGCTCGGGCTCATCCGGCTCGGCGTCGAGATCGAGGATCACGGCGTCGGGCAGCGCCGGCCGCGCGCCGCGGTGGGGGCGTGGCCGGCGCCGGCGAAAGCGACGTGGGACGCGGTCTGAGCTCGGGATCGCCCGCCGATCGCGCCGAGGCGATCGTCCGTGCGACGCGCTCGATCCCGGAGGCCGAGCTCCGCGTGAGCTACCTGCGGTCGGTGCTCTCGAGCGCGGACGTCGTCCCGCTCGCCCAAACGCTCGACGTCGTCTGCGCGCGCGCCGAGCAGGCCGAGCCCGCGGCGCGCGAGGCGCTGGTCGCGCTGGTCGACGCGCTCCAGGACCCCGCGCTCGCCGTCCTCGTGCAGCGCCTGCGCGAGGAGGCGGCGGGCGTCCCGCACCTCGCGCTCGAGCGCCTCGTCCGTCACCCGGTCGTCCCCGCCGCAGCTCGCCGCGGCGCAGGGGGCCGCGAGGTCCCCGAGCCCGACGAGGATCGCGTCCCCGACTACGGCCGCGGGCGGCCGCTGACGCTCGGGGAGCGCAAGTCGCTCGCGCGGCGGCCGGACCGCGCGATGACCGAGCGGCTGCTGCGCGATCCGCACCCCGACGTCATCCGCCAGCTCCTCGCGAACCCGAAGGTCACCGAGGACGACGTCCTGTCGCTCGCGTCGCGGCGGCCGTGCCGGCCCGACGTCCTCGCGCAGATCGCGCGGACGCCGCGGTGGACCCACCGGCCGCGCATCCGGATCGCGCTCATCCTGAACCCGGACACGCCGCTCGACGTGAGCGCGCCGCTCGTCGGGCTGCTCGTGCGTCAGGAGCTCCGCCTCGTCGCCACCTCGACGACCGTGACGCCGGTCCTCCGCGCGCTCTGCCTCGAGCACCTCGAGCGCCGTCCGCCCTCGCCGATCGACGCGGCCGACGACGACCTCCTCCAGTGACGGCGCGAGCCCCGCGCCGCCGTCAGCCCTCGTCTTCCTCGATTTCCCAGCGCTGGAGCGCGCTCACGCCGATCGCCGACGCGCAGCTCGGACAGAGGTGCGGCTCCTCGTAGCGGCGCTCCTCTCCGCGCGCCCAGACGAGCAGGCCGCGCCCACGGAGCTCGGGGCCGTCCTCGTCCTCTGCCTCGAGCAGCTCGGAGCACACGCTGCAGCGTTCGTCGCCCTCCTCGAAGAGGATCGCGTGGCTCGCGGTGACGAATCCCTTGGGCAGCTCGCTCATGGAGGTGGCTCATACATAGCGCACCGCGACGGCGGCCGCACGGCCTCCGAGACGGCGCCTCGACCCTAGGAGATCCGTCTACTTGGGCTGACGTGCGCCCCGTCGTCCCGACCCCGGCGGTGGGCCCCGCGCCCCCGGGCGCGCCCGATCCCGAGCAACCCGCCGGCCGGCCGGCCGACCACCCGACCGTGCGTCTCGTCCTGCTCGCGCTCGCCGTCGTGTCGTCCGGAGCCGCGGCCTGCGCGACGGCGCCGCCGCTCCCGCCCAAGGCGCTCGAGCTGAACCAGACCGGCGCGGCCGCGCTCGCGGCGGGCGACCTCGCGACCGCCGAGGCGCGGCTCTCCGTCGCGCTGGAGTACAGCCCGCGGTTCACGGAGGCGTGGGTGAACCTCGGCTACGTCGAGCTCCGGCGCGGGAACCTGCAGCGCGCGCGCAAGCACTTCGTCAAGGCGCGCGACCTGAACCCGGACCTCGCGGCGCCGCACCACGCGCTCGGCCTCCTCGCCGATCGCCGCGACGTCGGCAAGGAGGCGGAGGGCCACTACCGCCAGGCGCTGCGGGTCGATCCCGGCTTCGTGCCCGCGCGATCGAACCTCGCCCGCCGGCTCTTCCAGCGCGGCGCGTTCGAGGCGTCGCGCGAGCAGTACCTCCGCCTCACGCAGGTCGCGCCCGACGCGATGTCCGGCTACCTCGGCCTCGCGGAGTGCCTGCTCCGGCTCGACCGCGAGGCGGAGGCGGACGACGTCGTCGGGCGCGCGCGCCTGCGCTTCGGCGACGCGCCGGAGCTCGTCATGCTGGTCGCGCGTCAGCTGCTCCGTCGCGAGGCGTTCGCGGAGGCCGAGGAGATCCTCGCGCCTTTGACCGACGACGCCGATCGGCCGCGCGCCTCGGCCGCGTGGGCGTGGATCGGGGTGGCGCGCCTCGCGCGTGGGGAACGCGCGGGCGCGCGCGACGCGGCGCGCGAGGCGCTCGCGCTCGACCGGGACAACCGGGTCGCGGCCGGCCTGCTCGCGCCCCGGCGCTAGGGCAGGCGGAAGAGCAAGAACGCCGTTCCGGCGAGGAGGACGACGACGCCGGCGACGATGCCGATCACCATCCACACCGGCACGTGCGTCCCGGGGATGTCGACGCGGTCGTAGTCGTGGTCGCCGCCGATCGCGCTCGAGTCGTGCGCGCCGGCCGGGGCCGTCCCCGCGCCGCGCGTCACGCCGTCGGCCGCCGCGTCGGCGTCGAGCGCGTCGGTCACGGCCGGCATCGGCGAGGTCTTCTCGTCCATCGTGTCGTCGGCGAGCGCGTACTTGCGGTACTTGAGCGGCTCCCCCTCGGCGTCGCTCGGCTTGAGCGACGGGCCGTCGAACTGGACGATGATGACGGTGATGTTGTCGTGGCCGCCGGCCTGGTTGGCGCGCTCGGTGAGCGCCTTGCAGATGTCGAGCGGCTCGGCGCCGGAGCGGAGCGTCTCGCGGATGTCCTCGAAGCGGACCATGCCGGAGAGGCCGTCCGAGCAGAGCAGCAAGATGTCGCCCTGCCGGACCTCGGCGTAGGTGAGGTCGACCTGGACGGTGTCCGACGTGCCGAGCGCCTGGAGGATGATGTTGTTGTGCTCGAAGGTCTCGGCCTCTTCTTCGGTGAGCTGGCCGGCCTCGATGAGCTGGTTCACGAGCGACTGGTCGCGCGTGAGCTGGACGAGCGTGTCGCCGCGGAGGATGTAGCCGCGCGAGTCGCCGACCTGGGCGAAGAAGAGGACCTCGTCGACGAGCGCGGCGGCGGTGACCGTCGTGCCCATGCCGCGCCGCGAGCGGTCGGCCTTGGCCTCGTGGAAGATGCGCAGCCCCGCGGACTCGACGGCGCGGACGAGGCGGCGCGCGAGGTCGTCGCGCTTGATCGGCCGGTCGCCGAGGCCGTCGACCAGGCGCTCGTAGATGATGTCGACCGCGAGCTGGCTCGCGATCTCGCCGGCGGCCGCGCCGCCCATGCCGTCGCAGACCGCGAAGACCGCGCCTTGCTTGCCGATGACGGTCGCGCGGTTGGCCTCGAGCAGGCCGCGCGAGCGGCGCGAGAGGTCGGCGACCAGGAAGTTGTCCTCGTTGTGCTCGCGCACCTGGCCCACGTCGGTCCGGGCGAAGAGCTGCACGCGGACCTCGGTCGGGGGCGCCTCGTCCTGGGCGTTCGAGCTCTCGCTCGTGCTCCCGCCGTCGGCGGGCGCGGGCGCGGGGGTCTCGGGCTGCGTCACGCGAAAACCCTCATGCGGCTAACCATGGACTCCGTCGAAGTCCACGCGGAAGAGCTGCTGTCCCACGCGGAAGTGGTCGCCCGGCGCGAGCTCGACGTCGCTCCGGATGCGCAAGAACGTCCCGTTCGACGAACCGAGGTCGACGAGCGCGAAGCGGGCCTCGCCAGGAGGAGGCGGGCGCGACCCTCCGGACGGCGATCCGTCCCGCGACAGGAGACGAATCGCGGCGTGACGGCGCGACAGGAACGGGTCCTCGGTGAACACCACATCTCCCGACTCACGACCGAGCACGGTCTCCACTTTCCGGATGTAATAGACGTCGCGCGCGATCCCTTCGACTGTGCGCTGACAGAGGCGAGCGTACCTTGGAGCGGCAGGAGAGCCAAACAAGAGCGTGCCGTGCTCTTGAGCCGGACCGAAACCGCCCTCCGCCTCCTTCAAGATATCGAAGCGCAGCACCTGCTGCCCGACCAGGATGAGATCCTGGTCGACGAGCGGGACCGCGATCTCCGGGCTGTCCGAGCCGCGCCGGGGGCTCGTGTCCCGCGACGCCGCCAGGCGCAGGAAGACGCCGTTGGTGCTGCCGAGGTCGCGGAGGAGGAGCTTGCCGTTGCTCCAGACGATCCGGACGTGGCGCGGGGAGAGGTAAGGATCCTCCGCCACGACCACGCCGCCCTCGGCGCGCCCGATGTCGATGAGGTCGCCGAACGGGTAGCTCGGCCCGTCCGCGCCGCTCTTCGCGATCACGACGAGGCGGCCGCGCTCGGGGGTCGTCGCCTGCCGCGGGGCCGCCGCGGCGGCGCGCGCCGCGTCGCGCTGCGGTTGGATCGCCGCCAGCGCCGCGGCCCCGCTCGCTTGCGGAGGGGCGCCGTAGTTGGAGGCCCGCTCCACGGGCGCCGGGGCGCCGTAGGCGGACGCGCGCTCCACGGGGACGGGCGCGGGGGCCGCCGGGCCGATCGGCGAAGGCGACGGCGCGGGGGCGGCCTGGACCTGGACGGGGCGCATCGCCGCGCGGACCTGCGGCGCGACCTGCGCGAGCGGCGAGGTCGGCCCGCGCGGGCTCGCGGCCGGCGGAGCGTGCGCCGCCGGCGCCTCCGCCGCGCCGTTCGCGTGAGGAGGTTCGACGGGCGACGGCGCGTTCGCCGCGGCGGCGGGCTCGCCGAGCGCGTTCCCGCAGAACTTGCAGAACTGCGCCGACGCGTCGGCGGTGCCCTTGCATCGGCCGCAGATCCGCGTCGCCTCGGGGGCCGCGGCGCCCGCGAGGCCGACGACGCCCATCGGGACGATGGCGTTGGCCGGCGAGGGGATCGCCGCCGACGGCCGCGCCGCGGCCGGGGCCGCCGCCTGCGCGGGCTCGAGCGTGCTGCCGCACGACGTGCAGTAGCGGAGGCCCGGCCCGTTGGGCGTGTCGCAGATCTTGCAGCGTCGCTCCGCGGGCGCGGGGCCCGCCGCGAACGGCGGCGCCGCCGGCGCGTGGTCGCTCGCCATCCCGAGCGCCGTCGCGGCGCGCGGGGGCGCGGCCGCGGGCGGACCGTAGTTGTCCTGCGCGCCGAGCCCGATGGGCGGCGTGGGCGGGGCGATGCGCGGCCCGAGGCGCTGTCCACACTCCTGGCAGAAGGTCAGATGAGCCGGATTCTCACGGCCGCACGTCGAGCAGGTCATGACGTCGTACGTCCTACGCGTCGGGCTCGAGCACGCCTCGGTCGCCTGGTCCCTCGGATCACGTTCCCCGTAGGGGACAACACCCCACCGCGACCGTCAAGCGGCCTTCCGTGTCTCGGCGTTCGACGGCGCGAGCGCCCGTCAGCGGCCGCGCGCGTCGTCGGCGCCGGCGCGGACGACCGCGTCGCGCTGCTCGAGGACGAGGTCGAACCCGAGCAGCTGCGCGACGCCCGGATTTCGCGCGGAGCCGGCCGTGTCCGTGAAGCGGCTGAAGTAGAGCAAGCGGTACGCGAAGGCGAGGCCGACGACGGTTCGGCGCGTGATCTGGTACTCGACCCCGGCGCCGATCGCGCCGGTCGGGCCCCAGGTGTCGATCGCCCACTCGTTGCCGTAGCCGGCCACACCGGCGCCGACCGAGGCGTAGGGCTCCGTGACGCGCGCCGTCATGAAGTAATAGCGCCCCTCCGCCCGCGCCTGCTGGAGCAGGGCGATGCGATAGAGCTTGTTGGGGTCCTGCTTCGTCAGCTCGTACGCCCCGCCGAGGTAGAGCGGGCCGGTGCTCCGCCAGCCGCCGCGCACGACGATGCCGGCGCCGGCGCCGAGGATGCACGGGACGCCGGTGTTGTCGCAGATCGGGCCCGGCGCGAGCACCTGCTCCGTCGCGAACGCGACGCCGTACTGGAAGTAGACGACGTGCGACGGCGGAGGCGGCGCCGTCTCGATGTCGCGCGCGAGCCGCGTGTTGCCCTCCGCCGTCCCGCGCGCGCCGTCGGTCGCCGCCGCGCCCGGCGGCGACGCGATCGGTCGCGGCGGGATCGGGGCGGCCGGCGCGTCCGGCTCGGTCGCGGGCGTCGCGGTCGTGGGCGTCGCGGTCGTGGGCGTGGCGGTCGCGGCGGGCGCCTGCGCTCGCGCGACGGCGCCGAGCATCGCGATCGTCCCCGCGAGCGCGCCGACGCCCCGGCGGAGGATCGAACGCCGGCCCTCGAGGCGTCGCGGCGTCTTCGCTCGGTCGGCTCGATGCGACGCGTCCTCGCCCGCGCCTCGGCGCGCGTCGCCGTCGCGCGTCGCCGTCGGGGCGCGCCACGTCGAAGCCGCTCGTTCCGCCGCGCCGCGCACGTGCCGAGCATACACCGCCGCCCCGACGGGGAGCCCCCGCAGCCGACAGCGACGCCCCCGCGACCGAGAAACCGTCGCTGGCACGTTGACACGGCACGATGGCTTTGCGTATTCGTGGGCGCTGCATCGTCGCGACGGACAGCGGCGCGCACACTTCGGGGCTCTCGGAGAAGGTTAGATGGAGATCGTTCTCGACAAACGCGCGGTTCGGCAGATTCGTCTCTCGGCGCAGGACGCGATCGAGGAAGGGGACACCGAGACGCTGCGCGAGGACATTCTCGAAGCGTTCACCGAGGAGCAGGTCGAAGAGATCGAGCGGCGCCTCGACAACGGCGACTTCTACGAGTTTCTCACCGAGATGCTCGACGAGTGGTCGGGCGACGACGTGGACGAGCTCTTCGAGCTCCTCGACGCCCAGCTCGGCGACATCGGCGTCGACGTCAAGTTCGAGAAGAAGCCGGTCGCGGCCGAGGCGGAAGAAGAGGAAGAGGAAGAGAACGTCGAGGAGTTCGACGACGACGACGAGGACCTCGACGACGAGGACGACGACGACGAGGAAGAAGAGGAAGAGGACGACGACGACTGAGGTCGTCGCGCCCACCCTCCAGACGACCGAGCGTGATCCGGAATCATGCTCGGTCCTTTCGCTCCCGCGTCGTCGCGGGCCGGCGCGCCGCCCCGAAGAGCCCGGCGAGCGCATCTCGGCGACGCAGGCGCTCTCGCCGCGCGCTCCGCTCGGTCGCTACGGCGTCGGGCCGTCCGCGGGCGCGTCGTCCTCGGGCGCGCGGGGCTCGCGCGTCAGGTACGCGCGGCAGGTCTTCGGCGCCTTGCTCTTCGCCGGCCGCTTCACCGAGCGGCACCGGTCGACCGCGCACGGGACGTAGCGCGAGTCCGGGAAATCGCTGGCGAGTGTCGCGAGGCGGTCGCACGCCGTCTCCTTGTCGCCGTCCTTCTCCCAGAGCTCGGCCTCGCGCCAGAGCGCGTCGTCGCGGAGCGTCGACGTCTTGAAGTCGGCGTAGAGCCGGTGATACGCGGCGCGCGCCTTGTCGCGATCGCCGAGGCGCTTCTCGTAGAGCTCGGCGATCCGCAGCGCGGCGGGCACGTAGCGCGGGCGCTCGTAGCTGCCGATCGTCACCGAGCGCTCGCGGAACGAGAGCATGCGCTCGAGCAGGGCGATCGCCTCGCGGGGGCGTCCGAGCTCCTCCTCGATCTCGCTCGCGCGGTAGAGCGCGTCGTCGAAGTACGCGCCGCCCGGGTACGGCCAGCGATCGGCGACCGCGATCAAGGCGTCGCGCGCCTCTTCGCGGCGCCCCAGCGCGGCGACGCGCTTCGCGCGCTCGTACGCGACGTCCTCCTCGAGGGCGGTCTTCGCGACCTTCGGCGCCAGCGCGTCGAGGTGCGCGAGGGTGGCGGCGGGGCCGCCCGTCTCGTCGTCGTGGCGGAGCAGACGGAGGAGCGCCGCCCTCCCGACGCCGCTCTCCGGGAAGCGCACGGCGACGGCCTCGAGCTCGGCGTAGCCGGCCGCGGGATCGCTCTTCCAGGCGAGATCGGCCGCCTTGAACGCCGCCTGCGCGGGGTAGGCGTTCGCCGGCTTCGCGTCGGCGATCGCGCGGAGCTCCCGCGCGGCGCGGGCCACGTCGCCGGCGCGCGCGCGGGCGAGCGCGGCTTCGTAGCGCGCGTAGACCGCGTCGCGCGGCACCTTCGCGCCGCGGGCCGCCGCGTCGAAGCGCTCGGCCGCCGCGTCGAAGCGGCCGGCGTGGTGCGCACGCCGCGCCTCGGCGAGCGATTTCTCGAACGCGGCGCCGCGGTCCGGCGCGCAGCCGGCGCCCAGCGGCGCGAGGAGGAGCACGAGCGCCGCGACGCGCGCGGGGCGCCTCATCGCGTCCCGCGGAGCTCGGCGACGGCGCCGGAGAGCAGCGCGACGGCGCGATCCACGTCGTCGTGGTGGACGTCGAGGTGCATCACGGCGCGGAGGCGCCGCGGGCCCGAGGCGTTGATCGCGAGGCCGCGCCGCCGGGCGGCCGCCGCGACGGCCTCGGCGGTGAGCGGCGCCGCCAGGTCGACGTTGACGATGTTCGTCTGGACGCCCGCGAGATCGACGCTCACGCCCGGCGTCTTCGCGATCCCCTCGGCGAAGCGCCGCGCGTTCGCGTGGTCCTCGCGCAGGCGCTCCGTGTGGTGAGCGAGCGCGTAGAGCGCGCCGGCCGCGAGGATCCCGGCCTGGCGCATCCCGCCGCCCCAGCGCTTGCGCAGCGTCCGCGCGCGCTCGATCCACGCGCGCGGCGCGCACAGCGCGCTGCCCACCGGCGCGCCGAGGCCCTTCGAGAAGCAGACGCTCACCGTGTCGAACGGCGCCGCGAGCTCGGCGACGGACAGGCCGGTGGCGACGCTGGCGTTCCAGAGGCGCGCGCCGTCGAGGTGCACGCCGAGGCCGCGCGCGCGCGCCCGCTCGGCGATCGCGACGGCGTCGGCCTGCGGGAAGACGCGCCCGCCGGCGCGGTTGTGCGTGTTCTCCACGCAGACGAGGCTGGTCCGCGGCGACCAGTGCGCGGTCGGGTGAATCCGCTCCTCCATCGCGTCGGCGTCGAAGAGCCCGCCCGCCCCGGCGATCGCGAACTGCACGCCGGAGAGCGCCGCGCCGGCGCCGCTCTCGTAGAACACGACGTGGGCGCCGTCGCCGACGATGACCTCGTCGCCCGGCCGCGTGTGCAGGGCGATCGCGAGCTGGTTGCTCATCGTGCCGGACGTGACGAAGAGCGCCGCCTCCTTCCCGGTCGTCCGCGCGGCCTCGGCCTCCAGCGCGCGCACCGTCGGATCCTCGCCGAACACGTCGTCGCCGACCTCGGCGCGCAGGATCGCCTCGCGCATCGCGGCGGTGGGGCGTGTGACGGTGTCGCTTCGGACGTCGATCAAGGTGGGACACGGTACCAAAGAGGAGGCGGGCGGCGGGAGGCCCCGCGCGGCGGCCGCCTCCTCTCTTTTCTTTCCGCTGGCGCTCGGCGCCGCGAATCTGGAGCATGGGCTCGACCCCCCCCGTCGGGTGCGAACGACCTTGCGCAGTGCGAGGGTTTGTGCTTGACTGGTTGAACCACTGGATGAGTCGATGAAAAAAGCACCTCCCCCGCCGCCCGCGCTCACCGATCCGACCGAGACCCTCGCGGCCATCGGTCCGGTGGCGCGGTCGAGCGTCGTCGACGCCGTGTCCGACCGCTTGCGGAACGAGATCCTCGCCGGACGCATCGCCGCGGGCTCGCGGCTCCCCTCGGAGCGCGAGCTGTCGCTGGCGCTCGGCGTCAACCGCCTCACGCTCCGCGCGGCGCTGGCGCGGCTCGAGGCGATGGGGCTCGTCAGCACGCGTCACGGCTCGGGCACGGAGGTGGTCTCGTGGCGGGAGCGCGCCGGGCTCGAGGCGCTGACCATGGTGATGAGCTCGCTCGAGCGCGAGGAGCCGGCGTGGCTCGAGCTCTTGTCGTCGCTGCTCGAGGTCCGGCGCGTCCTCGTCTCGGAGGCCGTCGCGCTCGCGGCCGAGCGCCACACGGAGGAGGACCTCGCCGCGATCCGGGCGCTCGCCGCCGAGCAGGTGAACAACCTGCCGGACCCGCTCGCGTTCGCCCGCGGCGACCTCGCGATCCAGCGCGTCATCGTCCGGGCCGCCCGCAACGTCGGCTTCGAGCTCATGTTGAACACGTTCGCGCGCTTCCCGGAGGAGCAGCCCGAGCTCCTCGCCGAGCTCTACGACCGGCGCGAGGAGTCGCTGCCGTTCTACGACGTCCTGGTCGAGCTCGTGCGCGCCGGCGACGCCGAGGCCGCGCGCCACGCCTTGCGCGCGGCCTTCGACGCGATGGATCGAGAGTGGCTCGCGCGTCACGGGCGCGAGGCCGAAGGCAAGGCGAGCGAGGGCGCGCGCGCGAAGGCGCCGGGGCTCCTCGGGAAGGTGCAGGCGGGCAAGGCGCCGCCGAAGAAGGGCAAGACACGCGGGACGTGAGCAGGCCGGCGGCTTGCAATCGAGAGAGGTGAGGGAGGTGCTCCTCCCGGTGAGCGGCCGACCGAGATCGTTCGATCGGCGGGTGGGATCTTTTGTCTTCGAAGGAGGCTGGCGACATGAAGCTCTTCGGATTCGAGCTCGCGTGGGCGGCGGCGGCGTTCGACGCCGTCTTCCCGGAAGGGACCGCGCTCCCGCACGGGATCGCGCGGATGAACCCGGCGCGGTCCTTCGCCGACACGGTCGCGACGTCGCCCTTGGAGCAGTCGCTCGGGCTCCGCGCGACGCTCTGGATCGTGGCGCTGGCGCCGCTCTGGTTCTCGCGGCGGCCGCGGACCATCCGCGACATCCCGCCGGAGGAGCGCCGCCGCGTGCTCGAGCGCCTGCTCGCGAGCCCCGTCTACGCGGTCCGCCAGCTCGTCGTCGCGTTCAAGGCGATGGGGTCGATGCTCTACGCGCGATCGCCGGAGGCGCGCGCGGCGATGACCACGCCGCGCCGGCGCGTCGCCCTCGCGCCGAGCGGAGCCGAGAGTCTCGTCACGATCCGCGCCTCGGTGAAGGCGCGCGAGGAGGGAGACGCCCATGGCCACGCCGCCGAGTGAGCCGCGCGGGCGCCTGTCCGTCGCGCCGGCCCCCGCCTTCCCGGACGACGACCTCCCGGAGGGCGCCGTCGTCGACGGGGAGACGCTCGCGTCGAGCCGCGGCGAGTCGTTCGACGTCGTCGTGGTGGGCTCGGGCGCGGCCGGCGCGGTCGCCGCCCACGCGCTCGCGTCGGCCGGCTTCGAGGTCGCCGTCGTCGAGGAGGGCCCTTGGATCAAGACGCGCGACGTCCGGAGCGACGTCCACTCGACGTTCCAGCGCGCCATGCGGCTCGGCGGGATGCAGGTCCTCCAGGGCCGCGCCTACATGCCGATGCTCCAGGGGCGCTGCGTCGGAGGCAGCACGCTCGTCAACTCGGCGATCGCCTGGCGCGCGCCGGAGGACGTGATCGACGACTGGTCCGCGCGCTTCGGCCTCGGCGAGTCCGTCACCGCGCGCGCGCTCGAGCCTCACTACGCCGCGCTCGAGGAGGAGCTGTCGGTCCGCGAGGTCGCGCCCGAGGCGATGGGCGAGAACAACCGCCTCTTCATCGAGCAGGCGAGGAGGCAGGGCTTCGAGGCGGCGCCGATGCGCCGCTACGACCGCGGCTGCGCCGGCTCGGGGATGTGCATCACCGCGTGCCCCACCGCCGCGAAGCAAGGGATGAGCGTCTCCTACGTCCCGTGGGCGCTCCGCCTCGGGCGCGCGCGCGTCTTCACGTCGTGCCGCGTCTCGGAGATCGAGATCCGAGGCTCGCGCGCGGCGTCGGTCGTCGCGCGCTCGGCGACGGGGCACCGCGTGGCCCTCCACGCGCGCCACGCCGTGATCGTGGCCGCGAGCACGGTGCAGAGCCCCAACGTCCTTCGCCGGAGCGGCGTCCGTTCGGCCGCGCTCGGAGAGCACTTCCAGGCGCACCCGGGGCTGGCGGTCGGCGGCCTGTTCGATCGTCCCATCCGCATGGCCTTCGGCGCGACGCAGGGCGCCGAGAGCGTCCACTTCCGCAAGTCCGAGCGCTTCAAGCTCGAGACGATCTCGCTGCCGCCCGATCTCGCGGCGGCGCGCGTCCCGGGCGTGGGCGCCGAGCTCGCGGAGCGCCTCGCCGAGCTCGGTCACGTGGCCGTCTGGGCCGCGCAGGTCCGCGCCGAGGCCGAGGGGACGGTGCGGGAAGGGTGGGGCGGCGTCGACCGCGTCCGCTTCACGATGACGGAGGACGACATGCGCGCGGCCCGGAAGGCCTGCACGCTCATCGCTCGGATGATGTTCGACGCCGGCGCGCGCGAGGTCTGGCCCGGCGTGTTCGGCGTCCCGAGCGTCCTCCGCTCGATCGACGAGGTGAAGCTTCTCGCCGAGGCGCCGCTCGATCCGCGCGCGTACAGCTTCATCGCCACGCACCTGTTCGGCGCGGCGCGGATGGGGCGCGATCCGCGCGCGTCCGTGGTGGACCTCGACTTCCGCGTGCACGGCGTCGACGGGCTCTACGTGGTCGACTCGAGCGTCTTCCCCACGAACCTCGGCGTGAACCCGCAGCACACGATCATGGCGATGAGCCGCATGGCGTCGCACCGGCTCGCCGAGCGCATCCAGAGGCGCCACGCGGCGTAAACACTTGACGCTCTCGGCGTGGCGGCATACATGCGTTGCCCTCTACCTGCCGCGATAGCTCAGCGGTAGAGCAGCGCTTTCGTAAAGCGCAGGTCGTCGGTTCAATCCCGACTCGCGGCTCCCAGCGTCCTGACGTCGACCGGCCTCCCTCGGAGGCCGGCGCGCTGTCCGTCCCGGCGCGCGCGCGGCGGCCGTGGCGCGGCCGGCGAACGGCTCGGCTCGGCGCGCGAGCGTCGGACGGCTCGGCGCGCGGCGGGCAGTGGACGGCTCGGCTCGGCGGGGGCCGTCGGACACCTCGGCGGGCGTCGGACGCTTCCACGCACGGACCGAGGTGCCGCGACGTCGGCGCACACCGGCCGCGCGACGATGCGCGCCGCACGACGTCGCCGTCGCGCGACGTCGCTTGCGATGGGCCGACGGAGCCCCGACAATCGAGGATCCATGGCGCGTCGCATCCGATCGTCCGTCCACGCTTCGCGTGGGCGGCAACCCCAGCAGAGCGCGGAGACGTCGAAGACGCAGCCACCACCCTCCGGCGCCCGCGCGTCGGTCCCTCCGCGCACCTCGATCCCACCGTCTCTAACCGCCCGAGTGGTCGAGAACGGGATCGTCGCGGCGGCGATGAAGGTGTTCGCGCGGCGCGGCTTCGCGGCGACCCGCGTGGAGGACGTGCTCGACGAAGCGGGCGTCGCCCGGAGGACTTTCTACCGCTATTTCACGAGCAAAGAGGACGTCCTCGCGGCGGTGTACGAGCTCGCCACGGGCGAGCTGCTCGACGCGCTGGACGAGGCGTCGGAGTCGCCGGTCGATCCGCTCGCCGGCCTCCGCGCGGGCGTGGAGGTCTACCTCGATTTCCACGTCGAGAACGCGGCGTTGCTGCGGGTGCTGGTCGAGCAGTCGGTGCGGTCGGACTCGCCGCTCGCGGGGCACCGGCGCCGGTTTCGCGCCCGGGTGCTGAAGGTGCTGGTCCGCGCCGCCGAGACCCGACACGTCGCGCCGCTCGACGGGTTCACCTACGTGGGCCTCCTCTCTGCGCTCGAAGGCGTGGCGCTGGAGCTCCTCGAGGGCGCCGCCTCGCCGGGCGACGTCCTCCGGGCGAAGAAGGCCGTCCACGCGCTCGTCGAGAGCGGCCTCCTCGGACGCTGACCCCCCCGGGACGGCCAGAGCGCCGCGGCGGGGCGAGCTCCGGCTTGCGGGCGGCGCGCGATCGATACACCATGTATCTCGCGGCGCCGAGGCGCCGGCGTCGTTCGATGCTTACCGCACGATGCGGAGTCCGAGGACACCCCGGCCTCGCCACGAAGCCTGACCGGGATGGTGTACGTCATGTATCTTGGCGATACGAGCCCGTCGTCGTTCGTCCGGCGCGGGCTCGGCAGCGAGCTCGGCGCGCGCCGCGCGGCGAGCCATCTCTTCCCAACGAGGGCGGCCAGGCGCATGAACGCGGACAAGTCGAGCACCGCCTTCGAGCTCAGCGTGTGGCCGGATCCGACGATCATCGCGTCGGTGCGCCGCTTCGTCGCCGAGCTGTGCGGGCGCGTCCTCGCCGACGGCGACATCACCGCGCGCGTCGTGGTGGCGACGCACGAGCTGCTCGACAACGCCGTCCGCTACGCCACCCGAGACGCGAGCCGCATCCGCGTCGAGCTGCACCACCTCGATCGCGACGTCGGCGTCGTCATCGCCACGAAGAACCGGATCGACGAAGATCGCGGCCGCGAGCTCCGCCGCCGCCTCGACGAGATGAGGGCGAGCTCGGACCGCGGCGCCTACTACCGGGCGCTCCTGCGACGCGCCGCGGAGGGCGTCGAAGGCGCGGGCCTCGGCCTGGGGCGCGTCCACGCCGAGGCGGGGCTCGACGTGAGCGGGCGCTTCGACGACGACTCGGTCCTCATCCGCGCCGAGGGCCGGTTCGTGCCGACGAGAGGACCGGCGCTTCGATGAGCCGAGAGGTACGCGAGATCGCGACGCCCGAGCTGGTCACCGAGACCGAGGTGAGGAGCGGCCGGATCGGCGTGCGGCTCGTCGGGAGCGCCGAGTCGGTCACGCGCGAGGACCTCGCCGCCTACCTGAAGGCGATCGACGGCGTGGCGGTCGAGACCGAGGCCGCCGAGGTCGTCTTCGACCTCCGCGCCCTCGAGTTCATGAGCGCCGCGTGCCTCCGAGCGGTGCTCGCCTGGCTGCTGGAGGGCGAGCGATCGCCGCGCTACGTGGCGCGCTTCGTCAGCGACGCGAAGAACCACTGGCAGCGGCGGAGCCTCGCGAGCCTCGCGTCGATCGGCGGCGAGCGCGTTCGAATCGACTGAGTTCGAATCGACTGAGATTGCGCCGAGGAACCACGGACTCCGACGAGGAACCACGGACTCCGACGAGGGACCACGGACACCGACGAGCGGGCGTCGCGTCGCCGCGCGGCTCGCCGGCTTGTGGCTGCGTGAGCCCGGCACTATTCTCGAGCGGCCATGACAGCCGCTCCCGCCGCCGCGCAGCTGCCCCGTCCCGGGGACACGATCGCCGGCAAGTACGTCCTCGACCGGCTCCTCGGTCAAGGGGGCATGGGCGCGGTCTTCGCGGCCAAGCACATCAAACTCTCGAAGGCGGTCGCCATCAAGATCATGCTCGCGGACGCGAGCAACCCCGAGGCCGCGCAGCGGTTCATCAACGAGGGGCGCGCCGCGGCGAACATCCAGAACGAGCACGTGGTCCGCGTCGACGACGTCGACGAGGAGAGGGGCTACGCGTACATGGTCCTCGAGCTGCTCGAGGGCGAGGACCTGGCGCAGGTCCTCGAGCGCGACCCGGCGCACCGCCTCGCGCCGCACGTCGCCGTCGGGTACGTGCTCCAGGCGCTCAAGGGCGTCATTCAGGCCCACGCGATCGGCATCGTCCACCGCGACCTCAAGCCGTCGAACCTGTTCCTCGCGAAGCGCAAGGACGGCTCGGTGGTCGTGAAGGTGCTCGACTTCGGCATCTCCAAGGCGCAGGGATCGTCCGCGCTCGCGGCCAGCCCGAGCGCGCTGACCTCGACGAAGGCGATGCTCGGCTCGCCGCTGTACATGTCGCCCGAGCAGCTCCGCAGCTCGAAGAGCGTCGATCAGCGCGCCGACATCTGGGCGATCGGGATCATCCTGTACGAGCTCATGACCGGGAGCCTCCCGTTCATGGGCGACAACCTCGGGGAGCTCTTCGCGGCGATCCTCGAGCGGGACCCGGCGTCCCTCCGGACGCACGTCCCCGACGTCCCGCCGGCGCTCGACGAGATCGTCCTCCGCTGCCTGCAGCGTCGCCCCGAGCACCGCTTCCAGACCGCGACGGAGCTCGCCGACGCCCTGGCTCCGTTC
>JAHBWF010000122.1 GCA_019637105.1 Labilithrix sp.
CGGCGCGCACGCGCCGTCGACGGCGCAGTCCGCGGCGCGCCCGCCGAAGGCCGCCGAGTCCTCGTCGCCGGCCGTCAACCCTCTCTTCCTCAAGTGAGCCCCGTGTCTCCGCGGCGCTTCTTCCCCGTGCTCGCCGTCGTGGCGCCCGTCGCGATCGCCGCCGCCTGTTTCGGGCCCACGGAGGTCACGGTCACGGTCACGACGGATCTCGCCTGCGGCGTCGGCCCGCGCACGGCGATCTTCAAGGGCTTGCCCTTCGGCGAGGCGCCCGACGCCGAGACGAGCGACTGCAAGCCCGATCCGAGCGGAGACGCCAAGATCGGCTCGCTCGTCTTCGTCCCGAGCGGCTCCGCGAACGGGCGCGCCGGCGTCCGGGTGGTGCTCGCGCGCGGGCGCAGCACCACCGAGTGCGACGCGCACCCGGAGGACTGCATCGTCGCGACGCGTTCGTTCTCGTTCGTGAAGCACCTCTCGCGTAGCGTGCCGATCCGGATGCTCTCGGAGTGCCTCGGCAGGCTCTGCCCCGAGGGGCAGACGTGCGGGCCGGGCGGGGAGTGCGTGTCGGACGAGGTGACGTGCGAGGCGGACGACTGCGCCCTCGACGGCGGGGCAGGGGACGGCGGCGACGTCGTCGTGGACGCCGGGGCCGACGGCGACGCCGGTGAGCCGAGCCTGGCGTGCCTCGGGCCCAACGGCGACGGCGTCCTCGCGCAAGCCGCGATCGGCGTTACGGTCGTCGCCGCCGCGCTCACGACCACCGAGCACGTCTTCGTCGAGGGCGCGACGCATCGGCTCATGCGCGTCGCGAAATCGGGCGGTGACCCGGTCGAGGCGTTCTCGATCGGGGCGCGAGGGACGTTCGTCGCCCTCACGACGCTCGGCGCGCACTGGGCCGCGCTGTACGACGTCGTCACGCCGAAGTCCGGCTACGAGCTTCGGTCCTCGGCGCTCGACGTCCCGTACCACTTCGAGCCGCTCACCAAGGTGAAATCGGTCGCCGCGTGGATCGAGGCGGGGCTGCCGGTCGGCTACGTCGGCGGCACGAGCGACGTCCTCAAGGTCATGCTGACGAAGCCGCCGACGCACTCTCCCTTCTTGGACGTCGGCGCCGACGCGATCGCCGTCGACTCGAACACCGTCTACACGAGCCTGCCCGACGGCATCACCGCCACGAGGAAAACGAACCCGAAGGAAGCGGCGCACATCGCGATCATGCCGCCGGCTGGAGGTTCCGTCGTGTTCGCCTCGAACGGGGCCTCGGTCTTCGTGGCCGGGCTCCAGAGCGACAAGCCCACGATCCATCGGATGAACGGGCTCTCGGCGCCCATGCTGATCGCCAGCTCGTCCGAGGTCGTCACGTCGCTCGCCGCCGAAGCCGTCACGTCGCCCGTTTCGGGCGCCCCTTACGTCTACTGGACCGACGGCAGCTCCGTTCGCCGTCGACGCGCCGTACCGGTCGGATCGTTCAGCCCCGACGAGACCGTGTACACGCCGACCATCGCCGGCGCCCGGGTCGAGCACGTGCTCGTCGACAGCGAGTGCGTCTACGTCTGGGAGAGCGCAGGGTTCGTCCAGCAGTCCGTCCTCCGCGGCATCCAGAAGCCGAAGCCGCAGAACGGCCCCTGATCCCGCCGCGCGGCCTCGACGGCGTCCAGACGCGAGCGCGCCGCGGAGCGGCCGCCGGCGAGCGCGCCGCGCGACCTCACGCGACGGCCGGCGAGGTCGCGCCCGCGGCGTCGATGGCCTGCTCGATCGTGAGCGAGCCGTCGTAGAGCGCGCGCCCGACCACCGCCGACTCGACGTTCGGGAGCGCCGCGAGCGCGCGCAGGTGCGCGGCCGTCCCGACCCCTCCGGACGCGATGACGGGGAACGGCGAGCGCGCCGCGAGCGCCGCCGTCGCGGCGACGTTCGGGCCGCCGCCCATGCCGTCGCGCGCGACGTCCGTGTAGAGGACGGCGGCGATCGGCGCGCCGGAGAGCGCGAGGACGACGTCGGCGGCGGAGAGGCGCGACACCTCGGTCCACCCCTCGGTCGCGACGAAGCCGTCCTTGGCGTCGACGGCGATCACGACGACGCCGGGGTGCGCCGTCGCGAGCGCGCGGACGAGCTCGGGATCCTTCACCGCCGCGGTCCCGAGGACGACGCGGCGGGCGCCGAGGGCGAGGTAGCCCTCGAGCGCCTCGCGGGTCCGCACGCCGCCGCCGACTTGGAGGACGCCGCCCGCGTTCTCCCGGGCGATCGCGCGGATCATCTCGGCTTGAACCGGCGCGCCGGCCTTGGCGCCCTCGAGATCGACGACGTGGAGGCGCTCGGTGTGCAGGCGGAAGCGCCGCGCGACCGAGGGCGGATCGTCGGAGTAGATCGTCGGGTCCTCGTAGCGACCTTGCTTCAACCTGACGGCGTTGCCGCCGAGCAGATCGATCGCGGGCAGGACGAACATCAGCGCGGCTCCTTCCCGGCGGCGAGCGTGGAGAAGAAGCGCTCGAGCAGGGAGAGGCCGGCGCGCTGGCTCTTCTCGGGGTGGAACTGGACGCCGACCACGTGGTCCTTCCGCACCGCGCTCGCGAAGACGGCGTCGCCGTAGCTCGTGGTGGTCACGACGACGCCGGGATCGCTCGGGTCCGCCGCGTAGGTGTGCGCGAAGTAGTAGTGCGCGGGCGCGACGAGCGGCGCGCTCGCCGGGACCGCGAGCTCGGCGCGGTTCCAGCCGACGTGCGGCAGCGGGCGCGGCCGGCCGAGGACCGGATCGTCGCCCGGGACGAGTCGGCGGACGCGCCCGGCGAGGACGCCGAGGCCGCGCGAGCCCGGCGCCTCGTCGCTCGCTTCGAAGAGGATCTGGAGGCCGAGGCAGATGCCGAGGTACGGCGTCCCCGCCCGAACGCGCTCGACGAGCGCCTCGCGGAGCCCGCCGTCGAGGGCGGCCGCGAACGCCCCGAAGGAGCCTTGCCCGGGCACGACCAGCACGTCGGCGCCGCGGACGATCTCGGTGTCCGCGGACGCGGCGATCTCGGCTCCCGGCGCGGTGCGCTCGAGCGCGCGGAGGACGCTCCGGACGTTGCCCACACCGGTCGCGACCGCGACGATCCGCATTCCGTGAAGCCCATAGCACGGTCGCTTCACCCCGTGTATTGTCAGCGCGGTCCGCTCGGCCGACGCCGCGCCGAGCGGCATGGTCGAAGGCACGTCATGGCTTCTTTGTCGGTTCGTAAGGTCGTCGCCGCCGCGGTCGCGCTCGGTCCGGCCGCCGTGAGCTCCGCCGCGGACGAGCCCGTCGAGGGCGCCACGAGCGGCGGCGCGTGGCCCTCGAACGCGGCCGTCGAAGGCGCGGCGGGCCGTCCGGAGTGAGCGTGAAGACGAAGACCTCCTCGATCGGAGCGGGGGAGCTCACGCGGGCCGCGGGCCCGCGCGCGAGCCGGACGTCGCCTCGGCGTGGGAGCCTCGTCTCGGCGCTCGTGATCGGCGCGATGCTCGTCGCGTGCGGATCGAAGGGCCGACCCGCGCGCCCGGTCGCCGCGGCCAGCGTCTCGGACCGGTGCCCCGATCTCGCCCAGACCGACGAGCTCGCGGCGTTCGACTTCGCGAGCGAGTACGCCCTGTCGCGCGACGCGGCGGAGAAGCTGAAGGCCGCGGCGCTCGCCGCGATGGAGATCGGCGCGCTCGCCGACAAGCTCGACGCGGACTTCGGCATCGCGTGCGCGCAGATCGCGCACGACCTGGGCGACAAGGGGGACTGGCGCAGCGCGAACGAGGCGTGCGGCGCCGCGATCAAGGCGGTCCAGGAGGCGCGCGCGAAGCTCGGGCCGAAGGCCCGCGCGCAGCTCGTCGTCCGGCGGCCCGTGTGCCTCGCGGACGCCTCGCTCGTCACGAAGTGCGCGAGCATCTGCGACTCGTCGGTCCCCGCGGGGAAGCTCCGCGCCGAGTGCGCGAACAAGGCCGGACGCTGCGACGGCAACTGCGACGGCGCCTGCGAGCCGAAGGGCGCGGTCAAGTGCGACGGCGTCTGCAGCGGGACGTGCGAAGGGACGATCAAGGGCACCTGCGGGGGGCGTTGCAAGGGCACCTGCGACGGCAAGGCCGTCAACGGCGGCTGCATCGGCGTGTGCGTCGGGACCTGCGACCGCGGGGCGATGACCGGCGAGTGCAAGGGCGCGTGCAGCGGCACCTGCGAGCTCGCGGCGCCGGGCATCTGCGACGGCGTCTGCGCGGGCTCGTGCACGGTCGAGCTCGCGGACGTGAAGTGCGCCGGCGACTTCAAGCCGCCGGAGGTCAGCACGGACTGCCGCGCGCGCTGCGACCTCGCGGTGATCAACAACACCGAGTGCTCGACGCCGCAGGTCGGCTTCGTCGTCACGGGCGCCAAGGACCGCGAGACCGGCGAGGCGATGAAATCCGCCATCGACAAGTCCTTCCCGGCGCTCCTCAAGATCCTCCAGGAGGTCGGCGACCACGGATCGAAGCGCGTGCACAACGCCCAGGCGGTGATCGAGAGCGCGCGCACCGGCTTCAGGGAGATGGCCCGCTCGGGAGGGGCCGGCTCCGCCGCGGCCTCCGAGGCCCAGCTCGTCAAGTGCTTCGACGAGCCGTTCAAGAAGGCGGCCGCCGCCGCCGCCGTCGTCGAGACCGGCATCGACCAGGCGATCGGCGTCCGCGACGAAGCCGCGAAGTAGCGTCGCGCGCCCGCGTCGCGGCGGCGCGCGCGAGCGTCAGGCGACGAGCATCGTCCCGACGCTGCCGGGGCTCGTCACGGCGCGCGCGAGATCGCCCTCGGTCAGGCGACCGACGATGTGGACCGCCCGCACCCCTTGCTCGATCGCCGCGAAGGACTCCTCGAGCTTGGGGATCATCCCCTTCGTCACGACGCCCTGCTCGATGGCGGCGACGCCCTCGGCGATCGTCATGCGGCCGATGCGCGAGCTCGGATCGGACACGTCGCGGAGGACGCCGGGGACGTCCGTGACCAGCACCAGGGCGCGCGCGTCGAGGCGGATCGCGACCTGGTTGGCGACGGCGTCGGCGTTGATGTTGTAGACGCCGCCCGAGGCGTCGGCGCCGAGGCACGCGAGCGCGGGGACGTAGCCCGCGGCGATCAAGAGCGAGACGAGCTCGCCGTTCACGCCGACGACGTCGCCGACGAAGCCGAAGTCGACCGGATCGGGGCCGCCGCCGCTCACCACCTTCGGCGGCCTCCGCGTCGCGAGCACCGCGCCGCTGCTGGCGCCGTGGAGCCCGACGGGCTTCGCGCCGGCACGGACCAGCGCCGCGCAGAGGTCGACGTTCATCTTCCCGGCGACGACCATCTTCATCACGTCGAGGGCGTCGCCGTCCGTGACGCGGCGCCCGCCGATGATCGTCGGCGTCTGACCGAGCTTCTTCTGGAGCTCCGTCGCTTGAGGTCCGCCGCCGTGGACCACCACGACCGGGACGCCCTCCGCGCGCATCGCGGCGACGTCCGCGGCGATCGCGGGCATGTGCGGGCCCTGGACGACCTCGCCGCCGAGCTTGATGACGACCGGCCCGCCGCTCGTCGCGGGCGCGCCTCGGCTGCTCGTCACGGCCAGCCGCCCGGGTCTTCGAGCGACGTCTTCTCGTCGACGCCGAGCATGATGTTCATCGACTGGATCGCCTGTCCCGCGCCGCCCTTGATGAGGTTGTCGGTGACGGAGAAGCACGCGACGACGCGCTTGCCCGCCTCGGCGCCGTCCGCGCCGACCTGGACGCCGACCTCGCAGTAGTTGGTCCCGCTGACGGCGGCGACCTCGGGCTGCCGCTTCTCCGGCACGCGGACGAACGGCTCCTTCGCGTAGGCGTCTCGGTAGAGCTCCTTGATGCGGTCGGGGCTCGCCGAGTCGGCGACGTGCGCGAAGCACGTGGCGAAGATCCCCCGCGACAGCGGCGCGCTCACGGGCACGAAGCGGATCTCGACGTCCTTGGCGCCCGCCTCCCGCAGCGTCTGCGTGATCTCCGGGATGTGCTGGTGATCGAGCGGCTTGTAGGTGCGCAGGTTCACCGCGCGGACCGGGTGGTGCGTCCCCGCGCTCGGCACGACGCCGCTGCCCGACGAGCCGGTGATGCCCACGACCTCGACGGCGCCGGACAGGAGGCCCGCCTTGGCGAGCGGCAGGAGCGCGAGCTCGATCGTCGTGGCGAAGCACCCGGGCGACGCGACGTACCTGGCCGCCTTGATCTTCTCCCGATGCAGCTCCGGGAGCCCGTAGACGAACGTGCCGTCCGTGAGCCGCTCCGCGCACGGGTGGTCCGCGTGGTAGTAGCGCTTGTAGAGCGCGGCGTCACGCAGGCGGAAGTCGCCGGAGAGGTCCACCACGCGCGCGCCCGACGCGATGAGCTCGGGCATCTTGGTCGCGCTCACTTTGTGCGGGAGGCCGAGGAGGACGACGTCCATCCCCTGCGCGGCCTCCGACGGCGAGATCCCCTCGAACCGGAGATCGGTCAGCCCTTCGAGGTTCGGGTGCGCCGCGGAGAGCGGCTCGCCGACGAAGTCGACGGACGCGACGCGCACGAGCTCGACGTGAGGATGGAGGAGGAGGCGCCGGACGAGCTCGCCGCCGCCGTAACCGCTGCCGCCGATGACGGCGGCCTTGAAGCGCTTGGCCATGGGGCCCGCAGGCTAGCACTTCTCGCGGAGGCCGCGGCGACCTCTGCCTCGCGCGCGGGCGCCGCGGGCCGCCCCGCGCTCGGGCGCCATGGTGCCCATGAGCCAGTCGAACAGCGGCACCGTGACGTTGAAATTGTAGCGCTGCATCAGGCGCGTGTCGTGGTGCCGCGCGTGGTGGGCCCGGAGGATACGGATGAGCCCGAGGCGCCCGATGAAGCTGTCGGCGGGCGCGTGGTAGCAGAGGTGGAGCACCTCGTAGCTCACCATGAAGAGGCTCGTCGTCAGGAGGAAGAGCCACCCGGCCGCAGCGGACCAGAAGTGCGCGAGGCCGAGCGCGAGGGGCGCCGCCGCGAGCACGATCCCGAGGACGCCGGCCGCCGGGATGAGGACGAGCCGGAGCTCCTTGACGTCGCGGACGGCCATGTCCTCCTCGACGTAGATCATGTGGTGCATCGGCGTGTGCTTGTCGTAGATGACCTCGAACGGCCAGAAGCGCTTGTGCAGGACGTCCTTGTGGACGCGCCACTCGTAGTAGTTCGCGAGGAGCACGACCGCCGGGATGACGAGGAGGTCGGTCCAGCGCACGCCCGGGTCGAGCCGCGCGAGGGCGACGACGCTCGCGACGAGGACGACGACGCCGATGCCGGTCGTCGCGGCGAGGTGGGCGTGCGGGCTGTACCACCACGGGATCTCGGCGAGCGCCTTCCGGCGGACGGCGTCGCGCCGCTCCTCGGTCAGGCCGCGCGCCGAGGCCTCCCGGACGAGCTCCTTCTCGTCGGCCCGCCGATCGGCCCGGAGGCTCTCCGGCGCCCCGAAGCTCGGCCCGGCGTAGGCGCCTTGCCCGTCCCGCGGCGCGCCTTCGGGCGGATCGTCGACGTGAGGGGGAACCACGGGAAGCGTGGCCATCGTCCTTCTCCTTTCCGAGCATCCGAGCCTGGCGGCTCGACCGTAGGCCTCACGGGAGGGGTTTCCCGCTCGGGGACTGTGAATACTGTACATTCTGCAAAAACAGAATGCAAGGAACCTTGCGCGGTGCGGCACGAGGGGCCGCGTTCGGGCCGGGCGCCGCGCCGGGATCGACTCCGCGCAGGCTCCGGCTCTCTTCCCGGATCCGAGGGGGTATAGTCCGCGCCGATGAGCGGAGCAGACGACGCGGCGAAGTGGCTGAGCGAGCAGCAGAGGGCGATGGAGACGGCGCTCGCCGAGCTCGTCTCGATCAACTCGTTCACGGAGAACGTCGAAGGAGGCAACTCCGTCGGCGCGATGCTCGAGGAGCTCTTCACCGTCGACGGCCTCGAGGCCTCGCGGATGAAGTCGGCGAGCGGCAAATTCGCCGATCACCTCGTGGTGAGCTCGCTCTGGACGAGCCGCGGAGAGCCGCCGATCGCGCTGGTCGGTCACCTCGACACGGTCTTCCCTCCCGGCACGTTCGAGGGCTTCAAGCGCGACGGCGATCTGGCGCGCGGGCCCGGCGTCCTCGACATGAAGGGCGGGCTCGTGGTGGTCGCCTGGGCGCTCAAGGCGCTCGCCGCGGCCGGCGCGCTGACGTCGCTGCCGGGCGTGCGCGTCGTCGTCGTCGCGGACGAGGAGGTCGGCTCGCCCGAGGGTCAGTCGATCATCCGCGAAGCGATCCAGGGCGCCCAGGGCGCGCTCGTGTTCGAGGCGGGTCGCAAGGGCGACCTCGTCATCACGCGGCGCAAGGGGACGGGCGCGATGACCGTCGTGGCGCACGGCAAGGCCGCGCACGCCGGCGCCGCGCACAAGGACGGCGTCAACGCGCTCTGGGCCCTGTCCAAGCTCGTCGACCGCGTCCAGTCGCTGACGAGCTACGAGCGCGGCGTGACCGTGAACGTCGGCAAGATCAGCGGCGGCACGAGCAAGAACACGGTGCCGGATCGCGCCGAGGCGCTGGTCGACATCCGCTTCGAGTCGCGCGCCGACGGCGAGTCGCTCATCGCGGCGATCGAGAAGGCGGCCGCCGAGTGCGCGGCGGCGGTGCCGGGCTCACGCATCGAGCTGAGCGGCGGGATCGCGCGGCTCCCGCTCGAGCGCACCGACGCGAGCGTGAAGCTCATGGAGGCCTACGGCGCGTGCGCGCGCGCGTCGGGCCTCGGCGCGGGCGAGGCCGGCCTCATCGGCGGAGGCTCGGACGCGAGCACGGCGGGCTCGATGGGGATCGCGTCGATCGACGGGCTCGGCCCGCGCGGGATCGGCTTCCACACGCACGACGAGCAGATCGAGGTGGCGACGCTCGTCCAGAAGGCCCAGGCGCTCGCGCGGTTCCTCGCGTCGCTCCGCGCGCACTAGCACCCGGACGCCATGATTTCGACCGGTTCGTTCCGCCCCGACGACGAGCGAGGGGGCGGAACGAACCTCCCGTCATCGCACGGGCATGCGACCTGGACGGTCTTTTCGTGATCGTACTTCGACACGTCGAGATCGACGCGTCGGAGGACTAGGATCGCCGGCGATGCCGACGAGCCCGCCGCGGTCGTGGACTCCTCTCTTTCGGAGCGTCGTCGTCGCCGCGGCCGCCTCGTGCGCCGTCGCGGGGTGCCCGAGGAAGACCGGGCCGACGCTCCGCGAGCGCCCGGCCGCGCGCGGCGCCGAGCCCGCGAAGGCGCCGGCGCGGGTGCACCCGATGCGCGCCGGCGAGGAGCTCGGCGGGCCCAACGCGACCGGCAAGCCGGGCGACTGGGTGATCGAGAACGACGAGGTGGTCTTCGTCGTGGACGCGCTCGGGGGCGGCGCCGGCTTCGCGGAGTCCGGGGGCAACGTCGTCGACGCCGCGGACGCGAAGACGCGCAAGGACGAGCTCGGCCAGCTCTTCACGTACTTCGGGACCTTCCCGCGGCAGGGCGTCTACACGCGCCTCGACGCGCGCGTCGAGGCGGACGGCACCGCGGTCGTCGAGGCGCGCGGCAAGGAGCTCTACGACGCGTCGATCGGCGTCGTCACCGAGCTCCGCCTCGGCGCCGGCGACCGCGCGCTCGTCCTCCGCACGACGCTCACGAACGAGGGCGCGTCGAGGGTGACCGGCCTCGGGCTGGGCGACGCGATCCAGTGGGGCGGGACGGAGAAGCTCGCGCCGGGCAAGGCCCCCGGCTTCAAGGGACCGTCGCGGGGCCCGTTCGTCGGCGGGGTCGGGCGCTTCGCGAGCTACGCCGTCGCCTCGGCCGACGGCGATCTGTCCGCGATCAGCGGCGGCGCGTGGACCGACACCGAGCAGAGGAGGGACGTCGCGCTCGAGCCCGGCGCGAGCGTGACCTACGAGCGCCTGTTCGTCGTCGGCGAGCGGCCCGACGTCGCCAGCCTCGTCTCCGCGCTGGCGCGGAGGTCCGGCGGCGACGTCGGCGCGGTCGAGATCGCGCTCCGCGACGCGAGCGGCGCGCCCGTGAAGGTCGCCGCGGGCGCGAAGGTCACGCTCGGGACCGAGGCCTCGCCGGAGGTCCTGTCGATCGTCGCGACGGAGGACGGCGACCGCTTCGGCGGGGACGTGCCTCCCGGACGGTGGCTCGTCGCCTACGCGCCGAGCGCGGGGCGCCGCGCCGACGGCGGCCGCGCCGCGATCGAGGTGACGAAGGGCGCCACGGCGCGCGCGTCGCTCGCGGTGACGGAGGCGGGCTCGACGACGCTCGGCCCGTGCCTGGAGGCGCCTCCGGCCGGCGCCGGGGGCGCGGCCGCGCCGGTCCCGTGCAAGCTCACGCTCGAGGGGCTGGGCGGGACCCCCACGCCCGATCTCGGGCCGGCGCACGTCGCCGGGCTCGCGAAGAACGTCGTCACGCTGCGCCCGTCCGAGTCGCGCGCCGTGACGCTCGCGCGCGGGCGCTACCGGGTCACGGCGTCGCGCGGACCGAAGGTCGATCTCACGTCGGTCGAGGTGACCGTGCCCGGGCCCGCGCCGCCGCCGTTCGTCCTCCGGCGCGTCTTCGACGCGCCGGGGTACGTCGGCGCCGACTTCCACCAGCACACGATCCTCAGCGCCGACGCTCCCGTGGCGACGCGCGACCGCGTCCTCGCGAACGCCGCCGAGGGCGTCGAGGTCGCGGTCGCGTCCGAGCACAACGCCGTCGCCGACCTCGCGCCGCTCGTGCGCGAGCTCGGCCTCTCGAGCTGGCTCGTCCAGATCGCCGGCGACGAGATCACGAGCGACGCGAGCGCGACGCCGTTCGGGCACGCGAACGTCTTCCCGATCGTGCCCCGGCCCGGCGAGCCGCGGGGCGGCGCGCCGATCGTCCGCGGTCGGCTCGCGGCGGACGTCTTCGCCGAGGCGCGCGCGCTGCCCGGCGGCCCGCACGTGCTCCAGATCAACCACCCGCGCTCGGGGAAGAACGGCTACTTCGACCAGCTCGGCTTCGATCCCAGGACCGGGACGGGCACCGCGCCCGGCTACGACGCGGCGTTCGACGCGATCGAGGTGTGGAACGGACGCGTGGTCGCCCATCGCGAGCGCCTGCTCGAGGACTACTTCGCGCTGCTCCGCACGGCGCACCCGGTGACGCCGATCGCCGACACCGACACGCACGGGATCGTCGGCGAGGAGCCGGGGTATCCGCGGACGTTCGTGCGCGTCGGCGGAGGCGCGACGCTCGCCGGTTGGGACGCCGCGCGGACAGGCGAGCTCGTGAAGGGGATCCGCGAGACGCGCGACGTCGTCCTGTCGAACGGCCCGATGCTGGCCGTCCGCGCGAACGGCGTCGGGATCGGCGGCGTGGCGAGCCCGCGCCGCGGCGCGGTCGACGTGCAGGTCACGGTCACCGCGGCGCCGTGGGTGGTCGTCGAGGAGGCGGAGATCCGGCTCGCGCGCGGCGGGGCCGGCACGGCCGCCCCGGCGACGCTCGTCCCCGCGAAGGACCAGGCCGGCGCGCTGGTCGCGGAGGCCGCGTTCGCCTTGCGCGTGAAGGAGGACGACGCGTTCGTGGTCATCGTGCGCGGGACGAGGCCGATGCGGCCGGTCCTCGCGGGCGAGGACGCCGAGATCGCGCCGTGGGCGATGTCCGGGCCGATCTGGATCGACGCCGACGGCGACGGTCGAGCGCTCGGCCGCCGTCGCTGACGCGGCGTTCCAGGGCCGCGCGGTGGCGCGCGCGCTCCACGCGTGTCCGTGCGCCATCGAGTGCTCGAGCTCCGGCGTCGGTACATGCAGTGCATCGCCGACGGCGTGACGGAGGACCGCCCATGGACCAGGAACGCATCGCGAGCTGCATCGAAGCGTGCAACGAGTGCGCGGAGGCGTGCGAGTACTGCGCGGACGCTTGCCTCGACGAAGACGACGTCGAGGAGCTTGTCGAGTGCGTACGCCTCGACCGTGACTGCGCCGACCTCTGCCGTCTGGTCGCTGCATTTCTCGCGAGAGGGAGCAGCCTCAGCCCGGCGATCGCGGCCGCCTGCGCGGAGGCGTGCGATGCCTGCGCCGCCGAGTGCGACGAGCACGACATGGAGCACTGCCGCGCGTGCGCCGAGGCCTGCCGCGATTGCGCCGAGGAGTGCCGGCGCATGATGGAGAGCGAAGCTCCGCAGTCACGTGGAGTCGCGACGCACGCGTGAAGACCCGCGCGGTCTCGGCCGGCCGCTCGGTCACACGTTGCGCGTCCGCCCCGCCGGGAGATCGGCGGGCTCCGCGCGGAGGACGGCCCGACGCTGCCTCTCCGCGCCGGACGGCGAGGCAGGAGCGCGACGGCGACTCCTTGACGCGGCTGGCGGCGGGACGGCGCGAGCGTCGCTTGTGGATCCAACGAGCTCCGAGGGAGCCGAGAGGGGTGAGAGTTGATCCTCGTTTCATGTTCACCTGGACACGTCGCGGCGGCGGTGAGCGACGCCATGGAGCGCCTCGACGAGAGCGCGCGCCGCGTCGACCGAGACGCGGATCTGTTCGCGGAGGCCGCCGGCTGCCGCGCGATCGTCTACGTGCCCGAGCCGCGGCTCCTCGACGTCGGTCCCCGCGGAGCCGCGGGCATCGCGCGGGTGGGCGACGTCATCCGCGCCGCGCAGGCGCCGGGGATCGAGCGGGTCGTCGTGGTCGTGCCGACGGCGGTGCGCCACACGGACGACGAGCGCTCGCTGAGGGAGGTCGACGGGTGCACGCTCGTCCGCTCGGCGCCGCTGATCGACGAGCTCGCCGACGCGACGAACCTTCACACGACGCGCTCCGTGTGGCTCGCGCGCGGTCAGGACATCGAGCTGACGACCCGGTCGGCGCTCGCGCGGTCGATCCGGGCGGCGCTCCTCTGGAACGAGCTCCGGGGCGTGTCGGTCGGCGTGCCGTCGGAGCGGATGGAGATGGCCGAGGCGATGCGACGGGCCGCGGCGATCGCCGGCGCGACCGTGAAGGTGCACGCGACGTTGCCGGCCGTCTCCCGCGTCGTCCGGATGGTCTACGGGTGCCTCGGCCTCCGGTCGCCGGAGGCCGAGACGCTGTGCGATCGCCTCGGGAGCCCGGCGGGCGCGCCCGCCTGAGCAGAACCTCGCGCCCGCCGGCGAGACGCCGAGCGCGGAGGCCGACGTCGGTGTAAGAGTGGCGCTGGTCCTGCGTCTGCAGGGCAGGAGACCACGATGCCCACGACGCCCTCGCCCTGCTGCCGCGCTCACGGCGCCGTTCCGCCCGCCTCGGCTCCGGCCCCGCGCGTGAAGGACCTCGTCTGCGGGATGACGGTCGATCCGACGACCGCGAAGCACCGGCTCGAGCACGACGGGGCGACGTACTTCTTCTGCAACCCGCGCTGTCTCGAGAAGTTCCGCGCGGATCCGGACGCGTACTCGAACCCGGCGCCGGCGCCGGCAGAGGCGCCGACGGCGGCGGAGGCCCAGGCCGAGTACACGTGCCCGATGCACCCCGAGGTCGTGCAGCTCGGCCCCGGCACGTGCCCCAAGTGCGGGATGGCGCTCGAGCCGAAGTCGGTGAGCGCCGAGGAGGACCCCGCGGCGAAGGCGGAGCTCGCCGACATGCAGCGGCGGTTCGTCGTCTCGGCCGCGGTGACCGCCCCGCTCTTCGCGCTCGCGATGTCCGACGTCCTCCCCGGCGATCCCGTGCGGCACGCGATCGGCGCCGAGCGCCTCGCCTGGATCGAGCTCGTCCTCGCCGTGCCCGTCGTCTTCTGGGGCGGCTGGCCGTTCTTCGTGCGCGGGCTCGAGTCCGTGCGGAACCGCGCGCTCAACATGTTCACGTTGATCGCGCTGGGGACGAGCGCTGCGTTCGTCTTCAGCCTCGTCGCGACGCTCGCGCCCGGCGCGTTCCCCGCGGCCGTGCGCGCCCACGGCGGCGTGCCCGTCTACTACGAGGCCGCGGCGGTCATCACGGTGCTGGTCCTCCTCGGACAGGTCATGGAGCTCCGCGCGCGGAGCCGGACCTCGGGCGCGATCCGCGCGCTGCTCCAGCTCACGCCGAAGACCGCGCGGCGGCTCCGGCCCGACGGGGGCGACGAGGACGTGCCCGTCGAGCGGGTCGGCGTCGAGGACCGTCTGCGCGTGCGGCCGGGGGAGCGCGTCCCCGCCGACGGCGTGGTGCTCTCGGGGCGGTCGTCGGTCGACGAGTCGATGCTCACCGGCGAGCCGCTCCCCGTCGACAAGGGCGAGGGCGATCGCGTCACCGGCGGGACGCTCAACGGCGACGGCGCGCTCGTGATCCGGGTGGAGCGCGTCGGTCGCGACTCGCTCCTCGCGAAGATCGTCGCGATGGTCGGCGAGGCCGCGCGCTCGCGTGCGCGGGTGCAGCGCCTCGTCGACCGCGTCAGCGCCTGGTTCGTCCCCGCCGTGCTCCTGATCGCGGGCGGAGCGTTCGCCGCCTGGTACGCCGTCGGGCCCGAGCCGCGCCTCGCGCACGCCCTCGTCAGCGCCGTGTCCGTGCTCATCATCGCGTGTCCGTGCGCGCTCGGCCTCGCGACGCCGATGTCGATCATGGTCGCGACGGGCACCGGCGCGCGCGCGGGCGTCCTCGTGAAGGACGCCGACGCGCTCGAGACGCTCGGACGCGTGACCACGGTGGCCTTCGACAAGACCGGGACGCTCACGGAGGGCAAGCCGCGCGTCCGCGCCGTCGAGCTCGAGCCGGGCGCGGCGCGCGCCGAGACGCTCGCGCTCGTCGCGGCGGCCGAGGCCGCGAGCGAGCACCCGCTCGCGCGCGCCGTCGTCGCGCACGCGCGCGAGGAGGGCGCCCCGCCCGCGTCCGGCGAGGTGTCCGTCCGCGCCGTGCGGGGGAGGGGGATCGACGGGACCGTCGGCGGCGCGCGGGTCCTCTTCGGCACGTCCGCGCTCCTCGCCGACGAGGGCGTCGCGGTCCCTGAGCGCGCGCTCGAGCTCGCCGAGGAGCGCCGCGCGGGCGGGGCGACCGTCTCGTTCGCCGCGGTCGACGGGCGCTACGCCGGAGCCTGGATCATCGGCGACGCGATCAAGCCGGGCGCGCGCGAGGCGCTCGGGGAGCTCCGCGCGATGGGGGTCCGCGTCGCGATGATCACGGGCGACGCGCGCACGAGCGCCCTCGCGATCGGCGGGGAGCTCGGCTTCGCGGAGACCGACGTCATCGCCGGCGTGCTCCCCGAGCAGAAGGCGGACGCGGTCCGCGAGCTCGCGGCCGGCGGCTCCGTCGTCGCGATGGCCGGCGACGGCATCAACGACGCGCCCGCGCTCGCGACGGCCGCCGTCGGGATCGCGATGGGGACGGGGACCGACGTGGCGATCGAGAGCGCGGGCGTCACGCTGGTGAAGGGCGACGTCCGCGGCGTCGTGCGCGCGCTCCGCCTCGGCCGCGCGACGATGCGGAACGTCCGTGGCAACCTCCTCCTCGCGTTCGGCTACAACGCGCTCGCGGTGCCGGTCGCGGCCGGCGCGCTCTACCCGCTCTTCCACGTGACGCTGAGCCCGATGCTCGCGGCCGGCGCGATGAGCCTCAGCTCGGTCTCCGTCATCGCCAACGCGCTGAGGCTCCGCGGGGCGCTCGCCGCGCGCGAGTGAGCTCTACCGTTCGGCGGCGCCGCGGCACAAAACCGAAAGGTCCCGGAGGAGCCCATCCTCTCGGGACCAGTCGGGGCGAGAGGATTCGAACCTCCGACCCCTAGACCCCCAGTCTAGTGCGCTAACCAGGCTGCGCTACGCCCCGGGCCACTGCGCTCTTGCACAGCGCCGCGCACCCTACCCGCCGCAGTCCAGCCTCGCAAGGGGGAACTTCGGGGCGCCGCGGTTCGGGGCCGGCCGACGACGCGGCCGGTCGAGGTCGAGCGCGGGCGCGCGGGGCGAGCGCGGGATCGCGCGGGAGGCAATCGGTCACTGTGGCGCGCCTGGAGCCGCGCTTTGCCTCACTCGCGGTGCGGCTCGCCGTCCGGGTCGTCCTGATCGCGCGGCGCGCCGTCGGCGTCCTCGCGCGCGCGCCGCGCGCGGTCGGTCGAGGAGGGCGTCGGCTCGGCGTCGGCCGGATCGGCCTCGCGGACTCCGGTGACGCGCGCGTAAGCCCCGCTTTTCTTGCCGCGGAGGCCTTCGCGTTCGAGGAATTCGACCGCGCGCTTCAGGGTGGAGCGGGCTTCCCCGACCAGGCCGTCGACCTGGGCGGTCACCTCCTGCAGGTGCTCACGGAGCTTCCGTGCGCGCTCGGCGCTCTCCTGAGCGTCGCGCGTCATCTCGGTAAGCTTGTGCTTCACGGGATGTCTTCGAGCAAGCGACGAGCCAGACCGTCGCGCCGCGCGCGGAGCGTCCGCGCGGGGCGCGGGGCGCCGGCGCGCGCCTCCGCGTGGCGTCGCGTAGCGGCGGCCCCGATCCCGCGTCGCCGGAGCGCGCCTCGGCGCGCGCGGGGGCGCTCCGCCCGCGACGGCTCGATGTCTCGCTGTGAACGCGTCTCGGGCCCGGCGCTCCAACATGCGCGCACCATCGTGTGGCGGTTCGAGACGTCGGCGGCGCGGGGCGGGGACGGCGGGTCGCGGGGCTGCGCGCGCCGGCTTCCCTGGCAGAGCGCGTGCACACGGCCGCGCGCCGAACGGCCGGGGCGCGCAGGCGAGGACGTATGGGACTTGGAGGCAGCTCGAAGCGATCGCTCCGCGTGGCGCTCGTCTCGACGCGCTCGCGCGAGCCGGCCTCGGGCGCGATGGTCGCGGAGCTCTCGCGCGCGCTCTCGGCCCTGGGCCATCGGCCGACCGTGTTCGCCCGCGGCGAGGCGGCCGCCGGCGCGCCGTCCGCGCGTCCGCCGGGGCCGGAGGACCGGCTCGCCGAGCTACGGCAGGCCAGCGCGGCGTGGTCGAGGATCGCGACGATCGACGACTTCGACGTCGTGCACGTCAACGACGCGGAGTCGCTCCCGTTCACCAATTTCGTCCCCGTCCCGACGTTGGCGACGGTGCACCACGATCGCGCGCCGTCGCTGTCGGCCCACTACGCCGCGTACCCCGACGTCTCCTTCGTCGCGGTCTCGCGGCGGCAAGCCGAGCTCGCGTGGGAGGTGCGGTTCCGCGCCGTGGTGCACCACGGCCTCCGCCTCGATCGCTTTCCGCTCGGCAAGGGCAGCCGTCGCTGCGTCTTCTTGGGGAGCCTCGCGCCGGAGAGCGGGCCGCAGCGCGCCATCGAAGCGGCGCGACGCTCGCGGACCCCGCTCGTGCTCGCCGCCGACGCGCACCGCCCGCAGCACGAGCACTTCCAGCGGACGATCGCGCCGCGCCTCGGACCGGGCATCACCTGGGGCGGCGCGGTCGACGGGGCGCGCAAGACGGAGCTCGTCGCCGGCGCGCGCGCTCTCCTCGCGCCCGCGCACTGGGAGGAGCCCTCGGGCCTCGCGATGATCGAGTCGATGCTCGTCGGGACGCCGGTGATCGCCTACGCGTGCGGCGCCGCACCCGAGATCGTCGAGGACGGCGTCACGGGGTTCCTCGTGCACGACGTCGACGAGATGTGCCAGCGGATCCGTGACGTCGGCGCGATCGATCGCGAGGCGTGCCGCGCGCGCGCGCGGAGCCGCTGGAGCTCCGCCCGGATGGCGCGGGAGTACGCGACGCTCTACCACGAGGCGATCGACCGCTGGAGCGCGGCGCGCTCACGCTACGCCGCGCCTCCCGCGCCGTTCGGCCCCGTCCCGCTCGCGTCCGCCGTCCGCTCCACGTCCGCCGTCCGCTCCGCCATCCCGCCGCGCGCCGCGCCGCCCGGCGCCGCCCCGCCGGCCCGCCCGCCGAAGGTCTCGGAGCGATCGTCCACGCGCGAGTCGGCCGCGAGCCCGCCGGCCTCGGAGCGACGCCGCGTGCGGCCCTCCACGTGATCGCGCGCCTGCTCGAGGGCCGTCAGTAGCTCTGGTTGAAGTTGATGAAGAACTGGGCGTCCTCGCGCGAGAACGCCGCGTCCGCCACGATCACCGTCGAGCGGTTCCAGCCGATGCGGAGCCCCGCGCCGGCCGCGGCGCGGACCGTGGGCGCGATCACGAGCACCTCGTCGCCGACCGAGCCGAGGTCGAGGAACGGGGCCAGCGTGAGGGTGAAGTTCTGCCCGGCGGCGTCGAAGTCGGCGAAGCGATGCCGGAGCTCGACGTTGACGAAGCCCACCGTGCGGCCCAAAAAGCGGTTCGCCTTGAAGCCGCGCAGCGTCTGCGAGCCGCCGAGCGCGCGGATGCTCCCCTCCGAGCTCCACTGGTCCTGGTACTCGAAGAACGGCGCCTCGCCGCCGATGATGGTCCCGTACCCGAGCCGGGCGGCGATGAGCGTGCGACGCAACACCCGCGGCGCGATCGGCAAGAAGCACCGCGCCTGGAAGAGCATCTTGTGGAACGTGAACTCGGAGCCCGTGTACGGAGCCGAGTGCTCGTTTCCCCACTCGAAGAAGAACCCGCGGTACGGATCGGGATCGAAGTCGCGCGTGTCGTACATGAGCGAGAGCTGCGTGAGCGACACGCGGCCGCCTCCGGCGCCGAACACCCGCCCGGCGTCGGCGTCCTCGCGCAGGAGCGAGCGGCCGCCGGGGACGCGGACCGACCCTCCGGTCGCGGGGTCGGTGGCGTCGACGAGCACGCCCTCGTACGTGCCGTAGGTGAGGTGCTGGATCTCGTAGCCGACGAGGACGCGCCAGTTCCCGTCGAACAGCACCCGCTCGGCCTTGAGGTTCAGCATCCACTCGCGCTCGAGGAACATGTGCCTCAGCCTGTCCGCCACGACCGGAGCCTCGCCGGGGCCGCCGGCGCGCGCGACCCCGAGCGCGCCGGCGTAGGTCGCGTATTTCCCGTGCGGGAAGGGGGCGAGCGTGCCCTCGGTGAGGCCGAAATAGAGGTTGTTCGGCGCGCTCTCGTACTTGCCGTCGACCTTCACGCGCCAGGCCGTGTCGGCGACGAACGGCACGTCGAGCTTCAGCGCGACGGCCGCGGCGTTCCCCGTCGTGTACTCGCCCTTGACGCCGAGGCGCGCTCGGTAGGACGTGTACCGGAAGAACGGATCGGCGCGCGTCCCGTTGTAGTGGACGTAGCCCGTCGCGCCGCCGCCGACGCCGTTGAGCGGGTCCGAGCTGAAGAACGGCAGGCCCGTGACGAAGAAACCCTCGCGCTTCTTCGCGGCGTCCGCGTCGCTCATCCGCTTCTTCTCGGAGACGTAGGACGGGAGCGACTCGGGGCGGTCGCCCGCGAGCTCCTCCGCGTCGACGCGCGGCGCGAAGAACAGGAGGGAGGTGACGCCGAGCGCCGAGGCGATCCGCGCGCGTCTTCCGTGAACCATCGCGGCCATGGTCCCGCGCAGGTGTGAAAATTTCGTGAAGCGCGTCGCGGTCGCTCTTTCGCGCCGAAGCGGTAGAGTGACCCCGATGCGCCTGCTCCTCGTGGAGGACTCTCACGAGCTCGCGAGCGCGCTCGCGGACGGGCTGGAGCGGGCCGGCTTCGTCGTGGACACGTGCGCCGACGGGGAGAGCGCCCTCGAGCTCGCGGAGTCTCGGCCCTACGTCGGGATCATCCTCGATCGCATGCTGCCGGCGGCCGACGGGCTCGACGTCTGCCGCGCCCTCCGGGCGAAGGGCTCGAGCACGCCGATCCTCGTGCTGACCGCCCGCGACGCCCTCGAGGATCGCGTCGAGGGCCTCGACGCCGGGGCGGACGACTACCTGGTGAAGCCGTTCGCCTTCGCCGAGCTGCTCGCGCGCACCCGCGCGATCACGCGGCGGCAGGCCGCGCGTCGATCGAACGTCCTCCGCGCGGGGGAGCTGACGCTCGACCTGACGAGCGGCGACGTCCGGTGGGGCGAGCGCGAGATCGCGATCAGCGTGAAGGAGCGCGCGATCCTGACGGCGCTGCTCCGCCACCCGGGGCGGGTGCTCACCTACGGCCATCTGGTGGAGCAAGGGTGGAACCTGGACGCCGAGCCCTCTCCGGAGGTCGTCCGCGCGCACGTCAAGAACCTCCGCCGCAAGCTCGCCGAGCACGGCGCCGCCGGGCTCATCGAGACCGTGCACGGGCTGGGGTACCGCGTTGCAGGCTGATCCGGTCCGCTCCGCGCGGTGGCGGCTCGCGCTGCGCTTCACGCTCGGGATCGCCGCCCTGCTCGTGGCGTCGGGGGTGGGCGTCCACGCCTACGCGCGCCACCTGCTCCTCGGTGCGTTCGACTCGGCGCACGACCTCGCGATCCACAGCGTGCTCGAGAACGTGTCCGTGCGCGGCGACGAGGTGACCGTCGATCCACGCGGCTTCGACGAGGAGTTCGAGGAGCTGAACGTCGCGCTGGGCGTCGTCGCCGTGGTCGTCTGGAGCGCGGACGGACGGGTGCTCGCGCGCGCGGGCGTCGATCACGAGCCGATCGCGGCGGCCGGTCCCGCGCGCGAGGTCCGCGGAGGCGGCGACCGGATGGTCGTCGTTCGGCGGGAGCGCCTCGGGGGCGGAGCCGAACGGGGCGTCGTCGCCGTGAGCCGTCGCGCCGGGGACATCGCTCGCGACCTCGAGTCGCTCCAGCGCGCGCTCACGCTCATCGTTCCGTTCGCGTTGCTCGCGGCGTCCGGCTTCGGCTGGGCCATGGCGGGGCGGTCGCTCGCGCCGGTCCGTCGCGCGTTCGAGCAGCAGCGCGCCTTCATGGCCGACACGTCGCACGAGCTCCGGACGCCGCTCGCGATCATCCGCGCGCACGCGGAGGTCCAGGCCGACGGAGATCCGACGCAGATGCGCTCGGCGCTCGCGATCGTCTCGCGCTCCGCGGCGCACCTCACCGCGTTGGTGGACGACCTCCTCTTCCTCGCGCGGGCCGACGCGGCGGCCCTGTCGCCTCGTCGCCTCAGGTTCTCGCTCGACGAGCTCGTCGAGGAGACGGTCCTGGCGTTCGAGCCCAAGGCCGCGGCGCGCGGCAGCAAGCTCGTGCTGTCGTCGTGTCCGGACGACGTCGAGCTGGAGGCCGATCCCGCGCAGATCCAGCGCCTGGTCGCGCTCCTCATCGACAACGCCCTCCGCCACGCCCACCCCTGCGACGTGGAGATCTCGATCGACCACGCCGGCAAGCAGGTCCAGCTCCGCGTCGAGGACGGCGGCCCGGGCATCCGGCCCGAGCTCGCCCCTCGCGTCTTCGACCGCTTCGTCCGCGGGGACGAGGTGGCGGGAGCGAAGGAGCGGGGGCTCGGCCTCGGCCTCGCGATCGCCAAGAGCATCGTGAGCGCGCACGCCGGCTCGATCCGCCTCGCGCCCGGGGCGCGCGGCGGCGTCGCGGCGGTCGTGCGGCTCCCGCGGGCGCTCGAGTCGACCACCCTCCGCAGCCCGCCGCGCGCCTCGGCCGTCGCGCGCTTCACGGAGCGCGGCCGCGCCGGCGCGCGTGCGCACGCTCGCGATCGCTGACCTGCTCGAGCACGGCCTCGGCTTCGCTCGCGAGGCCCGCGCGCGGGAGGTCCGAGAGGCTGATGACGCCGAGGAGGTACTGGTGCTCGCCGAGGCAGAGGACCCGGCTCCGCTGGTGGCGGATCATGGCGCGTTCGGCGATCGCGACGTCGTCTCCCGGCCGGCACGCGACGATCTCGCGGGTCATCACGTCGCGGATCGCGGTCGTGCAGGGCTTGCCGTCGGCCACGCAACGGACGGCGATGTCGCGGTCCGTGATGACGCCCACGACCTTGCGCGCGTCGCTGCAGACGGGGAGAAAGCCGACGTTGCGCGTCTTCATCAGCGTGGCGGCGCGGCGCACCTCGTCACTCGGCCGTACGAACGCGACGTCCGTGCTCATCAGCTCTTCGCAGCGCATGCTCCACCTCCGAGCGCGGGCACCGCCGCGCAACATGCACGCGCTGCGCCGCGCGCGGCGTCGGGCACGTGCGGTGCACCGTCGTGTCCGTCCGCGTGAAGCCGAGCGCAACAGAGGAGGACTACGGGCACGGGCTCGTGATCGCCGGCGACGTCGGCGCGACCAAGACGGCGGTAGGGCTCTACGACGT
>JAHBWF010000123.1 GCA_019637105.1 Labilithrix sp.
CATCAACTCGCCGCCGCTCTCGAGTTCCAGCAAGCCTCGGGACGCCGCCACATCAATTCGACGCGAATTATTGAACGTGCAGCCGCCGAGCCTGGCCCGTATCATAATTTCCCTGGGTCGTTCGACCAGTTGATTCTGGAGCAGGGAGAGCAACAGCTCTCGGTGGGCTTCTTCCGGCAGCCGAAGGTGGGCTATGGTGCGTCTGGTGTGCAGTACACGCTGCCAGGTACGGTTAATGGTCAGTAGGGAGTATTTGAGATTGGTGCACGGATTTCAATATTTGGGAAGGTGGAACTCATTATGCATCGATTTTTCCGGCCGATACAATGAGCGAAGGTAAGCGTAATTTGTCCTTTGGACGCAGATACGACGCGGAGGTACTCGGGGAGCTTCCGGGCGACAGCCAGATTCGCTACTTCCCAGAGTCGCGGTGCGAGTCGCCGCTCTTTGTCCGATTCACGTTGCCGGATAGAGCCTCATGGGTTGGAGGTTTTGGAGCGGGGACACTGGCTGCTCGTGCATGCAGTGGCGTATTTGCTTCACCCGCGTCCACGCGAGCATGCGTTGTGTCGAGAGGACGCGCGTACATGGTCGATGTCGAAGATCCAAGGGCGACGGCGCTCCTCGTCCCTGAGCTCATCATGCAGGTTGTGCCCGACACTTCCGCGGGAGTGCTGTTGCTGGCTGATCCTTGGGAGCTTCACGCCTACGCGGCCGACGGTCTTAAGTGGTCGAGCGGGAGACTATCGGTTGAGGGTTTGACTGTGGTTGCCGTCGACGAACGAGCGGTTCTTGTGCGCGTGGAGGATGCAGACGGCGAACTCGAGGAACGGAGGATTGATGTCCAAACGGGACGACTCTTGTAGTAGTTTCGATTTCAAACCTACGCCTGGCGGTGCGATGAGTGTAAGCTTTCGTGGCGCTGAGGCTGTCCGCTACGCAGATGCACATCTCCGAAGGTGAGCGACAACCAGGATACGTGGGAGGTAGAGTGCGTCGAGGATGCTACTGGTGAAGAATGGTTATGGACTACCCAGAGAGCGAGTTGCACGGTGGCGGAAGTCCGAGGCCACGGAAGCGTTGACCGGTATGGCGCGAGCTATGCCGAAGGACTGCCGCAGGGGGAGTCGTTGGCGGGGCTCGGAACCGTGGGTGCCGAGCGATGTGCGGCCTGGTGGTGCGGTGACTCAGTCACTACTGGGCTCCTGTGGCGCGGCTTGTGTCGAGATGCTTTCCGGCGGAGCGACAACCGAAGCGCAGGCACTCGCCGGTGGGGCTCCGGAGTGGTCCCCCGTAGGGAACGTCGCTGACGCACTCGGGGCTCCATGGCAAGGTGGCATGTTCGCGGGGCCAGCAGATGCGATGGCGGCGGCTGGGCGTGGGCCGACGGGAGCGGTTCTCTGGTCGCCAGGAGCACGCGCCGGTCACATGGTCGTGCTGGAGCCTCAGGCAGGCGGGTTTCTCGTTCGCGACCCTCTCCCGGGCGTCAACTATTCTGTTGGCCTAAGCTGGGTTCACCGATGGGTTGCGGGAGGAGGCTGGAAGTGAGCACGACTCTTCATTCGATAAGCCGGACCGAAGGCGACAGGGATGTGTATGAGGTCGTGCTCGACGTCGATGGTCAGAGACAGTCGATGCTCTGCCGTGTTGTTGAGCATACTGGCATTCGTGTGGTGCGGCCGACTCCTGATCTGATGTCCACGTTCCCGTTTCCGCCGCGGCTTCTGGTCGCCGCCGTGCTTGCCTTCGATAGTGCGCAAAAGGAGGCAGGCGCCCAGTCGCGAACCTGACCTCCCCTAGACCCACGACGGTAAGCGGACGGTGCCACCGCACTTGAGCGTATGATGGGCGTTCATCGACGCCGTGGCTTACCTCCGCTCGTTCATCCTCACCGTCATTGTGGTGTTCGGCATCGACGTGCGTTAGGCCTGGGGCCGGACTGTGTGTGGGTACGGAGATGGGCAACGCGGAGGTCGGGGTGACGTGCCGGAGGTAATTCAAGCTATGCCTAATCGGTTCTGGGGCCCGTGGTTCCACTTGGGAGGATCGCTCGATGAGCGCCATCGAGATTGAAATCCAGCGGCCCTACCGCCGGGCTCGTGTGTGGCTTGTCGACCGGCCTCTGCTCACGCCGATCGCCGTTCGCACCATCGAAGAAGAGGTCGATACATCAGCAGCTGGCGCATTCGGTCGTCGGCTCGCGGTCGTGGAACTTATGGTAGCAGCTGGAGCACGAGCTCTCTACGCCCTCAGTGGAGCCGAATTCACGCCGTTGGAGAGTCGTCGATGCAAGATTCAGTTGGAAGTCTGCGAGGAACAGACGCCAATCCAACCGTGGGCGCTTGTCGCCTCATTCGACGAGGTTCGGGCTGGGCTTCCGGCCGAATTCGCTGTCGCCGTGATGAACGAACTGCGCGACGTTGGCAGATCACTCGGTGGCGGTGTTCTTCGTGGAGGTCCGTTTGCTCATGCCGGGGCAGGCTCGTCGCCGCACTTCTTCAGATTTGTCACGCATCTTGTTGGAGAACTGCTTCTTCGTGAGCCTTCGACACTTTCGATGGAGGCAATTGAACAGATTCTTTCCTCGCCGCTCTCACCATAGAGCCGCGGGGATGCAACGCGAAGTCGGACCGGGCAGGACACGGGGCGTGAGACGTCACACTCATGGAGATGGGGCTATGAGCGACCATCGGTACACTATGGTCGTTGAGGATTTTTTCCGGCTCGCAGACGGCAGCACGCTGTTTCTGGGGACTGTCGAACCAGAGCCAAGAAGCCTGTTGCCGGCCACTGCAGAGATTCGGATTGCGGGACAGACCATCGGCGAGATCCGCCTGACCGAGGAGCGAATGCCGGGGCCCGCTTCGCGAGGGCGCCGGTCACTCATGACCAGGGACCCCGTCGATCACAACGCTCTACGGAAGGGGCCATGCATGCTGGCTTGCCGGATGTAACGCTACGATTTTGTTCGGCGGCGGTCTAACGCGATTCAGAAGTCCATGATGGCGCTCATCTTGCTTGGGAAGACCCGATGCCTGCTCTGCAGCAACCCGATTCAGTCTGGGGAGGACGTTGTCGCCTTTCCCGCGTTTCTGCCGACGACGCACGAGCTGACGTTCTTTTCCGATGCTCCCTTTCATCGGATCTGCTTCGATGCGGATTCTCGAAATGAATCAGTAAACAAGCTGTATCGCAAGTATCGTGAGATTTGGGACTCACGGCCGAAGCACCTCAACAAGATGGAAGAGATTGAGGCGTGGGGCCGCAAAGCGTTCAAGAACTTCCCACCTTGAACGCTCCGGCCTCTCGACCCGCACCGTATCCATGCGTCGATCGAACGCGGCATGTATCGTCGCGTGAGCCGACGTCGGTGCGAGTCCCTTCTCGAAGGCCTTCGTGAGGCGCGCGACCGCGCGCTCTCACGGGCGACCCCTCGGCGAGGTGTGTGTCGGTGGCGCCGGCGGGCTTGCTGAGCGTGTGAATGCGGCTGCTCCCCACTTCGGCAAAGTAGATGCTCGCGTCGTCGACGGCGATGCCCTCCGGGCCGAGGAACATGTCCTTGACGACCGGCGTATCGCCCGCCGAGGCCTTGTCCGCCGAGGCAGTCGCGCCCGCACGCTCCGCAGTTCTTCGAATCGCTCGAGAGATCGCCGCCGCATCCTCCGTCGGCGCCGACAGCGTCCTCGGGGACGCTCACCTCCGCGCCTGCCTCGACGACGGGATCGCCGGCGGGCCCGTCGCTGAACCCCTTGAGGTCCGTGAACACCATGCACGCCGGAGCGCCTGAGAGGATCAGCGCGGCGAGGGTCCGTGACGAGCCCCGCGCTCTCGGGGTCGGCGGATTCGAGCGTCTTCCTTCGAGTGGGTGAAGCGATGCGATCGAACGAGAAGCAGGAGACGGCACTGTCGAAACGAAACTACGTGTGACGCAGGTTTCCACAAGGCTGCAGATCAGCCCTGGTCGTGACTCGATCGCGGGACTGGACGGACCGAGGCGGCCTCTCCAGGTTGGACGAGGCCGTGGAGACACGGGAACGGGGGACATGAACGAGCGGGAGGAGGAGCCGATGCCGGCGTACCGCAACCCGCTACACCCCGGGAGGCGCGTCGCCGTCGGCCGCTCACGCGCGGCCGCGAGCCTCCGGCTACCGGAGCGCGCGGAGGTGGGCGAGCACGTCGGCGATCTCCGCGTCGCTCATCGTCATCGGCGCCATCTTCCCGCGGCCGCGCCGGATGGTCTCGGCGACGTCCGGGGCGCGGTAGAGGAAGGGCCGATCGACGAGGAGGACGCCGATGTGCCCGCGCGCCTCGGGGCCGTGGCAGCCGGAGCAACGATCCGTGTAGAGCGCACGACCGCGCTCGGCGTCGCCGTCCGCGTACGGGCCGTCGGGCAGGGGAGCGAGCTCGGCGGCGGCCGCGTCGACGTCGATCGGCGCGGGCTCGTACGCGCCGGCGTCGGGGCCGTACGTCGCGGCGAGCCAGTCCGTCAGCGGCGCCGTGTCCTTCGGCTCGAGGTTGGCGCCCCACGCGACCATCTTCGTCACCGTCTTCGTCCACTGGGCGTGGGTGAGGCGTTGCTGCGCGAGCATCTCCTCGGAGTGGCACGACAGGCACGCGCCGCGCACGAGCGCGCGGCCCTCGTCGGCCGACAGCCCGGACGGCGCCGCGGCGACCGGCGCGACCGTCGCGCCGGGTCTCGTCGCGCCGGCGTCGGGCGCGGGCGGGCGATCCTTCGAGCACGCCGAGCACGCTGCCGCGGCGAGGACCGTCGCGATCAGCGGCGCGCGGAGGGCGACCGCGCGCCGCGATCGCGTCGCGCGGCCCGCGCCGGGCCCGGACGCGTCGCGCGCCGCCCGAGCGTCGCGCGCGCGACGAGGCCTCGACGCGTCGAGCGCTTCGCCGACGGCGGCGCGCCTCACGCGACCTCCCACGAGACCGCGTGCCACGCGTTCCAGAAGTAGCCGCTCGGGTTCCACGCCGCGCGCTCGGGCTGCGTGTTGCCCTGGCGATCCGTCGCGCGCGCGAGCGCGCGGACGCGGCCCGGCTCGCTCCGGTCGAAGCGGTGCTCGAAGACGACCCAGCGCCCGGCGCCCGGCGCGCCCTCGAGCTTCGCCGCGCGCCACGTCTTGCCGTCGTCGAGCGAGACCTCGACCTTCGCGATCGGCGCGACGCCCGAGAACGCGACGCCCGCGACGCGCTGCGGGCCCCTCGGCGCGCGGCCCCCGTCGGCGGGCGCGCCGATGATCGACTTGACCGGGAACGTGGTCGCGGGGCGCATCTTCTCCGGCGGCACGGCCGCGCCCGGCGCGACCTCCTCCGTCGGCATCCGATACGCGGTCGTCATGAAGAAGCCGCGCGCCTCCTCCTTCTGCAGCGAGAGCTCGACGAGCCACTTCACCCAGTGGTCGCCCGCCCAGCCGGGCACCACGAGGCGGAGCGGCGCGCCGTGCGCGAGCGTGAGATCCTCGCCGTTCATCCGGTAGGCGACGAGCGTCGTCGGATCGAGCGCGCGCTCGATCGGGATGCTGCGGACGAACGCGGGCGTCTGGGGCTTCGGCGGCGCGTCCGCTCCGTGCAGGTGGACGTGCGTGCGCGCGAGGTTCCCCGGCGCGACGCCGGCCTTGCGGAGCAGATCGCCGAGGCGCACGCCGGTGAACGTGGCCTGGCCCATCGCGCCGTGCGTCCACTGGAGGCCGGGCACGCGCGGCTCGTGGAGCGCGCGCCCGTTGCCGGCGCACTGGAGGACCGCCGTTACCGTGACCGGTGGGAACGACCTCGCGAGCTCGGCGGCGTCGAGCGTGAGCGCGCTCGTGACGAGGCCCGTGACGCGCAGCGGTCGCGCTCGATCGAGCGCGGGCGGTCCGAAGTGGCTCCGGACGAAGAACGAGGGCGTCGGCGTGATCAAGCGGTCGAAGAGCCCCGTCGGCGTGGCGAGGTTCTGCGGGGCGCGCCCTTGACGCAGCAAGTCGTCGGCGAACGCGCGGGTCGAGGGGGTGAACGCGAGCGCCAGCCCCGCGGCTTCCAGGAGCTTCCGCCGCCCGATCATGCGGTGCATCAAAACGACCTCGCCGACCGAGGTCAAGGGACACGCGCGCGCCGTGCTATGACGCGCGCCGCGCGGCCGTCGACGGCCGCGCGACGACGCGAGCACCCGAGGCTGACGAGCGATGAAGCGACCCCAGTGGCTCCCGACGCGATCCGACGCGCCCGGCGTCGTGCTGGCCGTCGGGATCGGCGCGCTCGCCGTCGCCGCGGTCAGGAGCCTGCCGCCGTCGCCGCTGATCTCGGACGTCCTCGTCGCGCTCGTCCTGGGCGCGCTCATCCTCAACACGCCGCTCGCGCGGCTCGTGCGCCTCGGTCCGGTCGGCAAGGAGCGCGAGCCGGACGTCTACGCCTCCGGGCTCCGCTTTACCGGCAAGTGGTTGCTGCGCCTGTCGATCGTCCTGATGGGCCTGAAGGTGCAGACGTCGTTCTTCGGCAAGACCGAGATCGCGACGATCTTCGTCGTCGCCGCGGCGTCGGTCCCGAGCACGTTCTTCGTCTCTCATCTCCTCGGCGTCGCGCTCCGCGTTCGACGGCCCCTCGTCGACCTCGTCGCGGGCGGTACGATGATCTGCGGCGCCTCGGCGGTGAACGCGATCGCCCCCGCCTGCGGCGCGCATCGCGAAGAGCAGGGCGTGGCCATCGGCGTCACGTTCCTCTTCAGCGTCACCGCGATGCTCTCGTTCCGGTCGATCGCGCTCGCGATCGGCCTCGATCCGTCGTTCGCCGGCCTCTGGAGCGGGCTCGCGGTCAACGACCTCTCGAGCGCCATCGCGGTCGGCGCGCAGATGGGCGAGAGCGGCGGCGTCATGGCGGCCGCGTCGAAGTCGGCGCGGATCCTCCTCCTCGCGCCCGTCCTCGTGGCGATCGCGCTCGCCCGCCGCGAGGCGCGGCCTTCGGGCGCGCGCCCGAAGGCGCTGACGAAGAGCGTCGTCGACGCGCTCCCCGGCTTCATCGTCGGCTACGTCGTCTTCGCGATCGCCCGCGCCGCCGGCGATCGCGTCGTCGGCGGCGCCGCCGCGTGGACGGCGCTGCTCGACGCGAACCGCTTCGTCCTCGACGTGCTCATGTCCGCCGTCGCCGCCGGGATCGGGCTGCACCTCTCGGTGCGTACGATCCTCGGATCGAGCGCGCGCGCGCTCGTCGTCGGCGCGGGCGCGTCGCTCTGGATGGCGGGGCTCTCCGTCACGATGATCGCGTCGGTCGCGCGCGGGGCGGCGGGCGCGGCGGCGGCGATCGGCGCCCTCGCGCTCGCCGCGACGTTCGCGCTCTACCGCGTCCTCGCGGGGACGAAGGCGCGCGTCCGCGCGATCGAGCAACGCTTCGGCGCGGGTGAGCTGCTCACGCTCGAGGAGGCGACCGTGCTGCTCGAGCAGCGCGAGCGCGACGCCGCGCTCGACGACGCGTTCCTCCGGCGCGTGCTCGACCTGCTGAGCCCCTCCATCGGCGAGCTCATCCCCGCGCGGACGAGCCCGCTCGGCCACGGGGAGGGCTGCCGCTGGCTCACGTACTGGGAGGGCGCGTCGGGCTGGGCGCTCGTCGCGGTGGTCCGCGAGGCGGGATCGGTGACGCCGATCCACGCGCACCCGCATCGCATGCTCGGCAAGGCGATCGAGGGCCGGCTCGAGGAGCTCCGCTTCCGTGAGGTCGAGCGCGACGGCGGCGCGCCCGCGTCCGGCCGGGCGCCGTGCTCCATCGAGCTCGTCTCGCGCGCCGTCCTCGCGCACGAGGAGCTCGTCGAGGCGGACGGCCTCGCGACGCTCCACGTGGTGCGCGCCGTCGGCGACGCGCCGGCGATCGACATCCAGCTCCGCGGCCCCGAGGTCGGTCTCCCCGGGCGCCTCATCCGGCCGCGCGATCCCGTCGACGTCCTCTCGCTCGACGTCGGCGCGCGCATCTCCGCGGTGGAAGAGATCGACGTCCGTCCCGGGCAGAGCGGCGACGGCGCCGCCGCCGGACGCCCGTCTCCCGAAGCGGCTTGAGCTCCGGAGGCGCGGCGAGTGTCGGTCGGAGGCGACTGCTCCGCGCCTCGAAGCGCCGCGGCGAGCGCGACCGCAGGCGCGCGTGTCGGCTCGAGGCGACGCTCGTCGCGCGGCGGAGATTTCGGCGGAGAGAGCCCTTCCGCGCCGCGTCGAAGCCGCTTATGCATAGCGTGTGCGTCGCGTCGCTCCGATGTTCTGCATCGCGCTCGTTGCTTGCGCTCCGGCCAGCGTCGCCGAGGCGGAGGCCCAGAAGGACGTCGCCTGGCTCGACAAGCACGAGAGCCGCGCGGGGATGGAGGCGCTCGGTCGCCTCGCCGATCACGAGCCGAAGGCCGCGCAGGCGCTCGCGAAGCGCCGCGGAAACCAGGACGTGTACCACGCGGCCTGGCAGGCCCACACGCGAGGCGTCGTCTGGGGAGACGACGTCTTGCGCGCGGCGCTCTCGTCGCCCGCGGAGCTGCCGCTCGCCGTCGCCGAGCTCCCCCCGCGCGATCCGCGCCTCGAGGGGTTCGCCGACGACCTCGAGAAGGGCATCACGTCCGCCCGCACCGAGCACGGCACCACGGCGGTGAGCCTCCTCGCGAGCCTCGGCCCCGCCGCGCAGCCTCACCTCCTGCGCCTGCTCGATCGGCCGGAGACGCGCGAGGCGACGTGCGCCGGGCTCGCGTCGCCTCACGTCACGCCGGAGTCGCGGCTGGCGCTCACGCTCACGCAGCCGGATGCGCGCACCTCGCCCACGTGCCAGAAGACCCTCTTCGCGCACGCCGCGGCCGACACCAAGGTGCTCGACTGGCTGGGCAACGCCGGTGAGCCCGCGCTCGTCACCGCCGCGGTCGAGACGCTCGAGTGTCCGAAGCTCGCCCACCTCTGGGAGAGGGTCTTCGCGTCGCCGCGCGAGACGCTGACCGAGCTCGAGCCCGCGCTCGTCTCCTCGATGGCGCGCTGCTCGAGCGCGCTCGATCCGGTGATCGCCCGAGCGCTCCCCTCCGTGCGTCGCGTCCGCGCGAGCATCCTGCACGCGCTCGCCGCGGAGGCCGCGCACGCCGAGCAGCTCGAGGCGACCTGCAAGCAGCTGCCCCAGCTCAGCCACGGGCGCGCCGTCTCGGAGGAGGTGCGCACCCTCGCCGGCAGCGTCTACGGCGCGCGCTGCAGGACGTCGTCTTAGGCTTAGGCGCGCGCGGCGCGCCGGTCGTCGCGCGTCCGCGAGGCGCGCCGTTCGGTCGCGTCCGCGGCTCAGCGACCGCCGACGACCGCGCGGTAGAGCGCGAGGGCCTTGTGGTGCTCGAGCAGCGTGTCGAGCTCGCGCGTGGCCGCGTCGAACGTGGCCTGCTCGCGGATGTTCACGAAGAGGATCGTGCTGTCGCCCATGTCGAAGCGCTGCCGCTCGGCCTGCTCGAGCTGCTGCGCGAGCTCGAGCTCGCGTCGAGCCAGCCCGAGGCGCGCGGCGGCGGCGTCGGTCCCGGCCGCGGCGTCGCGGACCTCGAGGGTGATCTTGTCCTTCACGTACCGGAGCTGCAGATCGTAGCTCATGAAGCGAGCGTCGGCCGCGCGCGCCCGGCCGTCGGCCTTGCGTGTGCGCAGCGGGATGTCGAGGAGCAAGCCGGCCTCGACGGCCGCTGGCTGACGCTCGGGGTAGCCGTCGCCGAACTGCTTGGAGCCGGCGAGCAGCACGTTGAGCGTCGGCCAGGCGTCGTTCTCCGCCAGGTCGCGCTCGACCTCGTACTGCCGGCGCCGCGCCTCGTAGACGCGGATCTCGGGCCGCCGCCCGAGCGCGCGCGAGACGTCGCTCTCGACCGTGCGCGCGTCGAGCCGGGTCGGCTCGGGGAAGCGCTCCGGCACGCGCTCGGCGGCCGGGATGACCGGGTTGCCCTCCTCGTCGCGGAGGTAGAGCGAGAGCGCGAGGCGCGCCGTCGTCAGGATGCGCTCGGCGGACACCACCTGCTGCTCGCGCTGCACGATCGCGCGCGCGTTGTCCGTCTGATCGACGGCGGGGGCGTCGCCGCGGGCCACGCGGGTGGTGATGGCCGTGTTTCGCTCGACCGCGCGGCGCAGGAGCGTCTTGGCGATCTCGAGCTTCTTCGCGGCCGCGATCCACTCCCAGTATTTGTACGCGGCGTTTCGCTGGAACTCGAGCTTGGTCGCCGCGAGGCCCTCGCGCGCGGCGGTGATCCCGGCCTCCGCCTTCCAGAGCTTCGCGCGCTCCTCGTCGATCGAGCCGCCGCGCAAGAGCGGCACGACGACGCCCGCGCGGGCCTCGCCGAAGCTGTTGGTGCGGTAGCCGTCGTAGTACAGGGGGAACTTCCCCTGGCCGAGCCGGTAGCCGCCGAACACCGAGAGGCCGCGCCAGTAGAGCGGCTGCTCGATGAAGCTGTCGATCATGCCGTACTGGTAGTAGCCGACGGGGAACGCGGTCGCCTTCGTCTTCCACTTCGGGTCGAACGAGCCCCAGGCGGAGAGCTCCTCTCCCTGCGCGGCCGTCACGGCCTGCATCTCCGCGAGCAAGAGCGGGTAGCGCGTCTCGACGTTGGTGAGCACCTCCTCGAGGGAGAGCGGCGTTCGCGCCTGCGGCGGCGGCGTGAGCGTGACCAGCGGCGCCGGCATCGGGGGGACGTCGACCGGCTCGCCGGACGAGAGCGGCGCGACGGGCGCGCCCGCCGGCGGCCCGGCGGGCCGCGGGGGCGCGGCGCCCGGCGTCGTCTGCTGCGCGAGCGCGGGCCCCGCGCACGCGCACAGCGTCGCGAGCGTGAGGAGCGCGCGCCTCACTTGCCCCCCTTCTTGTCCGGCGAGGTGGCGGCGACGACCGGCGGGAACCCGTTCATCTGCCGCCACAGCTCGAAGCCGAGGCGGACGCGGCTGAGGAGCACCCAGCCGTTCACGCGCGTGCCCTGACGCAGGTACGTCCCGCTCGGCCAGGGCTCGTCGCCGTCGGGCACGATCACGATCCGGAATTTGCCCTGCCCGTTGTCGGCGGCGTCGACCCAGGCCACGCGCCCGCCGAACGTCCCGACCGCCACCGACGGCCAGCCGGTGAACTGGACCGCGGGCCATCCCTCGAACTGCAAGCGGACGTGGCGCCCCTCGCTGATGAGCGGCGCGTCGTTGCCGGCCATCAAGAGCTCGACGGCGCGCACGTCGGTGTCGGGCACGAACGAGAGCAGCGGCTCGCCGGCCTTGAGGAGCTCGCCGCCCTGCCGCGCGATCACGCTGAGGATGACGCCGTCACGCGGCGCCGTGATCTGCTGCGTCTGCTGGCGAGCGAGGCGGCTCTCGGTGCGCGCGAGCTCGGCGCTGGCGCTGGCCTCCTCCGAGAGCGCCGAGGCGCGCCCGGCGTGCGCGTCGTTGATGGTGGCGCCGACGTCGGCCATCACCTTGAGCTGATCGGACGCGAGCGCCGCCTCCTCGCTGCGCGCGGCGGCGAGCTGCGAGCGGGCGCGCTCGGCGTCGGTGCGGGCCTTTACGAGGTCGAGCTCCGCCAGCTCCGCCTGGCGCTTCGACGACAGGCCCTCGGCGAAGAGGCCGTGCTGGCGCTCGAAGTTGAGCTCGCTGGTCTTGAGCGCCGTCTCCGAGGCCTCGACCACCTGCTGCGCCTGCTGGATGCGCTGCTTCGCCATCGCGATGCGCGCGCTGGCGGCGTCGAGGGCGCTCTTGCGCGCGGTCTCGAGCTCCTGGATGCGGCTCTCGATGCTCTCGGCGCGCGCGCGCGCGGCGGCGATGCGCTGCTTGAGCATGTCGATCTCGGTCTGGATCCGCCCGAGGATGTGCGGATCGTTGTCGGTCATCTCGCAGAGGATGTCGCCCTTCTTGACCTTGGCGCCCTCCTGGACGTTCCACGAGACGACGCGGCCCTCGAGCGGCGCCTCGATGAACTGCTGGCGCTCTTGGGGCGCGTAAGCGATGACCCGCCCGGTGCCGTCGACGGACTGCTGCCACGGCACGAAGATCAAGAGGAGCGCGAACAGGACGAGCGCGCCCGAGAGGATCCTCGACATGACCCGGGTGACGCGCGTGCGCGGCGAGAGGCCGAGCGCCGCGAGGTTGCGCTCGACCAGCGCGTCCTCCGCGGCGCTCGCGACGTAGGGCGCGCTCACGAGACCCCTCCGTCCGTCGCGGCCGAGAGCACCTTGGGGACGTCTCGGAAGAGCCCGCGCTCGAGCGCGACGGCGCGCGTGCAGTGCTGGAGCGTCGCCGCGTCGTGCGTGGTGACGATCACGGTCCACGGGCGCTCGGGCGAGAACAGGTACCGCGCGACGCTCTCGCGGCTGACCGCGTCGAGGTCGTCGAGCGACTCGTCGAGCAACAGGAGGCGCGGCTTCGCGGCGACGGCGCGCGCGATCACGAGCTTGCGGGCCTGTCCCATCGAGAGGCTCGAGCCGTACGGGTTGAGGTGCGTGTCGACCCCGGCGGGCCAGAGCTTCACGTCGTCCCAGAGGTGGACGCGCTCGAGCGCTTCGCGCGCGTCGTCCGGGCTCACGTTGCTCCGCCCGGCGATGACGTTGTCGAGCACGCTGCCGTCGAAGATCTCGATGCCTCGCACCATGCTCACGTGGGAGCGGAGCGATCGGGCCGTGAGCGTGTGCACGGTCTCGCCGTCCACCTCGATGACGCCGCTGCCGGGCGGGCGGAGGCCGTAGAGCAGGTTCATCAACGTGCTCTTCCCCGAGCCGTTCGGGCCGAGCAGCGCGACGCGCTCGCCGGGGCTCACCTGGAGCGAGGCGCCGGAGAGGATGTCGCGTCCGCCGTAGCGGAACGTGACGTCCTTCACGGAGAGGCTCGCCGGGCCCCGGAGGCGCTCGGGGAAGCGGCCCGTGCCGCCGCGCTCCTGCGGCAGATCGAGGAGGTGCCCGAGCTTGTCGAAGCCGGCGAGCATGTCGTAGAGGCTCTCGAGCTGCTTGCCGACCTTGGAGAAGCTCGCGAGCACGCCCGAGACGATGATCTCGGCCGCCACGAGCTGCCCCAGCGTGAGCTGCTTCTGCAGGACGAGGAAGCCGCCGGTCGCGATGAGGAGCGAGCTGAAGATCACCTGGAAGCCGAGCGCGCCGACGATCTGGCGGAAGAGCACCCTGAAGTGGGCGCGCCGCGCGCCGAGGTACTTCTTCGTGAGCTCGTAGGTCCGCCGGGCCGCGAACTCCTCGCCGCCCGTGCCCTTGAAGAGCACGGAGTGGCGCATCATCTCCTGCAGCCACGCGGCCATCGCGTACTTCGCCTTCGACTCGACGATCGCCGTGCGCTCGGCGCCGCGTCCGAGGCCCACGAAGATGAACGCCATCGCGAGCAGGAGGAGCGCGTCGAACGCGAGGAGGTAGGGGTGGTAGAACGCGAGCACCACCATGCCGACGAGCGTCTGCAGCGCGAGCGCGCTGCCGTCGACGAGCAGCGTGGAGCCGGCCTTCTGGACGGTCAGGACGTCGAAGAAGCGGTTGGCCAGCTCCGGCCCGTGGGCGTCGTCGAACACCGACGAGTCGACGTGGGGGAGGCGATGGCTGAGCTGCAGCGCCGTGCGCGCGAAGACCCGCTCCTGGATGGTCTCGACGACGCGCGCCTGCAGCGCGCGGAAGACCGCGGCCGTGGTGAGGGCGCCGAGGACGAGGAGCGCGAGGACGACGATCGGCTGGATGACCGCGCCGAAGGCGACCGTGTTGACCATCGCCTGCACGGTGATGGGGATCGACAGGGCGACGATGCTCGACGCGACGGCGTAGAGCAGGATGAGGAGCATGTCGTTTCGATCCGACCTCATCCATCGGAAGAGCCGAGTAACCGGAGCGGGATGAGCCGCGTGGGCCGCCATGAACGGATCCTTCGGGTCGAACGGCGCGTGCGAACGAGCCGCAGAAGCGGGAAGAAGAGAGCGTCGGGGCGCAGCGACGTCGTCGCTGCAGCGAGCGCCAGGCGCGAGGCGAGCACCATAACGGCACGTTGCTTCGCGTCAAGACCGGGACGACGCGATTTGGCCTGTCTTGTCGGTGAAATACGAGCGACCGGCGTCGCCCGGTTACGACAACGCGTCGGTCAGGTCCGACGGATCGCGGCGTCGCCGTGCCCGGCGACGGCGACGACGATCGCGCGCGAAGCGGCACGCCGCGGAGCGAGGTGCGCCGGAGAGGCCGCCGGTCTCGCCGTCCGCGACGCGCGCGAAGCGGCGGCCGCCGGCGGGTCGATCACTTCTTCGTGAAGCGGTGAGACTCCTGACCGAGCGCCACCACGATCGCGCCGTCTTCGAGCGTCATCGGGAGGCCCTCGACCGGAGGATCGACGAAGAAGAGGCGCACGGTGCCGTCGTCGGACTTCTCGTAGCCGAGGCGGCTCGACCACTCGCCGACGTCGACGCGGAGGCCGTCCTTCGTGGACGAGAACGCGAACGTGCCGAGCCGCTCGCTCTTCCACGTCCCGCTCACGCGCGCGATCACGTCGGCCGGCACCGGCGCGGCGATCTTCTCGTGGAGCTTCATCCACTGCTCGCGATCCTGCTCGATCCCCTTGTCGAGGTCGCGCGCCGCCTGCTCCTTCCCCGCGAAGGCGACCTCCACGAGCCGCTGCGTGACGGCGTCGACGAAGAGCGCGCCCGCGCTCGTCGTGTTCGTCAGGATGACGAGGCCGAGGTTCTTCTCGGGGAAGAGCGTGAGGCGCGTCACGAAGCCGAACGTGCCGCCGTCGTGGGTCACGACCGGGAGCCTGCGCAGCTCGCTCGTCGCGAGGCCGAGGCCGTAGCTGCTCCGCGGTCCGACGCGGACGCGCCCCTTGCGACGCTCGAGGAGGTTCGCCTCGCTGACGGCCTGCTTGCCCTCGGGCGTCTTGCCCTTCGCGAGCTCGACGAGCGCGTAACGCGCCATGTCGTGCGCCGTCGAGAACACCGCGCCCGCCGGGGCGGAGGGCTCGACGAAGCGCTCCATCGCGGGCGGGAGGACCATCGGCTCGTCGCGCGGTCCGACGAGGTTGCCGCCGTGCGGGCTCGCGACCGCCCCCTTCCTCCCCTCGTCGAAGGACGCCGTCGTGTCGCTCATGCCCAGCGGGGTGAACACGCGCGCCTTCATCGCCGAGGCGTAGGCGGCGGCCAGCGGCTTGTTGGGCTCCGCGACGCGCGCGGCGAGGAACCCGCCGATCGCCGTCATCTGGTTCGAGTACTGGAAGGTCTCGCCGAGCCCGGTCGTCGGCTTCACGCCGACGAACGCCTTGAACGCGTCCTCGGGCTTGTGCTCACCGTACTCGAAGACGAGACCGAGATCGCGCCGCGGCATCCCCGTGCACGCGCAGAAGGTGTGCGCCACGGTCAGCTTCTCGGTGAGCGCGGCGTCCCCCGTCTCGAACGACGGCAAGAGCTCCTTCACCGGCGTGTCCCACTTCAATTTGCCGCTGTCCACGAGGCTCGCGATGAGCAGCGTCGAGAGCGACTTGGTCACGGAGCCGATCATGAAGCGCGTGCGCGGCGTGATGGGATCCTTCTTGCCGCGCTCGCGGACGCCGAAGCCCTTCTCGAAGACGATCTTCCCGTCCTGCACGAACGCCACCGCCGCGCCCGGCACGTGCACCTTCTCGCGCGTCCGCTCGATGAAGGCCTCGAGCTCCTCGAGCCGCTTGCCCTCGAGCGGGAGCGCCGTCTTGCCCGACAGGTCCTCGTCGGCGACGCCCGGCACGTCGAGCCCGAGGACGATCTGACCGATCTGCGCGCCGCGCCGCGAGAAGGCCTCGATCTTGCCCTCGAGGAGCGTCGCCCAGGTCCTCCCACCCTGGCGGCGCAGGTTCAGCGCGAAGACGCGCCTCTCCGAGGGCGGCGTCTCCCAGACGGTCTCGGCCACCTCGTCCCAGCCGGCCTGATCCGCCTCGTGGACCTTGCGCGCGATCTTCGGGGGCGCGGTCCGGCCGAGCTTCGAGAGCGCGAGCGTCGTCGCCGCGTCCGTCGACGTCGCGTCGAGCTCGAGCAGGGTGATCGTCAGCTCTCGGTCCGGATCCTGGAACGCGACCCCGCCGTCGACGTCGCGGAGCCACCACCCGGACGGGACGTCGATCTTGGCGCCGCTCTTCAGCGTCTTCGTGGTGTCGGCGGTGAGGGCGACGAACTCGGTCTCCTGGGCCTTCGCGGCCTCGTCGCCCGTCGCCCGCGTCGCGTCGCGCGCGGTCGGAGACGCGGGCGTCCGGGCGTCGCCGCCGCAGGCGACGCCGCTGCTCGCCGCCGTCAGGGCGAGCGACGCGAGGCAAAGAGGCCGGAGACCGCGGAGGACGCTCTTCTTCATGCGCGGGAGCATACTCATTTTGAGGCGAGCGTCGCCGTCGTCGAGTCGGCGCGTCCGCGCGGCGCTACGCGCGGGTGGGCGCCTGCGGGCGCGCGCGCTTCCTCCAGGCGCGGCGCGCCCGCCGCCACGACAGCGCGAGCCCCGTGCAGGCGAGCGCGACCGCCGAGAGGGCCGCGAACGCGGCGAGGCCCTGGCCGAGGACGCCGAACGCCTGGCCGGTGTGCGTCCAGCGGGCCCAGCCGAGGATCTTCGTCCCCGCCGCCGACGTCTCGTAGCGCGTGAACGCCGTCACGGCTCCGGTTCGTTCGTCGTGGACGAGCTGGCTCCACTGGTCGGGGCGCGTCCCGTCGCGCGTGCGGATGCGCAGCGTGAACTTGCCGTCGCGCGCCGGCCAGCGACCGTTGATCGCCGAGTGCTCGGGCACGCGGCGCCCGGCCTCCGCCCACGCGCGGTCGAGATCGAACGCCGCGGGCTCCGGCGGGGGCTCGGGGATCGCCTTCGCCGCGCCGAACGTGCTCGTGACGAAGCCCTTCACGCCGTCGAAGGAGATGCTCGTGCCGGTGAGCGCGATGAGGAGGAGCAGCGGGGCGGCCCAGATCCCGAGGACGTTGTGCCAGTTGAAATCGCGCGCCGCCGGGGAGCTCGTGCGCGTGAAGAAGACGATGGCGCGGAACCGGCCTGCGCCGCGCTTGCGGGGCCACCAGAGGAGCGGCCCCGTGAGCGCGGCCAGGGCGACGCCGACGGCCGTGTAGCCCGTGACGGTCTTGCCGACGGCGACCTTTCCGACGCGGGCGAGCGCGATGTTTCGATGCACGTCCTCGATCGTCGAGAACACGCCGCGGACGCGGCTCTCCGCGAGGAGCTCTCCCCGGTACGGATCGACGAGCCACGCGCGCTTGTCCTTGGTCACGACCAGGGCGGGGGCGCGTCGGTCCGCGTACGTCGTGAGCGCGGCGACCGGCGTCGCGCGCTCGACCTCGACCGCCGCGCGGAGGCGGGACGGGGGCAGCGCCGCGGTCGCGTCGTCCGGAGGATCGACCCTCCACCGCGACTCGAAGCGATCGACGATCGAATGCTCGAACGACATCATCGCGCCCGTCGAGCCCATGACGACGACGACGAGCGCCACGGCGACGCCGACGGCGAGGTGGCACCAGAAGAGCACGGCGCGCGCGCGCGCGAACCTCCGCCCCGCGGGCGCACCGTCGAGATGCCCCCGCAGACGCTCGTCCATGGGGGTCCTCTCCTAGCAAATAGAAAATGAATTTCAAGTTCAACAGGGGCGCGAGGCCGGCGGCCTCGCGGCCGCGGTCGGCTACCATCGCCGATGGATGCGCGTCCGCCTCGATCGCTACGAGAGCGCGAACCGGTCGATGGTGACCCGGACGACGATCCTCTTCGTCCTCGGCGGCGTCGGCGCCGTCGTCGCGGCGCTCGGCCTCTTCCTCGGCCTGGCGATGATCGCCATGCCCGACAAGGACGAGGAGGACGGCCTCTGGGCGCGGCGGGGCGGCATCTTCCTCTCCGTCTTCCTCGGCGTCGTGCCGGCGACCGTGAGCGCGCTCTTCATCGGCTACGGCGCGCGCCAGCGGAGCAGGTTCCGCCGCCTCGGGGAGCTCGCCGCGGTGGCTCGTCAGGGCGGCGGTGCGCTCACGACCCACGACGTCGCGCGCGGGCTCGGCACGACGCCCCAGCTCGCCGAGCGCCTGATCGTCGACGCGGCCATGCGCGGCCTGATCGAGCACGGCGCGCCGGCGGAGGGCCCGTCGCCGCCGCACGTCATCGTCCCCGCCGCGGGCGCCGGCGCCGCGCTCACGCCGACGGTGGCGCGCTCCGGACCGAGGCCGATCGCGACGGCGTCGGCCGTCGTCGGCCCGGGAGCGGTCCTCGGCGAGACGTACCGCATCGAGGCGCCGCTCGGCCGCGGAGGCATGGGCGAGGTCTTCGCGGCGCGCCACCTCCGCACCGGGCGCCGCTACGCCGTGAAGGTCGTGCTCGGGGGCGCGCGCGCCGACGAGGCCGCGTTCCGGCGCTTCGAGCGGGAGGCGACCGCCGCGAGCGCGCTCGGGCACCCCGGGATCGTCCAGGTGCACGACTTCAACGTGACGAGCTCGGGCGTCTTCTACCTCGTCATGGATCTCCTCGAGGGCGAGACGCTCGAGGCGCGCCTCGAGCGCGGGCCCCTCGCGTGGCCGGACGCGCAGCGGCTCGCGCTCGAGCTGTGCTCGGCGCTCGCGAGCGCCCACGACCACGGCCTCATCCATCGCGACATCAAGCCGAGCAACGTGTTCCTCGCGCGGTCGAGCGGCTCGGCCGAGCGGAGCGTGCTCGTCGATTTCGGGCTCGTGAAGGCCCTCGACGACTCCGCGTCGCACGTCACGGGCACGGGCGCCGTGCTGGGCACGCCGATGTACATGTCGCCCGAGCAGGCGCGCGGAGAGCCGCTCGACGTCCGCTCCGATCTCTACAGCCTCGCCGCGGTCCTCTTCGAGGCCGTCACCGGCTCGCCGCCGTTCCTCGATCGCACGCTGGCCGCGGTCTACGCGCGCCTCCTCAAGGAGCCCGCCCCGCGGGCCTCGCAGGTCACCGACCGCCGCGTCCCGCGCGACCTCGACGCGTTCCTCGCGCGCGCCCTCGCCAAGGACCGCGCCGAGCGCTACCCCGACGCCCGCGCGATGGGCGAAGCGATCGCCGCCATCGTCGAGGACGGTCCCGCGACCGAGCGTATGGCCAGCGGCTGACGTCCGGGCGCGGCGGAGCTACGGGGGCTCGTCCGCGGTCTTCGCGCGCTGCGTCGCGAGATCCACCCCGGCGTCCGCGCCGTCCGCCGCGCCGCTGCTCGGGCCCTCGTCGTCGCCGTCGCCCTCGTCGGGGGCGGGCGGCGGGAGCTCGGCGTCGTCGACCTCCTCCACCGTGACGCGAGGCAACCAGCGTCGCACCTCGCCGTGGTGGCGGAGGCGGTCCATCCACATGATGCGGCCCTTGACCCCCGGCGAAATTTCGATCGCGGGGGTGACGTCCTCTTGTCTCGGCGCGCAGCCGAGCGCGATCGCCGCGAAGATGCAGACGCAGAAGCGCACGGTCCCTAGTGTCCTGAGTCCATGGATCGTCGGACGATCGTGAGGCCCGCTTCGCCCGTGAGGGCCTCGCGATGGTCCGACAAAGCCGAACGTCTGACCTCGGGACACGTCACTTTTCTCATTTCCCGTGACCGAGCCCTCGCGGACTCGAGACACTAGACCCCGATCTTCGGCCGACCTTGGGTCACGCGCAAGCGCGCGCGCCGTGGAGGATCGTGCATACTCCGTCCGTGGAGCTCGACCCGCGGGCCACCGCCGAGTTCGCCAACGCCGTCGCCCGCGCGCTCGGGCTGAAGGATCCGGAGGGCGCGCCGCTCGAGCTCGAGGAGCCGCGGACGCCGCGGGAGCTCGAGGCGCTCCGGCTGCGGCTCGGTACGGCGCTCGACGCGCGCCGCCCCTCCAAGCACGCTCCGTCGATCGGCGAGGTCGTGGGCGCGCTCGTGCGGAGCCGAGGCGGAGCCGCGCGTCGCGCGTGGCCCGCTGCGACCGCCGCGCGCCCGGGCGCGAGGCTCGGGACGGGGCGCGCGCTCGCGGAGCTCGCCGAGCTGGTGGCGCAGGGGAGCTACGAGAGAACGAAGCGGGCCGAGCGCGGCCGCGTCCTCGCCGAGCTCCTCCTGGTGTTCGACCTCGAGCCGCTCCTCTCGCCGCCGGTCGAGCCGACCTCCGACGCCGAGGAGGCGCTCCGGCGTGTCCGGCGGGCCCTCGCGGCGCGCGCCTGAGAGAGCTTCGCGGCCCGCGCCGTCGCGCGCGACCGCCGCGCGCGCGGCGACGACGCTTCGCCGCGCGGGCGCGAGCCGCTAAGGTGGTGCCCGTGAACAGCTCCGACGCCTCGGGCGCGATCAACACGATGCACCAGGGGACCTGGGCCGGAGAGCTCGGGCTCGTCGTCGCCTCCGCGACGCGCGACGAGGTCACGGCCACGCTCGAGGTGCGTCCGACCCATCGCCAACCGCAGGGGATCGTCCACGGCGGCGTCTACGCCGGCGTCATCGAGACGCTCGCGTCGATCGGCGCCGCGCTCGACGCGATGGGGAACGGGAAGAACGTCGTCGGGCTCGAGAACCACACCTCGTTCGTCCGCGCCGTCCGCGCGGGCACGCTCCACGCCGTCGCGACGCCGATCACCCGCGGGCGGCGGACCCAGCTCTGGGACGTCGTCGTCCGCAACGACGAGCGCGCCGTCGTCGCGACCGGCCGCGTCCGCCTCCTCGTGCTCGAGGCGGACGCGGAGGTCGCCGGGACCGCGCTCGCCGTCGAGCGCGGCTGACGTCGCGCCCGCCGGCGCCCCGGCGTTCGCGCGTTCGCTCGATCGTGGCGACGCCGAGCGGCTCGGCGCGTCGTCGTGGGGAGCTCGGACGGCGAGAGGGTTGCAGGTCGCGCGCGAGCTGGTAGTCCCTTGGAGGTGACGCGTGTTCGCCCCATCGACCCTGGCCGCGGCTGGCCCGTCACGGCCGCGAGGCACGCCTACGACGACGACTTCGCGCCCAGCCGGTCGCCCGTCACGCACGACCTCGCGGTCCTCACGTTCCACACGGGCGGTCGAGCGCGCATGGAGATGAACGGGGCGTGGAACCTCCGCGAGGGGGACGTCCTGCTCGTGCCCGCGGGAGAGCCGCACCGCTCCCTCGAGAGGCGACGCCTGCGGTTCTGGGGGCTCGCGTTCTGCGTGCCGTGCTTCGCCGCGCACGGCGGCGCGCCGCTCCTCGAGCCCTTCGAGCGGGTGCGCGACGGAGCCTCGCCGGTCGTCCAGATCCCCGCCGATCGCCACGCGCACCTCGAGGGGCTCTTCGCCGAGCTCGAGAGGACCGGCGGCGAGCCGCGCGCCTCGAGCGACACGCTGGACGTCGTGCAGCGGAGCTTGCTCACGCTGATCCTCGCGGAGGTCGACCGAGCGTCGCGTCCGAGCGAGGGGCGCCGCGGGCCCGGCGGCGGTGTCGTCGCCGACGCGCTCCGCTTCATCGAGCGAAACTGCCTCGGGCGCCTCACCCTCAACGACGTCGCCGCCGCGGTCGGACGCAGCCCGACGCACGTGACCAGCGCGCTCACGCGGGCCACCGGGCGGAGCGCGGTGCGGTGGATCGTGGCGGGGCGCTTGGCCGAGGCGCGACGCCTCCTGCTCCACTCGGACGAGCGGGTCGACGTCATCGCCGAGCGCGTCGGCTACGCCGACGCGACGCACTTCATCCGGATGTTCCGCCGCGAGCACGGCGCCACGCCCACCGCGTGGCGCGCGGGGCAGCAGCGCGGCGAGGGACGGCGACGAGACGCTCTCGCGTCGGGCGCTCGGGCGCCTCGCCTCGCTCCGCGATCCGAGTCGTGACCGCGCGCTCGCGGCCGGGGCCCCCGCGAGGGCCGGGACGTCACCCGAGCGCGCCGCTCGA
>JAHBWF010000124.1 GCA_019637105.1 Labilithrix sp.
CCCCGGCGAGCCCGGCGTCGGAGTCGCCCGCGTCGTCGCCCCCGGCGAGCCCGGCGTCCCTCCCGCCTGGCTCGGCGCCGCCGCCGGCGTCGGGAGGCGCGCGATGATCGCGGCCCTCGCGCGCGTTCCGCTCGCGCGCCTCGTGCGCGCGCCGCGCGGCTGGCTGCCGATCCTGGGCTGGTCGCTGCTCGCGATCGTCTCGGCCCTCTCGGCGAGGTCGGCGAGCGGCGCCGATCCCGTGCTCCGCGGCACGGTCGGCGTCGTCGTCCTGCCGCTCCTCACGTACGGCGTCGTCAGCGCGACGCTCGGCGGCGCGGGGCTGCGTCCGGCGCTGCGCGGCCTGGTCGCGCTCGGCGCTTCGCCCCCGCGCGCGGCGCTCGCTTCGATCGGCGTCGCGATGACCGCCTCCGCGGTGACGTGCGGGCTGCTCGCGGGGCTGGTGTGCCTCATCGCGCACACCCGCTTTGATCCGCCGCTCGCCTGGGACCTCCCCGCCACCTTCGGCGTCGCGTTCCTCGCGGGCGCGGCCTACGCGGCGTACTTCTGCGCGGGATCGGCCGTCGGCCGCGGCGCGATGCGCGGCGCGCTGCTCGCGGTCGACTACGTCGTCGGCGCGGCGGGCGGCTTCGGCTCGCTCTTCACCCCGCGCGGGCACGTGATGAGCCTGCTCGGCGGTCCCGCCACCTTCGAGCTCCCCCGCCGAACGAGCTCGGTCCTGCTCGTCCTCTTGACGATCGTCTACGTCGGCCTCGCCGTCCGCCTCGCCCGTCGCCCCCGCTGACCCCCGGGCTCCGCGCACCCATTCCAACGGGGATGTCACCTCACCCGCAGGGGTGATGCCGCACCGCCGCATCGACGCGCCAAGATCGGGCTCGATCGGCCGCCGACGTGAAGGCGGGCAGAAGGGGTGCGTCGTGACGATGGTACGTCTTCGGTCGTTTCGGCAGGTGACCCGCGTCGGCGTCGTGTCGGGGCTCTTGTTGGCCTCGTCGGACGCGAACGCGTGGATCCTCGAAGAGCACGGACGGATCGGGCGAGAGGCGTTCGCGCGGCTCCAGACCGACGACCCGGCGTCTAGGAAGACGCTCGATGCCCTGTGGCCGACGCTGCGACGGCGCCTCGGCACCCAGGCCTGCGAAGTCACCTCGCGCGCCTCGGCGACTCCGAAGTTGGGGGAGACCTGCGTGGACATCCCGGCTCTGGCTGCGCTCGCGGCGGACCACTCGTGCTCTCCGCGCGAGCTCGCCGACACCATCCGGAGAGCAAGTTGGCTCCCGAAGCTGCTCACCCAAGCGAACAAGACGATCCTCGCGCTCGAGAAGGGGTTCGCCTCGCCGCACGCGCACATCGACGCGTGGCACGAAGATCACATCCAGATGCAGAGCATCGACAACCAGTACCTGCTCCGCGCGCAGCAGAACGGCGTGCACTTCTTGATGGATCGGTCGGAGGAGTACGGCGCCGAGAGCCTCACGACGTACCTGCGACGCGTATCGGGCGCGAACACGAAGTTCAACGGAGCCGCTGCGTACCTTCTTTACCACGCGCAAGCGCTCGCGCTCGCCGCGCAGGGCCAGGCTGGAGGGAACGAGAGCCTGAAGGCCCAGTCCGTCCTCGTCGAGTCGTTCGCGCTCCACTTCCTCGAGGACATGTTCTCGGCGGGGCACGTCGTGGGCAGCCACGGCGATCGAGCGATGCGCATCGGGACGCACGACTACTACTGCGAGCACGGTGTCGACATCACGACCTGGGGCGGGACCGATTACGGCGCGCACGGTGACGCCTTCCAGACGGGAGTGGACATCGCGATGGCGGGCGCGGCGGTCGAGGCCAGCCTCATCGAGCTCGCCAAGGTCCTCGACGGGCGCATGCCGGCGCCGGTCGGCGCGGCCGCCGCGATCGAGGACTTCGACATCTGCACGCCGATGAAGGTGTCCCCGTACGATTGGTCGATCATCCGCGAGGTGCTCGCCGATCCCGAGACGATCGCGGTCATGCAGCGCACGCCGCGGCCGTTCCGCGAGGGCTACGCGCCGCCTCGGTTCGAGAACGAGATCGGCGCGTTCCTTCGAGGGACGATGGGCGGGCGCGCGCTCGGCCAGCTCGCCGGCGTCGACGAGGGCGGCACGCCGTACACCCCGCGAGGGCGGGGAAGCTTGGAGATCGGTCTCGGTCTCGGCGTGGCGCTCGCCGGCGCGGTGACGGAGGGTATGGACGCCCTGGCGTTCGTGCACGGCTTCGCGACGGCGAACTCCAAGGAGTTCTCGCTCGATCCCGGCAGCGAGCCGGTGGCCATCCCCAAGCGGTTCAGCGTGGGCGGTCGCGTGCGAATGCCCTTCCTGATCTTCCCAGGGGACATGCTCTTTTACGGGCTCTTCGTTCTCCCGTTCTCGATGGAGAGATTCCTCGACTTGGGAATTCGCGCGGCGCAGGGCGGCGCGCCGTTCCTGCTCCCCTGGCGCCTCGAGAAGGTCTTCATGATGGGTCCGTTCACGGGGCAGGTCATCCTGGGGAGGGAGGTCGCGCTGTCGCGCCTCGAGCGGGAGATCTGGAAGGTGGACATCTCGCGCGCCGCGCATTCGTGGGAGCTCGAGCTGCCCGTCTTCGAGGCGCGTACCAAGCCCAAGTTCTCCGGGAGGCTGGGGGGCGGAGGCTTCGCCCAGCTCGGCGTGGGAGTGACCTGGCACTACGAGCTGCTGCGAGGCTCCGAGCTCTCGGAGAGCTCGGAGCGACTCCTCGGCAGGAACCTCATGGTCTTCCTGCGCGTTGGCGCGGACGGTCGATTCTACTTCGCCCGCTTCTAATCCGAGCGCGCGCCCGCGATCAGAAGCCGGCGCAGATCGCCGGGACGTTGCGGCCGGCGAGAGCCGTGCGGATCGCGCCGAGCTCGGGGGCGTTGCCGTTCGGTCCGGCCGCGGTCACGAGGGCCGTGCACTGCGCGGCGGCGCTGCTCAGCATGCCGGCCTCCGGCGAGCTGCCGAGGCGCTTGGCCTCGGCCGCGAGCGCGTTGCAGCACTGGCGGAGGCGCGCGAGGTTGCCGCCGCCGCCGCCGCCGGCGACCTTCTTGATCGCGGGATCGTTGACCGCAGCGTAGATGCGGGACTCCTCGAAGTCGGGGCAGCCGTTCGGGAACGTCCGGCAGTTGGCGCACGCGAGCGCGCCGCTCGCGTCGCGGCAGACCTTCTCGCCCGCGCAGCCGACCGGGGTGAGGTCGACGGCGCTCTCGTCGGCGCGCACGCACTTGGTGCCCGACTTCCGGTAGCGCGCGGCGGTGGGCGCGATCTGCTCGGTGAGCTCGACGTTCGCGACCTCGCCGGCCTTCCGGCCGCCGACGTCCTCGACGTACGTCACGCTCGCGGCGCCGAGCGCGGGGACGGGGGCGCACGCGGAGGGCGCCTGCTGGACGAGCGGATCGGTGCACGCGTCGTCGCGGAAGATCCCCTGGAACGTCCACGTCTGCTGCGCGGTGAGCTGGCAGCCGACGCACTGAGAGAAATCCGTCAGCGGCGCGGGGGCCGTCTCCGTCGGCGCGGGCGCGACGAGGCCGGAGGCGTCGGGGATCTCGGGGGTCTTCTCCTTGCACGCGGAGACCGAGACGAGCGCCGCGAGCGCCGAGAGAACGAGAGCGGAGCGAACGGGGAGGGGGCGGGCGGGGATCATGGCGGCCCGAAGGTAGCCGAAACCCACCGCCGGGTGCGGCTCTTCTGACCGGTCGGGCTCCGGTCTGCGACTTCCGATCCGATTTTTCGTGACGCGGCGGCCGGATATGGCAGGGCGCGCGCCCGGCTCAAAGCTCCTGCGCGCGGAGGGCGAGGCCGGTCGCGACCGAGATCATCTCGCCCCCGGCGCGGATCTTCTCCGCGCCGAACCGCTCGTCGAAGATGCGCCGGACCGCCGGGACGAACGAGGTGCCGCCGGTCATGAAGACCTGATCGACGCTCGACGCCGGGATGCCGGTGCTCGCGAGGAGGCGGTCGACGCACTCGGCCATCGCCGTGGTCTCCTCCGCGATCCAGCCCTCGAGCTCGGCGCGCGTGATGGCCGCCTGGACGTCGAGCGGCGGATCCGAGAACACGAAGCGCGTCTCTTCCTTCGAGCTGAGCGCGATCTTCGCGCGCTCGACGGCGCGGTAGAGGTGGTAGCCGAGGTCGTGGTCGAGGACGTGGATCAAGGACCGGATCTTCTCCGGCTCGTTCGACTGCGACGCGATCTCCTCGAGCAGGTCGGTGTTCTTCTTGGTCTTCAGGAACGAAAGGTGGTGCCAGCGCCGGAGCTTGGCGTAGATCCACACCGGGACCTCGAGCTCGCGGCCGAACATCGCGCGGTACGTGGAGCCGAGGCCGAGCCGCGGCGCGACGACGTAGTGGAGCACCTTGGCGTCGAGCGCGTCGCCGGCGACGCCGACGCCGTCGGTCCCGAGGATCGCGCTCCTGGGGTCGTCGCGCTTCGCGCGCGACGGCCCGACGTCGATCAGCGTGAAGTCGCTCGTGCCGCCGCCGAAGTCGGCGATCAGCACGAGCTCGTCCTGCGCGAGCTGCTTCTCGTAGAAGTACGCCGCGGCGACCGGCTCGTGCTCGAAGACGACGTCGGTGAAGCCGACCTTGCCGAGGGCCGCGCGGAGGCGTTCGAGCGCGAAGGCCTCGTCGTCGGAGCCGTCGGCGTGAGCGAAGTGGACCGGGCGGCCGACGACGATGCGCGCGCCGAGGGGGCCGAGCTCCTCCTCGGCGCGCGCCCGGAGGTCGGCCAGGAGGAGCGCGAGCAGATCGACGAGCGAGTGGGTGCGCCCGAAGATGCTCGTCGCCTGGAAGCCGCGGTCGGCGAGGTACGACTTGAGCGACTGGATGAGGCGGCCCTTGCCCTCGGCCTCGAGGTAGCGATCGATCGCGCGCGGGCCGCCCGTCGGCACGTAGCGTCCGTGCGCGTCGCGCGCGTCGGGGTGAAAGTAGAGGATCGACCGGAACGTGTCCGACCACCCGGTCGCGTGCGCGAAACGCGCCAGCCGGACGGCGCCGCCCTCGCTCACGCCGATCGCGCTGTTGGTCGTTCCGAAGTCGAGGCCGACGCACCGCATCACCGGACCTCTAGGCGGTTCGGGGCCGCGGCGGCAATCCAGATCGACGTCGACGTTCAGGGATCTCGCGTGCTTACCGGCGCTCCCGCCGCCGCCCGGAGCGTTCGAAGGGCCGCTCCGGGCGCGTCGCCACGCTCGTGCTCCACGCTGCCGAACCCCTGAGTTTTCGGCTAGTGTCCCGGGTCCATGGTTCGTCGGACCCTCGCGAGGCCCGCTTCGCCTGGGAGGGCCTCGCGAGGGGTCCGACAAAGGCGAACGTCGGACTCGGGACACGACTAGAAGAGCGGCGTGATGCTCGACTCCCTCCGCACGGTCAAAACGGCCAGGCTCGCGGGCGCTTCGCTGCTCGTCGTCGCCTTCATGGCGTGCGGCGATGATCCCGCCGCGACCGACGCGGCCGCGTCTCCGAGCGACGTCCCCGGCGGGCCCCCCGAGAGCAAGGCGCCCGCGGTCGAGACGGTGAGCGTCGAGCTCACGCCCGCGGAGCCGTCCTCCGCGCCGCGCCGGATCAACTTCGCCGTCCCCGTTCCGCCGGGGCAGGTGGCGAGCGCGGATCTCGTCCAGGTGAAGGCGAACGGCGTCGCGCTCGCGACCGCGCGCCGGAGCCTCGCGTCGTGGCCCGACGGATCGGTCCGCAGCGTGCACGTGCAGTTCGAGCTCGCCGTCCCCGCCGCGGTCGCCGTGGAGGTGACGCTCAACGAGAAGGCGTCGGGCGGCGACGTCGCGTTCGTCCCCGTGGAGGAGACCCTCGCGAGCCCCGACGGGACGAGCGGCCCGGCCGTGTGGGCGACCTTCCCCGCGACGTGGCTCAGCGAGAGCCGCGTGGCCGGCCCCGCGCTGCCGAGCGCGGCGGTGGCCGGCACCCCCGCCGCCGCGTGGGATCGCGTCTGCGACTACGACAAGTTCGACACGGAGGCGTACCTCCAGATCGCGAGCGAGACGGGCAGCCCGCTCTTCGATCGCCCGACGGCGCTCTACCGCGGCTACCAGCGCAACGGGAAGCTCGACGTCCTCCGCTCGGCCTACCGCGAGGCCGCGCTCCTCCGCGCCAGCGTCACGGGCACCGGCAGCGCCACCCGCATCGGAGTCGGCGCCGCCGACGACCTCAAGTACCACTACACGCAGGGGCTCGCGATCCACTACCTGCTCACGGGAGACGAGCGGTTCCGCGAGGCCGCCGAGGACGTCGCTACGCGCGCCCACGATCTCTGGGACGATCCGGGCTACGCCGGAGGCTCCGACTTCTGGACCGAGCGCCACGCCGGCTTCGGCCTCCTCGCGTACGAGTGGGCCGTCGCCGTCTCCGACGACAAGGCGGCCGAGATCGCCGCGTGGGCGAAGACCGCGGTCGACGCGTACCTCGACGTGCAGGCCAAATGGCCGTCCGGCTACACCAACGCCGAGGAGCGCTGCTTCGCGCACCAGGCGGAGGCGCACGGTGAGGACTACGGCTACTTCGGGTGCAGCCCGTGGATGAGCGCGATCCTCGCGGACGGCCTCGACGCGCACGCGGACCGCGTCGCGCGCGAGGGCGATCAGGCGCGCGCCGCGCAGGTCTGGAAGAGCCTCGTCCAGCTGGGCCGCTTCGTCGCCGCGCAGGGGCTCGATCCGGCGTCCGGGCGCCCGTACTACTGGGCGGGCGTCGGCACCGACTCGAACGAGCTCGACGAGTACGACGAGCACTGGGGCGAGAGCGCGTACCTCGTGGCGCTCGCGTGGCGCTGGAGCGGGAAGACCGACGCGTCGCTCAAGGCCGCGGCCGAGAAGCTGGTGAAGGGCCTCGACGACCACGGCGAGGCCGGTCAGCTCCGGAGCTTCAACTGGCAGTGCCGGAGCGGCGTGATGGCTCCGTTCTACCTGCGGTGATCGCCGGCGCGCGCCTGCCGGCGAGGACGGTCGGGGCGTCGGTCCTGGCGCTCGCCGTCTTCGCGTCCTCGGCCGCGTCCGCGGCCGATCGCGATCCGTGGCTCGCGAAGGACAAGGCGCTCCACTTCGGCGTCTCCGCCGGGATCGCCGGCGGGACGTACGCGGCGTCGGCGGCGCTCTTCGAGGCGCGCGGTCACGCGCTCGTCGCGGCCGCCGGCGTGACGCTCGCGATCGGCGCCGGGAAGGAGGCGCTCGATCTCGCGGGCCTCGGCGCGCCGTCGTGGCGGGACTTCGCGGCCGACGTCGCCGGCACCCTCGTCGGCCTGGCCGTCGCGTGGAGCGTGGATCTCCTCGTCCGCGGCGTGGGCGAGCACCGTCCGCTCCTGCTCGCGCCGCGCGCGACGCCCGGATCGTCGGCGGGCCCCGGCGTCGTGCTCTCGTTCTGACGGACGGCCTCGTCCGACGCGCCGTCGCCGTCGCCCCGTGCGATCGCCTGCGGCGGAGGTGACGCCGCGAAACCCGGGGTGAGCCGCGAGCATCGGGTAGACGTCGAGCCATGTCCCAGCCGTCGCGCCCAGGAGAGCTCGAGCCGGACGCCGCGGAGCGCGGAGCGGACGTCGCCGCGCCCGCGCTCCGGGAGGTGGGCGCCGACGAGGCCTTCGGGGACGCCGGCCTCGAGCCCGACGGCGGAGCGTCTCCCGCGAGCGTCGAGCGCGCGACGCTCGCGCCGCGGGCGCGTCGGCGCCGGCGCGCGTGGATCGCGCTCCGCGTCGCCGGCGCGCTGCTCGCGGTGCTCTTCGCGCTCACGTTCGTCGGCACCGACCGCTTCCGCGGCTTCGGCGGCGGCCCGAGCGACGCGACGCTCGCGCGGATGAGGGCGTCGCCGCACTTCGTCGACGGCGCGTTCGTCAACCAGGAGCCCACCGAGATGATGAAGCCCGGGCAATGGGCGGCGGCCAAGCAGTGGATCGCCGGCGACGAGATGCGCACCCCGACGTGCCCGTTGCCGCTCGTGACCGACGCCGCGGCGCGCCTCGCGACGCCTCCGCCGACCGGCCTCCGCGTCACGTGGCTCGGCCACTCGACGACGCTCATCGAGATCGACGGCGCGCGCCTCCTCACCGATCCGAACTGGAGCGAGCGCTCGTCGCCGTCGCGGTGGGTGGGGCCGAGGCGGTTCCACCCGCCGCCGCTCGCGCTCGCGGACCTCCCGCGCGTCGACGCGGTGCTCGTCTCGCACGAGCATTTCGACCACCTCGACATGGAGACCGTGCGCGCGCTCTCGGCGAAGGGGATCCCGTTTCACGTCCCGCTCGGCGTCTCGGCGCACCTCGAGGCGTGGGGCGTCCCGGCCGATCGGATCTTCGAGCACGACTGGTGGCAGCGCGCCGCGATCGGCGGCGGCGTCGAGGTCGTCTCGACGCCGTCGCGCCACTTCAACGGTCGAGGCGTGCCGTTCCGCGTCGGCGCGCTCTGGACGTCATGGGCGATCGTCGGCCCGGAGCACCGCGTCTTCTTCAGCGGCGACACCGGCCTCCAGGAGGCCTTCCGCGAGATCGGCGCGCGCGAAGGGCCGTTCGACGTCGCGCTCCTCGAGATCGGCCAGGCGCACGCGAGCTGGGGCGACATCCACCTCGGCCCGCTCGGCGCGCTCGAGGCCCACGCGCGCCTCGGCGCGAGGCGCCTCTTCCCGATCCACTGGGCGACCTTCCAGCTCGCGATGCACGCCTGGTCCGAGCCCGCCGAGACGCTCACCGTCGAAGCCGCGCGCCGCGGCGTCTCCCTCGTGACGCCGCGCCTCGGCGAGCCGGCGGAGCCGACGCTCGACGCGCCGGCGATCCCGTGGTGGCGGGCGCTGCCGCCCATCGCGGCGGCGTGTCCGTGACGCGAGAGGTCACGGCATGAGCGCGCGCTTGGCCTTGGTCGCGGCGAGCACGTCCTCCACGCGCTGCACGAGGGCCTTCGTCGAGTAGGGCTTCTGCAGGAAGAACAGCTCCGAGCGCGACACGCCGCGCCGGACCACCTCGTCGTCCGTGTACCCGCTCGTGTAGAGGACGGCGAGGGTGGGATCGCGCGCCGTGAGCATCTCCGCCAGGCGCCTCCCGTCGAGGCCCGGCAGCACGAGATCGGTCACCAGCGCGTCGACGTTGCCGACCTCGGCGATCTTCGCGAGCGCTTCCTCGGCGCTCGCCGCCGGCAGGACGCGGTAGCCGCTCCGCGAGAGCGCGCGCACGGCGATGCGGAGCATCGGCTCCTCGTCCTCGACGACGAGCACGGAGACCTCGCGCGCCTGCGGCAGCGTCGGCCGAGAGTGCGACTCGGCGCCCGAGCTGCCGACGGCGCACGGGACGTAGATGCGGAACGTCGTGCCGGCGCCGACCTCGCTCACCACCTCGATCCAGCCGCCGCTCTGCTCGACGACGCCGAAGACCACCGACAGGCCGAGCCCGGTCGCGCGGCCGAGGCCCTTCGTCGTGAAGAACGGCTCGAAGATCCGCGCCTTGACGTCGTGGGGCATGCCGCAGCCCGTGTCGGTCACCTCGAGCTCGACGTAGTCGCCCTTCGGCTTGTCCCGCCCGCGCTCGGCGGGGTCGACCGTCACGGCGCGGGCCCGGAGCGTCAACGAGCCGCCGGCGGGCATCGCGGTCCGCGCGTTCTGCGCGAGGTTCGCGAAGACCGACGACCACTGGCTCGCGTCGATCCGGACGGTGAGCTCGTCGGCCGCGAGCGTCGTCTCGACGCGGATCGCGTCACCGACGGCGCGCTCGAGCGCCTGCTTGGACGAGAGCAGGACGTCGTTGAAGTCGACGAGCTGCGGGTGCTGCATGTCGCGCCGGCTGAAGGCGAGCAGGTCCCGCGTCACGGACGAGCCGCGATCGACGGCGTCGCGGATGTCGTCGAGGCAGGCGCGCGTCGACCCGCCGGGATCCGTCGCCTCGATCGCCTCGTCGGTGCAGATCGAGATGACCGAGAGGACGTTGTTGAAGTCGTGGGCGATCCCGCCCGCCAGCCGGGCGATGGCCTCGAGCTTCTGCGCCTCGTGGAGGCGAGCCTCGGCCTCGTCGCGACGAGGTTCGTCGGCCGGGATCGTGGTGCTCGGCGCGAGCGTGGCGATGCCCGAGCGCGAGCGCTCCAGCGTCACGCGGACGACGATGTGTCCGCCGCTGTCGAGCGCGTCGCTGTCGGGGGCGTGCGTGACGTCGTAGCCCGCGCTCGCGAGGGCCTGACCGATCTCCTCCGCGTGCTCGCACTCGTCGATCAGTGCGATGCGAACCATGGCCGATCTCAACGGGCACTCCGGACCACGGCGTCATGAGGGCGAGGCCCTGAGCATGAGCGAACCGTCACGTCTTCTGGATCCTCTCGCTCGTCGCGCCCGCGCGCAATGGCGCGATGCAGATTTTTCGAACGACGGATGAGGGCGGCGCGATGTCGTGAGCAACCATGGTCATCTCTGTCAGTGGTCTGACAGATCGTCACGTGCGGCGTCTATTGAAAACGATTATTCGGTGTAAAGAGTGACGTTCGTCGTATTTGCGGTCGAATCGCTCAGGGGTCTCTTGACGCATCGGAGCGGGGGACAAGGTGGTTCGATGTAGGCGACGTATGCGCCTCTCTCCGCGGCGGGCGCGCTCACGTCGGCGCCGGCGTCCCGCCGAACGTCCGCTGCACCATGTCGATGAGGATCGGCGCGGCCTCCATGGCCTTGGCCTCCTCGCCGCGCATGACGTAGCGCATCGCCACCGCTTCCATGCCGGAGACGAGCGCGAACGTCCGGAGCTCGTCGGGCGGGATCGCCGTCCGACCGAGCTTGTGCGCGCGCTCCACGCCGTCCTGCACGAGCTTCACGAACCGTCCGATCATTTGCTCGTGCACCGCCTCGAACTCGGGCCCGGCGGCGCGGACGACGCGGAAGATCACGCGCGCGACGTGCGGGAACATCGCGATGCCGCCGAGGAACCCTCGCACGCCGAGGTTCAGCATCTCGCCGGGCCGCGAGGTGTCGGCGTTGCTCACCACGGTCTCGACGGCGCGGAACGCGCGCCGCGTCGCCCGCTGATGGAACGTGAGCAGGCAGTCCTTGAGGTCGTCGAAGTGCTCGTAGAACGTGCGCCGGCTCATCCCCGCGCGGTTCACGATCGCCTCCACGGTCGCGTCGGCCCAGCCCGCCTCCGCGAAGACGTGACCGGCCGCGTCGAGCAGTCGGTCGAGCTGCTCCTTGTGTCGCTCGTCGGCGCTGCGTGAGCGATCGTACTTGCCGCGCCCGGGCGCGCGCTCGCTCTCCGGCGCCACGTCGGGCTTCGCGACGGCGCGCGCGGGCTTGCTCCGAGCCCGACCAGCCTTCGGCCCTGCCCGGCGTGTCCGGGCGCTCGGGGCGCGCTTCGTCGCTTCCCTCGCCATCGCCGGTGATTATCGCCGACGGGCCGCGGAGGAGCCATCGGCGTTTTCTTCCATCGTCTTACCGGGAGCGCGCCCGCGCGCCCCTACGCTTCGGTTCGACGTGCGTCCGCGCGCGTCGCGTCGGCCACGAGGAGCGAACGGACGAGCCCGGGCGCGTGCCGCGGGTGCAGCTCCGCCGGCCTCGGGTTCGCGCCCGCGGACGTGTCGCAGGCGAGGACCGCCTGCGTCATCCGCGGAGGGATGGCGGCGGCGCCCCAGCGCGCGCCGAGGAGGCCGCCGACGATGCACGCGTTCGTGTCGGTGTCTCCTCCGCCCCCGAGCGTCTCGCGGAGCGCGTCCTCGTAGCTCGTGCCGATCATGAGGTGACGGAACGCGTGCGTGAAGCCGATGCGCACGAAGCCCTCCAGCGGCGAGTACGGGACGAGGACGCCGGCGCGCGCCTCCTCGAGCCAACGGCGCGGCTCGGCGAAGCGATCGGCCTCGAGGACCGCCTCCGCGTGCGCGAGCGCCCCGGCGACGTCGCCGCGATCGTTCACGAGGTGTCGGATCGCGAGCACGTACGCGGCCGCCGCGCCGACGCAGGCGTCGTTCGGGTGGGAGAGCCGCGCGTCGCGCATCGCCGCGGCGGCGACCTCCGCGGGCTCGCGCCGCGCGCCCCACACGGCGAGCGGCGTCGCGCGCATGAGGCTCCCGTTCGCCTTCGACTCCATGCAGCGCTCGAGCGCCGTCGCCGTCATCACCGCCGCCGCGCCCTCCGCGATCGCGCGCGCGGCCCGGGCGCGATCGCGGAGGCAGCCGAGCGAGGCCGCCGTCGTCGCGCCGATGTCGAAGGGGCGCGACTCGACCCAGCGCGCGTAGTGGCGCGCGGCGCGCTCGGTCGGGGACTCCGGTTCGCTCGCCAGCGCCGCGAGCAGGCTCATCGTCAGCTCGCCGTCGTCGGTGATCTGCCCGCTCGCCACGGCCCACGTGCCTCCGCCCGGCATCGTCAGCGCGTGGGCGACGTCGGCCGCGCCGATGGGCCTCCCGAGGAACTCGAGGACGGCGCCCGCGGCGTCGCCGACGAGCGCGCCGAGCACGGCCCCGAGCGCGGCGTCCTCCTTCGCGGGGGGGAGCTCCCCGCTCTTCGATGGGTTCATTGAAAGAGTATAATAGACTCTTTTGGGCGGCGCAAAGGAACACGTTTGTTTCCTGGTGGTGCGGAGCACCGTGGGCCGCGGCGAGACCAGGTTGGATCGCGGCTTCATCGCGCTTGGGGGCCCGAGCGTGGATGGACGAACGCGTCAGGTCGGACAATGTCGGCTTCCACGGCGAGCCGAAAATCATGGCACTTCGTTCAACCAGCGCGCCGTCTTGCGCAATTCGCGCAAGGTGGTCCGACTCTTGAACTCGGCTGGCTCGGGGTTGGTGAAGATGAGCCGAGCGAAGGCCGTGGTCGTGACTGGACTCTCCGTGTGCGCGCTGGTCGCGTGCGCGGCGCCCGACTTCGAGGGCGACAGCTTCGGCGATCGCGCGCGCTCCTCGCCCGGCTCGAAGAGCGACGCCGTCGAGTGCGGCGGCGTCGCGTCGGTCAGCCCCGAAGACCCGGAGAAGTTCCCGAAGTGCGCGTGCGCGGCCGGAGGCCAGGCGCGCTGCATCCCGAAGGACAAGCTCCCGAACGCGCTCGCGTCGCAGCTCGACGCCTGCGACGACGGCGGCGCGGGCGTCTGCGTCCCGGACAAGCTCGTGAAGAGCGGCGGTGCGGCCCCGACCACGTGCCAGTCGGCGTTCGGCGAAGGGCGCTGCATGAGCCTTTGCGTCCCCGAGGTCGCGAAGAACGGCTCGCTCCTGAACCGCGGCGAGGGCGACGTCTGCGCGGACGACGAGCGCTGCGTGCCCTGCAACAACCCGCTCAAGGGCGGCGAACCCACCGGCGTCTGCGAGATCGGCAAGCCGCCGGCCGCGGAGTGCGCGAGCACGGGCGACGCGACGGGCGGCGGCGGAGCCGCCTTGACGTGCCCCTACAGCGGGCCGCCCGTCGTCGACGTCACCACGTTCCCGGCCTGCGGCGACGGCGCGCGCTGCGTCCCCACGAACCTCGTCCCCGCGAGCGCCGCCTCGCTCCTCGAGGCGTGCGACGGCGGCCTCTGCGCCCCGGAGAAGTCGATCGCCGCCGGCGGGCAGTACCTGCCGAAGACGTGCACGTCGGTCGCGAACGCCGAGGGCCGCTGCCTCAACGTCAACATCCCCGAGGTCGACAAGCAGCGAGCCTCGCTCCCCCAGGACGTGTGCGACGCGAACGAGCGCTGCACGCCGTGCTTCAGCCCCCTCGACGGCAAGGAGACGGGGGCCTGCAAGACCGTCTCGTGCGACGCGCCGAAGCAGCCGGCGACGAAGTTCAAGGACTGCTGCGTCGACAAGAAGACCGGCGTGGGTCGCGGCAAGTGCGTTCCGAAGGCGACGGTGCCGGAGTCGCAGCAGAGCAAGCTCGAAGACAAGGACGAGAACTGCGCGCAGGGCGCCGAGCTCTGCGCGCCGAACGAGAACCTCGATCCGACGTTCCAGGCGCCGCCCTGCACCGCGGACAACTTCTTCCAGGGTCAGTACTCGGGCGTCTGCATCAGCGACTGCATCAAGCTGAGCTTCATCGAGAACATCGGCACGTCGCGCGGGAACTGCGCGAAGGGGTTCACCTGCGCGCCCTGCGAGCGCAACGGCAAGCCGACGGGGGCGCCGGGCTGCCCGGGCGGCTGACGGTCTCGCCGCCTCGCGGCCCGTGTTTCGCGTCCGGTTCTCGTCACTTCGCTGCGTTTCGCTGCTGAGCCTTGGCCGAGCCTTGTTAGAGTCGAACCGTGCACGGGCGCGTCTCCGTCCTCGGAGCCAAGACGACAGGTCGTGACCCCGGTCGCCCGGCGATCGCGTCGGCGAGCGCCCTGGCGATCGCGTCGGCGATGGCGCTCGAGGCGGGCTCCGCGCGCGCGGGCGGGTTCGAGATCCCGGACAACGGCGCGCAGGCGATGGGCCGCGGCGCGGCCTTCGTCGCGAAGGCGAGCGACGGGTCGGCCATCTACTACAACCCCGCCGGGCTCGCGCGCCAGCGGGGGACGCACCTGCTCCTCAACGGCAACATCTTCCTCCACTCGTACGAGTTCCAGCGCATCGGGACCTTCCCCGACGATCCGCAGGACCCGCAGACGCCGTGGGGGAACTCGCCCTACCCGCTGGTGAAGAACATCGCGGGGCCGTTCTTCACGCCGTTCCTCGCGCTCACCACCGACTTCGGGTACTTCGACCGGCTCACGTTCGGCGCCGGCGTCTTCGGGCCTCCCTCGATCGGCAACCGGACGTTCCCGCTCGGCGTGGCGGGGAAGCCGGCGGCGTCGCGCTACGACTTCGTGCAGTCGCGATCGACGCTGATCTACCCGACGCTCTCGGCCGGGTTCCGCCTGACGAGGTGGCTCGACATCGGCGTCTCGGGGCACGTCGTGCTCGCGAACTTCGACCAGACGACGATCTCGTACACGGACCTCGGACCCGAGGTCTGCAAGGTGAACGAGGTCGACGGCGAGAACAAGAACGAGGACTTCCGCTGCGACTCGCGGAGCACGCTCCAGGCGAGCGGGACGTCGTTCGCCGCCACGCTCGGCGCGATGGTCCGGCCGTCGTCCTCGTTCGCGCTCGGCGCGTCGTTCCGCACGCCGACGAACATCAGCGCGAACGGCCTCGTGACCCCGACCGCGCCGCGCGTGCTCCCCGAGGGGCAGGACCTCGAGCCCGGCGCGGCGAACCTCGCGCTGCAGCTCCCGTGGGCGTTGCGCGTCGGCGGGCGCTACATCGGCATGGACGCCGACTTCGAGCTCTACGACCTCGAGCTCGACATCACGTACGAGGGGTGGGGAACGGCGCAGGCGCTCGGGCCGATCGTCACGGTGCCCGATCTCGGCGTCTTCAAGGAGATCCAGACGGTCGTCCAGCACCGCTACAACAACACGATCGGCTTGCGCGCGGGCGGCGCTTACAACATCGACACCGGCGACGGCCTCCTCTCGGTGCGCGGCGGCGCGTATTTCGACTCCTCCGCGACGGACTTCCAGAACACGCGGCTCGACTTCGACACGCTCGCCAAGGTCGCGGGGACGTTCGGCGTCGGGTACAAGGTCGGATCGTTCAACGTCGATCTCGGCTACGCGGCGGTCGCGTCGATCCCGCGCACCGTCGGCACGGGCCAGGGGGACATCCGGCCGGTCAACGGCGCCGCCAACGGCCGCCCCGAGGACGCGGCCGGCGACCCCTTGCCGGCGGTGAACGAGGGGAGCTACCGCGGCTTCACGCACATCGTCTCGCTCGGGGTCTCGGTCTCGATCGACAGCTTCTTCGGTCCGCCGCGCCCGGTCCGCTACGGCAACCCGTACGAGCCGTACTACGTGCCCCCTGGCGAGGAGCCCGAAGAGACCAAGCCCGCCGACGCCGACAAGAAGCGGGACGAGGACAGGGACGACGAGCCCGAGGAGAAGAAGCCCGAGGAGAAGCCGCAGCGGAAGCCTCCGCCGGACGAGGACAGGCCGGTCGTGAAGAAGCCCCCGAAGCCGCCGCCTCCTCCGCCGCCGGATGACGAAGAAGAGGAGGAGGAAGAAGAGGAGGAGGAAGAGGAGCCCGTGGTGAAGAAGCCGCCGCCCCCGCCTCCCCCGCCGCCGAAGCCCGAGAAGCCTCCGACGCGGCGCAAGGAGTGGTGGGAAGAGCCGGAGTGAGGCTCCCGCGCTCGCGCGATGAGCGCGGTGCGTGGCGGCGTCGAGGTCGCGACGTGCCCCGTGCGCGTATCCGGCGGCGTCGGCGCCGCGTCGCCCTTCGTGGTCTCGCTATTCCTTCTTCGAGGCGCACTCGCCCGGGGTGGAGCTGGTGACGAAGCGCGCGGCCTCGCACGCGTTGCCGTAGGTCTTGCCGTCGCATCCGCAGACGGGATCGTAGAGGGCGATGCAGGCGACGTCCTCGTTGGGCTGGGGAAGCTTGCAGGACCCGCCGTCGGCCGGGGGGCACGCCCCAGGCGTGGAGCTCTTCACGACGCGCGCGGCCTCGCACGCGTTGCCGTAGGTCTTGCCGTCGCATCCGCAGACCGGATCGTAGACGGCCGCGCACAGCGCGTCGCTCGGCTGCGCGAGCAGGCAGGCCTCTCCGGCGACGACTTCGTCCGACGTGCTGTCCGCGTCGTCCTCGGGGACGGCGCAGGCCGCCAGCGAGCACGCGATCGTGGCGAGGGCGAAGGAGAATCGAAGCTTCATCGGGCGTTTCCTCGAGGAAATAGGGTGGCGTCCTCCGGGTCCAAGCAGGATGTGGACCACATGTGCCTACCTCGGCCGACATCCGGAGGGTCGCGAAACCATGGGGGATGCTCCTCGCGGATCCCGCGGTGGACGCGCGCCGGATGGACGGTCGTCGATCCGCGTTGAGGCCCCGGGGCCGCGATCGGCGCCCAGGGACGGCCGCCGCCGGCGTCGCTCGCGCGCGTCGATCGACGGGGGGTTGCGCCTTGCGCGGGCGCGGCACCGGCGGTAGATGCGCCGGGCCCTCCGGGAGGGGTCCTCGGGGGTCGTCTTCCCTACGGCTTCCCCCACGGGCGCACCGTTCGGGATGGCGCGCCGTCGTCCGTCAACAAGCTGACGAAGGCGCCGCGACTCGAAAACTTCCTCTTAGAATCAAGTACTTGGTGCCGCGGATCCTGAGCACGTTGCTTGCATAGGCGCCACTCGTCGTCGGCCGAGCCTCGGCCGCTCGATCACCTCTTCGTCTGTCCGGAGCCCGAAATGAAGCGTTCGTCCTGTCTGTCGGCGTTGCTGGTTGGCCTGTCGCTGACCACCGCCTCCGCAGCCCTTGCGGCTCCGCCGACCACGACCGACAACCAGCCCGTCAAGCGGGTCGCGCAGGCGCAGGATCCCGCGAGCGACACGACCGCGGCGAGCCCGGACGGAGCGAACGCGCCGCAGCCTGCGGTCAGCGTGGGCACGAGCCCGACGACGCCCGCCGAGGACAAGGCCGCCGAGTCGGAGCCGGAGCCCGAAGCGAAGCCGGCTCCGCGTCCGTTCGCCGGCTCGGCGCTCTACAACCAGAACAGCATGACCACCAACACGGTGTTCCGGGGGCAGACGCAGTCGCCCAACCCCACCGTGGCGAGCAACCTCTTCATCCTGCCGCGCTACGCGTTCAACGACGCGCTCCAGCTCCGCGGCCGCCTCATCGTCAACTACGAGTACACGAACAGCGACACGACGACGTACCGCAACGAGCCGATGCTGAGCGACACGACGGTGTCGCTCTTCTACCGGAAGCTGCCGAGGCTGCCCCTCGGGATCATCCCGAACATCGCGCTCAACGTCGCGATGCCGACGTCGAAGCTCTCTCGTTCCCGCACGATGCTGGTGACGCCCGGTGCGACCCTCCAGCTGGTCCGACCGTTCGAGCACATCCTCGGCGGAGAGGGCATGCTCTTCGGGAGCGTCATCTACTCGCACCCGTTCTACGAGTCGAAGAACACGGTCGTCGTCGACCCGCGTCCCGCGGGCGCCTTCTCCTGCGCGGGCGGAGGGAACTGCTCGGATCTGCTGAACGGCTCGATGAACACGGCCAACGCGCTCTCGTACTTCCTCCTCTTCGAGGTGGAGTGGGGGAAGTTCGCCCCGGCCGTCTACTACCTCGGCGCGACGCAGTGGAACTACGCGCCGCAGGAGGCTCGCAACCCCGTCGACGGCACGCTCGTGGGGCGGCCCGAGGGCTTCGAGCCGACGACGATGTCGCAGACGCACTACTTCAGCGCCTGGCTCGACTACAACTTCAACTCCTGGTTCACGGGTGAGGTGGGGTACTGGAACTCGACGACCGCGCTGAACGGCGCTGGCCAGCGCGCCAACGTCATCTTCAACCGGTACGCCGACACGCGCGTCTACCTCGGTTGCAGCATCCAGCTCGACAACCTCGTGAAGGCCATCCAGGGCGGCGACCACGGCGAGGCCGGCATCGTCCGCGCGAAGAACACCAAGCAGCCGATGTGGAACTTCTGAACGCGTAGCTCGCATCGGGCCCGAAAGGGGAGCGACGTTCGCGTCGCTCCCCTTTTTCGTGTGCGCCGGGGGCGCCCGCCGAGCCCGTTCGCGCTCACCGAGGCCGAAGGCCCGTGCGCTCCCGGGGAGAGCGAGTCCACGCTCGTCCGGTCCGCCGCCGGGTACGGCACGTCGAAGTCACGTCACGCTTGCCCCGCATCGTGACGACGCGTTCCAGCGGTCTGCCCCTCCCGGCGATGTTGCTCTTGTTCGGACGCGGCGCGCTGAAAACCGGGAGCAGGGCGGCGCGTTGCGTCGCCACTCGGGGCCACGGGAGCCTCGCGCGACGAGGCGATGCGCTCGTTCACGCCCGAGATCGGCCACGGTCACAGAGGGTGAGCGCGAGCGAGCTCATCCCGATCACCGGAGGGGCGTCGCCCGTGCCCGAGATCCGGGCGCGATCCACGGAACGTGAGCGTGTGGACGGGGGCCGGATCGGCCGCGGGGCCGCGTAGGGCGCCCGCTCAGCGGATGGGGTTCGCCGCGAAGCGGCGCTCGAGCTCGTCGAGCGCGGCGGCGAGGTCGGTCGAGGCGCCCTTCCTGGCGACGGCGATGAGCGACGGCGTGCTCGCGTCGTCGATGACGAGGATCGCCTTGGTCGCCTGCTCGCGGAACTCGGGGCCGAAGCGGACGAAGGCGTCGATGAGCGCGCTGGCGGCGATGCTGCGCGTCGCCGAGGCCTCGCGCTGGTCCGCGAGCGTCTTCCACGCCCACGAGTTGCCGACGCCGCCGAGCGACTTCGCGATGACGCGCGCCGTCTCGTTGTCCGGGTTCTGCTGCAGGCGCTTGGCCAAGAACCGCGCGGCGCTCTCGCGGCGAGCGTCGTGCATGCCGGAGAGGATCGCGCGCTCCCGCGCGTTGCCGGCGTCCGTGGTCTTCGCCTTGAGCGCCGCGGCCGTGAGGATGCCGAGCGACTCGTCCGTGCCGATGCGCGCGAGGCCCTGGGCCGAGACGCGGATCGTCTGCTCGTCGCGACCGAGCTCGAGGAGCTTCGCGAGGACCGGGATGGCGCGCGGGTCGCGGATCGTCCCGACGGACTCGATGAGCCCGAGCCGGAGGGCGGCGGCGGCGCTCGGCGGGAGATCCGCGGGCGCGTGCGAGTCGAACACCAGCGCCTCGAGCATCGGGTAGAGCGCGCGGTTGCCGAGCGGCTTGAAGTGCAACGTCAGCGGGACGCCCTGGGTGCGGGCGTTCGCGTCGAGCTCCTTCGCCTGGGCGGCGATGTCGGCCACGGCCTTGAAGAGCTCGGGCACGGCGGCGCGCGCCTTCTCGATCTCCGTCCGGAGCTCGTTCTGCGTCGCCGGGGAGAGCGCGCTCGCGTCGAGGCCGGCGCCGGCGGCGGAGGCGTCCTTGCTCATCCCGAGGAGCGCGAGCGAGAGGGCGATTCCAGCGATGGACTTACGTGCAAGGTTCATGGTCTTCATCGTCCGCTCTCCCACCACTTGGCCTGAGGGATCTGCCTGGTCGCGTTCGTTCCGCAGTGCACCTCGCCGAGCTGCCGGTGGTACGTGTCCCAGTCCTCGGCGTAGTGGACGATGATGTTGTGCGGCGAGAGGGCCGCGGTCATCGCCTGCTTGAAGATGTCCTGGCCGTTGATGGTCGGGCCGTGCGGGTCCGGCGACACGAAGCGCGTGTTCGAGATGTAGATGCCGTTCACCATGCCCGGCTGGTAGGCGACGGACGCGCCGTTGAGGTCGTGGTGCAAGAACGGGATCTTGACGATCTCCGCGTTCGTGAGGCCGGTCTCGGCCTTGATGATCGCCACCTGCGCGTCGACCTCGACCGCGGCCTCGGCGTTGGCGCTCATCACGTCGGTGTCGGCGAGGAGCTGGTTGATCGTGATCTGCGCCGACGCGTTGCCGCCGGAGCTCGCCCAGAACTTCCCGACGTGGAGCGGCGTGCTGCCACGACCCGCGTTCGCCTGCGTCTGGAGCATCGTCCGCGCCAGCGGGGCGTCGTTGGCGAGCATCACCCAGCCGCGCGCGTTGTTCGCCTTCACGAACGAGACGGTCTCGTCGATGTGGCCCACGACGAGCCACGACGTGTCGACGTAGATCGGCGGCTGGACCTTCTGCGCCTCCATCATCTTGGCGAAGGACTTGTCCGGGTGCATCCGCGTGCTCGAGCCGCGGATGACGCGTCCGAGCGGGTAGCTCTTGCCGTTGAAGGTGTACGGCGGGACGGTCTCGAGGTTGCCGAAGGAGTTCAGCGAGTCGCTGTTGCGCTCGGTGCTCGTCCGCGCGCCTTGCGGCGTGAACTGCTGGATTCCGGCGACGTCCTTGCCGCGGAGCGCCCAGACGACGGCCCCCGCGGGGCGGAGCGGGTTCGTCGTGCTCGCCGAGTAGACGTTGGCCGAGCGGATGTTGACGCGAATGACGTGCTGCTTGCCGCCCGCCGCCGGCATCGACATGAAGCCGGTCTCGAAGTAGTCCTGGTTCCACGAGTCGGAGGTGTTCACGCCGCGCACCGCGGGGAGGCCGGCGGCGGTGAGGGCGGTCGCGAGGTCCGCGCGCATCGCCTGGTTGCCCTGGTTGTTGAAGACCGAGACCCAGGTCTGCTCGACCGGGAGCAGGTGGTGGTACGTCAAGAGCGGCGCGACGCGCATCCGGACCTTGTCCGACTTGGACTTGCCCTCGGCGTCGACGTCGAGCGTGACGTCGACGAAGCCGTCCCACACCGCCGGATCGCGGACGATGTCCTTGCCCTCGATCGCGAGCTCGACGCCGCTCTTGATCTCGGCCGCGCTCAGCGTCATGCCGCTCTCGACGACGGTGAAAGACGAGCCCTTCACCTGGAAGAGGCGCACGTTCTCTTTCGCCGTCCACGAGATCGTCGCCTTGGCGTCGCTCGGGGCGTCGCTCCAAGGCTTCGTCTTGATGCGCGCGAGATCGAGCACGTCGTCGGCGCCGTTCACCTCGTCGTCGGCGGCGTCGTTGCACAGCGCGACCTGCGCGTCGGAGAGGTTCGCGCTGCAGGCCTCCTGGTCGTCGTCGATGTTCGCGAGGAAGACCGCGCCGTGGTCGGCGTCCCAGGTCTCTTCGCCGTCGTCGTCGCCTTTGCCGTCGAACGAGATCGCGCCGTCGCGGTTCGTGTCGGCGCGCAGGTCGGCGACGATGCCGCCCGGCTCTTCCTCGGGATCGTCGTCGTCGCCCGGGTCCTCGTCCGAATCGTCGGAGCCGGGACCCTTCTTG
>JAHBWF010000125.1 GCA_019637105.1 Labilithrix sp.
GCTGGCGCTCGAGGCGCGCGCCCTCCGCGCGCTCGGTCGCACCGACGAGGCGCTCGCGACCGAGCTCACGCTCCGCCGCCGCTTCCCGAGCCACGCCCTCAGCCGGTGAGCGCGCCGCGCGCGCGCGTCGGCGCGGCTCCGCGGACGCGCGTCGGCGCGCGGCTCCGCGAACGCGGGCCCTCAGGGCTCGTTGTTCGCCTTCGCCTTCAGGATGCGCGCGGCCTCGGCGTAGACGCGGTTGTTCGGGTTCTGTTGATGGAGCTGTTCGTAGACCTGAGCGGCCGCCGCGTAGTTGCCGACCGCGACGTAGTCGACCGCCTGCCGCTCGAGCGTCCGCGTGGTCGCGGCGACCGGCGAGGTGGACGCCGTGGGCGCCGTCCCGGTGTTGGCGGGCGGCGTGTCCTGCGTCGCCGCCGCCGCGTCGTCGGCGGGCGGCATCGGCGTCCCGACGGGGACGCACGGGATCTGGCCGTTGATCGCGACGCTGTAGGGGACGAAGTTCGGCGGGCAAGCAGGCTGCGGCGGCGTGATCGGCGGCGGCGTGATCGGCGGCGGCGTCGAAGGAGGAGGTTCGGTCGTGTTCGCGGCGGCCGACGCTTCGGCGCTGGCGTCGAGCGTGGCCACCGGTCGGGGGTCGCTCTCTTCCTCGTCGAACAGGAGCAGGTACGCCGCCGCGAACAGGCAGAACGGCGCGAGGACGACGAGGATGCGCTTCGGCGGCGAGAGCTCCTTGTACTTCGCGACGTAGTAGGGGACGGAGCCCTCGGCCGGGGGGGCGCCGGCCACCTGCACGCCGGCCATCGATCCGTAGGCGCCGCTCTGCATCGCGCCCGGCCCCATCGCGTTGTACGCCCCGGAGCCTCCGCCCGGGTACGGACCGGAAGGCATCCCCGGCGGCGGCATCGGCCCGCCGGGCCCGAGCATCGGCGGCGGCATCGGCATCCCGCCGGGGCCCACGCCTGGCGGTCCGTTCATGCCCAGCGGTCCGCCCATGCCCGGCGGCGGTCCGCTCATGCCGGGTGGTCCGCCCATGCCCGGCGGCCCGACCATGCCCAGCGGCCCGCCCATGCCCGGCGGCGGTCCGCTCATGCCCGGCGGTCCGCCCATGCCCGGCGGCGGTCCGCCCATGCCCGGCGGCCCGCCCATGCCCGGCGGTCCGCCCATGCCCGGCGGCCCGCCCATGCCCGGCGGCCCGCCCATGCCCGGCGGTCCGCCCATGCCCGGTCCGCCGTGCGCGAGCCGGTTGCCGGGCCCTTCCATCCGCGCGGCGCTCTCTTCCTCGAAGCTCCTCCCCGCGGCCGGGCGCGGCGCCGCGGACACGACCGAGCCCACGTTGGGGCGCGAGCCCGTGGCCTCGAGCGGCGCGATCCGCGTCGACTCGTCCTGGGGCGTCGCGTTCGAGAACTCGCCCGGCTTGAACGGCCGCTCGGCCTTGGGAAACGTGATCGGCTCCGCGCTCGGCGGGACCGGCGGCGGAGCGCCGGCCGCGGGGCGCGGCAACGGCGGCGGCCCCCCGCCCGGTTGAGAGGCCTGGACCGGCGGGCGCCCGTGCATCTCCGTCGGCGCCTGATCGTCGGCGGGCGCGATCAGCGATCGGAACCGCAGCCGCGCCGCGCCGATCTCGATCTTGCACGGCGCGTGAAGCTCGGTCCACGCCTTGCCGACGCGGTAGCCGTCGACCGACGCCGCCGAAGACTCGTCCGCGCTCTGCAGGAAGAGCGACGTCCCGTCGAAGTAGACGAACGCGTGGACGTCGAGGACGCGGGCCGACTCGATGCGCCACATGCCCTTCTTCCCGACGCTGATCGGCTGGAGCTCCTGCCCGAGCGTGAGCGGGATGAAGGCGGGCTCTCCGATGCCCGTCTCGATCTCGATCACGTGGGTCGTTGCCGGCTTGGCCATTCGTGCGTCAAAGGACGGAGGGCTGGAGAGTCATCGTCGCGGAGGCGGTTCAGTAGTGCGAGGAGTCGATCGGCCCGCGCTTCGCGGCCTCGTAGCAGCCCGGGGGGAGATCGACGCCGTGCTCGTGGAGCTGCGGAAGACACCGCGGGAGGATCCCCGTCGGCACGATGTCGCTGACGATCATCCCGCGCTCGTCGAAGCCATGATACTGGCGCGCGAAGATATCCTGCATCTGGTACTGGTTCTTGTCGGTGTCGTAGCCCAGGACCTCGGTGATGTGCGTGATCTTTCGCGAGCCGTCCTGCAGGCGCGAGACCTGGCAGATGATGTTGACGGCGGACGCGAGCTGGATGCGGAGCGCTTGCAGCGGCATGTCGACGTCGCTCATCATCGCCATCGTCTCGAGGCGGGACACCGTGTCGCGCGGGTAGGTCGCATGGAGCGTCGACATGCAGCCGCCGTGACCGGAGGTCATGGCCTGGATGAGGTCGAGCGCCTCGCCGCTGCGGATCTCGCCGACGACGATGCGGTCCGGGCGCAGGCGGAGCGTCGCGCGGAAGAGATCGCGGATGGTGACCTCGCCGCGCCCCTTCGGGTCCGGCGGGCGGGCCTCGAGCTGGCAGACGTGCTCGCGCTGGAGCTGGAGCTCGCGCGAGTCCTCGATGATGACGACGCGCTCGCCTTCGGGGATGAAGGACGAGAGCGCGTTGAGCATCGACGTCTTCCCGGAGCCGGTGCCGCCGGCGACGAGGACGTTGAGCTTCGACGCGACGAGGGCCTGCAGGGCGAGCGCGGTCTCGTCGGTCATCGCGCCGAAGTTGATGAGGCGCTTTACGGTCAAGGTCTCCTTGAAGAAGCGGCGGATCGAGACGCAGGGACCGTCGGGGGCGGCCGGCGGGAGCACGGCCTCGATGCGGGAGCCGTCGGGCAGGCGCCCCTCGAGGATCGGCCTCATCTCGTCGACGTGCTTGCCGACGAACTGCGCCGCGTTCCGGAGCGCAGCGATGAGCTGCTCCTTGGTCTCGAACTTCGCCGGGACGAGGTGCAGCTGCCCCTTCTTCTCGACGTAGATCTGGTTCGGCCCGTTGATCATGATGTCGCTGACGGCCGGATCGTCGAGGTAAGGACGAATCGGGGCAAAGAACTGGAGGAGCGTCTCCTCGAAGACCTCTTTCGGGATCTGGTCACCAGCTCCACTGCTCACGGCACACCTCCATCGGGCTGAACGTCGGGCGGGACCACGCGTTTGACCTCCGGCGGGCCGTCGGGCTTGCTCTCCGGCGGGGCGTCGGGCTTGACCGCGGGCGGGGCGTCGGGCTTGACCTCCGGTGAGGCGTCGGGCTTGACCGCGGGCGGGGCGTCGGGCTTGACCTCGGGGGTGGGCCGGGTCTCCTCGTCGATCCGCTTGAGGAGCGACGACCTGGCCTCCTCCGCGTGCGAGCCGCGCGGCTCGATCCGCAAGTACTCGCGGAAGTGGCGATCGGCCTCGACGACGTCGTTCTCGCTGTCGCGCGCGACGACCGCGAGCAGGTAGTGCGCCTGCGCCTGGAGTTCGGTCGGCCGGCCGGACGCGGCGCCCGCCTCCGCGGCCTCCGCCTGCACGACGCGCTCGAGCTGCGCGCGGGCGTGCTTGCTCTCGCTGATCGCGGCGTAGAGCGTGCCGACCATCAGCCGCGTCCTGACGTCGTGCGGGTGCTTGCGGAGGTGGTTCTCCCCGTGCTGGATCGCCGAGCGATAGCGCCCGGTCTTCACGCAGACTTCCATCAGGAGCGGCAAGACCTCACGGGGATCGGCGCCGGCCTCGATGCCGGAAGCCAGGTACTCCTCGGCGCGCGTGTGGTCGCCGAGCGCGGCGAAGCCCTTGCCACGCTCGACGAGCGTCGTCGCGTCGGACTCCTTGCGGACCGACGCCATCTCCGCTTCGACCTTCTGCGCGGAGCTCGGGGCACAGGACGCCGCGACGGCTGCGAAGGCGAGCGCCGGAGGGGTGAGCCAGCGAGCTATTGGTTCTCCGCGGCGCCGACCTTGAGCTTCAATTTGCGTTCCAGGGTTGAGAGCCATGTGACGTAGTCACCCGAGGTGCCCTCGACGAATTGTAGAAGAACCCGGACCTCCTTTTGAGCACTTACGTAGTCCTCGGTCGCGAGCGCGTGGTCGAGCCGGACGCGGCGCATACGAAAATCATCAGTGATTTCACGACGTAGGTACTTCGCAGACTCATCCGCGAGCCCGCCCGACGCCGCGTCGCCGCCGGCGCGGAAGCACGCGGCCGCCAGCTCGTAGGTGGGCACGGCGGAGACGCCGTCCTGCACGTGGAACGGGCGGCGTTCGCGCTTGGCGTCGGCGACCGCCATCCGCTCGCGCGCGAAGCCGAGCGCCGCCGCGGGATCCCGCTGCGGACACTGCGCCACCGGCGCCGGCCAAAGCTCGGGGGCAGCGGGGGTCAGGTCCTCGCCCTCGCCGCCGGCGAAGCCGTCGTCGCCGAGGAACAGGTAGCCGGCCGCGGGCACCATCATGAGCAGCGCGACGAGCAAGAGCGGGCTCGACTTCTTCTGCTGCTGCTGGGCGCCGCCGGCCGCCGCGCCCTCGACGATCTCGATGTAGATCTGCGTCCCCGTGACGCCGAGCATCGCGCCGGGGGGCAGCGGCGCCTGGGTGAACGGGACGTTGTTGATCGTTGGCGGCGGCTCGAAGCTCAGCGCGCGCGCGAAGACGCCCGCCGGACCGAGCTCGATCAGCACGTGCTCGACGCGCGCCTCCGCGAGCGGCAGGCGGATCTCGCAGTGAGCGCCGCTCCCGATGAGGACACGCTCGCTCTCGATGCTGAGCTGTTCGATCTGCCCCGTCGGCAGCCGGGTCTGGAACTTGAGGACGCGCATGTCAGCGGAGGACGCCCGAGAGCGTCACAGGCCTCCCATGATATTCATCAACGCCGGGCCCATCAGCAAGCCCATGATGCAGAAGAACACGAGCATGAGCGGGCCGACCATCTGGACGCCGGCCTTGGCCGCCGCCTCCTCGGCGCGGACCGAGCGGCGCGTGCGCGACACGGTCGCCTGGATCGTGAGGACCTCTGCGACCGGGTTGCCGCGCTCCTCCGCCTGAACGAGCGAGTTGACGAACTCGGTGACGGTCTCGACGGGGGCGCGCCGCGCGAACTCGAGGAGCGCCTCCTTGCGGGTGCGTCCGAGGTTCATCGTCTGGAGGATGAGCGTGAACTCCTCGACCAGCGGATCGTCGGGGTTCGAGGACTTCTCGACGACCTGGCGCACGGCGCCCGGGAAGTCGAGGCCGGCGCCCATCGACAGCGCCATCAGGTCGATGACGTACGGCAGGCCGCGGCCGACGTTCTTCAGGCGCTCCTGCGCGACGCCGCTGATCTGCATGTAGGGCATCGCCCCGCCCAGCATGACGCCGACGATGAGCGCGATGCCGCCGAGCTCGAGCACGAATCCGCCGAGCGCGCCGACGATCGCGCCGCCCACCGCCGACAGCAGCGAGAGCGCGAGGTACTCGTCGGCGGTGAGGCCCATGTAGTCGCCGGCGAGGCCGATCTGGCGATCGAGCTCCGCGCGCTGCTCGTCGGTCAGGATCCCGCTCACGCGGACGCCGAGCCAGCGCACGAGCGGCTCGATCCCGGCCCACAGCTCGTTCTGCGCGAGGACACGCTGGCGCTTGAGGCCCCGGAGGCCGAGGCGGTTCGCCACCCGCGTCGGCGCGCTGGCGATGGCGTACGCGAGCGCCATCGCCGCGGTCATGATGCAGAGCAGCACGGCCACGCGCATGACCTGGAGCTGAACGCTCACGCCGGGGGTCCAGAGGGAGGGGCTCACGATCAGATGTCCACGTTCAAGACCTTGCGCGCGAGGACGATGCTCGCGACCCAACACGACGTGCACGCGATGATGACGAGGTAGCCGACGAGGCTCTTGGTCAGCGGGTCGAAGTAGCCCGGCCAGAGCGTGTTGAGCCCCAGCAGGAGCCCGAAGGGCATCAGCGCGATGACCCAGAGCTGCGCCTTGCCCTCGGCGGTCTTCGTGCGGACGACGCCCTCGAGGCGGCGCATCTCGCGCAGCGTGCCGGCGGTGGTCTCGAGGACCTTCGGCAGGTTGCCGCCGACCTGCCGGCCGATGAGGATCGCGCTGAGCGCCGAGTCGAGCTGGCGGCTCCCCACGCGCGCGGCCATGTGGAGCAGCGCCTGCTCGAGCGTCGAGCCGACCTTCATCTCCTTGAGCGCCAGGTCGACCTCCTGGCGCATCGGGTCCGAGATGACCGCGGCGACGGAGTTGAACGCCGCGCCGATGCTCGGCGTCGTCTTGAGCGCGTTGGCGAGGGCGAGGATGAAGTTGTCGAGCTGCTCTTCGATCTTCTCGACGCGCTTCCTGCGCATCATCTCGATGTACGCGGTCGGCCCGATGGCGATGAGCAGCAGGCCGACGTACCAGAACTCGATCGTCATCAGCACGTGAGCCGTGACGACGAGGAACATCGCCGCGGCCTGGCCGTAGGCGATCGTGCGCCCCGGCGTGAAGATGAACATCGGGCGGAGCTTCCGCTCGAGCGACGCCGTGTAGCGCGCGCTGTAGCGGTAGACGGGCCCCGACTGGTCGGCGGCCGCGAGCCAGGTCCCCGCGAAGAGCGCGAACGAGCTCACGCCGAGGCTCGCCCACTTGAGGGTCTGCGTCGTCTGAGAGACGTCTCCGAGGCTCATATGTAGGGCTCTCCCTTCTTCACGAGCCCCATGACGATGAACGTCTGGAGGAAGCTCGGCAGGTAACCCGTGGCGCGGTACTCACCGATGACCTGGCCCTTGGGGCCGGTGCCGGTGCGGATGAACTCGAAGATCGGACGGAGCTCGATCTCGGTCGTGTCGCTGTCGATGCCGGTCACCTCGCTGATGGCCGTCACCTTGCGGGAGCCGTCCGAGAGGCGGCTCTGCTGGACGATGACGTGCACCGCCGAGGAGATCTGGTCGCGGATGGCGCGGAGCGGGAGATCGACGCCGGCCATGAGCACGAGCGTCTCGAGGCGGCTGATCGCCTCGGTCGGCGAGTTCGCGTGCGTCGTCGTCAGCGAGCCGTCGTGGCCCGTGTTCATCGCCTGGAGCATGTCGAGCGCCTCGCCGCCGCGGCACTCGCCGACGACGATGCGGTCGGGGCGCATACGGAGGGCGTTCTTCACGAGGTCGCGGATGGTGTACTCGCCGCGGCCCTCGAGGTTCGCGGGGCGGGTCTCCATCGACACGACGTGCGGCTGCTTGAGCTGGAGCTCCGCGGCGTCCTCGATCGTGACGATGCGCTCGTCCGGGGGGATGGCGCCCGAGAGCACGTTGAGCAGCGTCGTCTTTCCGGAGCCGGTGCCGCCGGAGATGACGATGTTCTTCTTCGCGTGGACGCAGCGGGTGAGGAAGCGCCCCATGCGCTCGGTGATCGATCCGTAGCTCACGAGCTTGTCCAGCGTGAGCGGGACCTTCGAGAACTTTCGGATCGTGATGCACGAGCCGCGCAGCGCGATCGGGCGGATGACCGCGTTCACGCGGCTGCCGTCCTTCAGGCGCGCGTCGACGAGCGGCGACGACTCGTCGATGCGCCGGCCGAGCGGGGTGACGATGCGCTCGATGACGGCGCGGACGCGCTCGTCGTCGGTGAAGCGCGCCTGCGACAGCACGATCTTGCCGCCTTGCTCGATGTAGATCGTGTTCGGGTCCACGACCATGATCTCGGTGATGCTCCCGTCCGAGAGGAAGCGCTCGAGCGGTCCGAGGCCGAGCGCTTCGTCGGCGAGCTCGCCGATCAGGCCGTCGCGGTCCATCTCCGGCGGGATGCGCGAGTCGATCTGCGCGATGATGCGACGGAGGGCGTTCAGCACCTTCGGGCGCATCGACGGGTCGTCGAGCTTCTTCGCGTCGATCGTCGCGAGGTCGAGGTGCTCGAGGAGCAGCTTGTGGATCTCGCGCCTCAGCGCGACCTCGGCCTTGAGCTTCTCGTCCTCGCCCCGCGCGGGGAGGTGGACGCCCTTCGGTCCCGGCTGCGAGCCGACGTGGGCGATCACCGGGTTCATCCCGCTGACGTTGGGGATCGGGACGGCGGCCGTCGGCGCCATGCCGCGCGGCGGGTTGGTCGGCGCCATGCCGCGCCCGTTCATGCCGGGGTTCGAGCCGGACTGGAGGCGCTGGCGCGTGTCGTTCTGCTGGATCTGCGCGACCGTCGGGCCGATGGGGTTGCCCTGCGGATCGAGCGCGTAGACGAAGACGGTGAAGTCGCCGACGACGATGGGCGTCCCGTACGGGACCTCCACCGAGTCGCGCCGGAGGAGCAGGTCCCCCGCGATCGTGCCGTTGGTCGAGACGTCCTCGACGCGGAGCGCGCCGTGGCCGGCGCTCACGACGGCGTGCTGGCGCGAGACGAGATCGCTGTCGAGCCGCAGCGAGCACTGCGGGTGGCGTCCGATCGTGAGGGGGCCGCTGGCCGGGTAGAGCTCCGTCCTCTGCGCTCCCGCGTCTGATTGAACGACGACTTGCAGGTGCATCGCGGGCTACTTCGCGTTCGGCGGCGTCTTCGGGTAGGTGTCCACGTACTCGATCTCGCCGGAGTACTCCTTGTACGTGGTCATCGCGTTGTTGATGAGCTCGAGCGCGCTCTTCGGCACGGTGTCGACGATGCTCGGGACGATGAAGACGGCGCCTTCGGTGTCGGCCCTGTCGTGCCCGTGGGTGCCGAACAGGACGCCGAGCACCGGGATCTCGGAGAGGCCGGGGAGGCCGTTGATGAGGTGCCGCTGCGTCGCCGTCTTGATGCCCGAGAGGATCAGCGCCTGACCGAGCTTGAGCGTGACTTGCGTCTCGAGCTTCGCCGTCGTGCGTCCGGGCGGTCCGCCGGGCTGGCTGGCGGGCGTGAGATCCGCGACGTCCGCGGCGAGCTTCAGCTCGACGTCCCTCGTGTTCGAGTCGTAGCGGGGGAGCACGCTGATGTCGGTCCCGAACTTCACGCTGACGAGCTGCGAGACGAGGCCCGAGCCGGCGCCGCCGGTGATGAAGTTCTGCTCGCCGCCGTTCTGGAACGTCGCCGCGTTGCCGTTCGCCGTGATGACGCTCGACTGCTTCGCGATCTTCACCCAGCCGCGGCGGGCGGCGATGTCGAGGCGCGGCATCGGCTGGTTGACGACCGAGGCCTGCGCGGTGGTGGTGGTGCGCGTGATGAAGTCGAAGTTGTAGTTGTTCTGGAAGACGGGGTCGGTGACGCCCGCCTGCGTGCCGCCGATGCTCGCCGGCCAGCCGATGCCGGCGTTGTAGCCGGAGGTCTTTTCGTACTGGACGAAGAAGAAGTCGAGGCGGACGAGGAGCTTGCGCTCCTCGAAGCGCCCCACGGTGACGATCGACTGCACCTGCTCGCCGTAGAGGCCGGCGATCTGGTCGACGCGGTCCTTCTCCGCCGGCGTCGCCACCGAGCCGTCGATGAAGACGCGCGCGCCGATCCGGCGCGTCTTCGGGCCGGAGATGTCCTTGATCAGCTCCTGGACCTCGCGCTCGACGAGGCCGACGTTCCGCTTGGCGACGTTGATCTCGTAGGTCGTCTGCGCGCCGGTGTTGCTGATGAGGAGGAGGGTCGTGGTCCCCTCCTTCTTGCCGGTGAGGACGAAGGTCCGGCCGTCGGGCGTCGGGATGACGTCGACGATCCCCTTCACGCCCTCGGAGTACTCGCGGATGCCCGCCGCCGAGAGCGTGCGGGTCTCGCCGATCGCGAGCGCGATGTCTTCGTGACCGCCCGACTTCTGCGCCCACGCGTCACGCGGGGCGAGGGCGAGCGGAGCCGCGAGCCCCGCCATGGCAGCGAGCAAGACGCCGATACGCATACGCTCCGAATGCCCCTTCCTCGGGCGGCCGTCGCCGCCGTCGATCACCCCTGCTCGGCCTGTCCTCACGACGTGTCGTTCGACTTCGCGCCGCCCCGCTCCGCTCATTGCGGCTGCCCCGGCGCCGTGATGTCACGCGGGCCGGTCCGCACGTTGCGGATCTTCGCGCGCTCCTTCTCGTCGACGATCTGGTTGAAGTTGAGGTCGACGATGCCGCTCGTGCGGGCCTGGTCGTCCGGGTGGCGCACGGCGACGGCGAGCCGCCCGCGCTCGGCCGCGAGGGCGAGGACCTGCGCCTCGGTGAGCGTCAGGCTCAAGGTCAGCAGGTTCTCCGACGCGTAGGGGTTCGCCTCCTTCGTGTCCTTCGCCTGGTCGGGCGACGTGTCGGTGCCCGTCGCGAGGACGAGCACGCGCTGGAGGAGGACGACCGCGTTCTTGGCCTCGTTGATGGCGGTGCTCGCGCCGATGACGCCGATGACGTCGACGTAGTCGCCCGGCTTGATGAGCGCGATGCTCGTGTCGTCGCGCGCCGCCTTGATCGAGACCGCGCGGTAGCCCGGCAAGACGAGCGCGGAGAGGTCCTTGTGCTCGTCGGTCGCGGTGAGATCGCTCCAGAGGAGGAGCTGCTGCTCCTTCACGGCGTTGCCGACCTTGAGCCCGAGGATCTTGTTCTTCTCGGTCTCGCGGATCGCGCGCTCGTCGACGTAGGCGAGCGGGATCTCGCGGATGGCGATCACGTCGTCGGTGATCGGCTTGCCGCGCTCGATCTTCTTGACCGCGATCAGGAGCTTCACCTTCTCGCCGCCGGAGGCCTCGAGCTCGAAGCGCCGCTGGTACAGCACGAGGAGAAAGGCCCCGAGGATGCCCACGACAACCGCGATGAAGAGAGCGCGACGATTCATCCCGATCGAATGCTACACGGCGGTCCTCGGCGATTCCAGGCCGCTGTCGTCTCTCGACGACACGCGCGCGCTGCGCGGATCGCGCAAAATACGCTCGACACGACGTCCCGGCTCGCCGCCGACCTGCACCAACCTGACCCCCGACCGACCTGCTTGGACCAACCCGCCCGAATCAACCTGCCCGACCAACCTGCCAAGAGGTCAGTCGACGGGGACGGGGACGGGCGGTCCCTTGTCCGAGCCGCCGGAGCCGTACTTCGCCTTGTAGGACTCGCGGTACTGGTCGTGGCAGCTCTTGCAGGCGCTCTTGAGGGCGACGACGTCGCCGGCGGCGGCCGCGGCCTGCGCCTTCGACGCGATCTGGGTCCACTGCCCGTACTCCTCCGGACCCGTGTTCTTCACGAGGTTGAGGATCATCGCCGTGGACTTCATGTTCCCGGCGTTGACGAAGCCGTTCATGCGCTTCATCAGGTTCTGGAGCATCGTCATGCGGACCGCGCTCGCGTCCGAGACGCCGAGCGTCGTCGCGAGGCCGAGCGCGGCGGCGAGGACGAGGGAACTCTTCTTCGAGCGTTTCATCGCGTGCACCCTCGAGAGAGCAGGACGTGGGGCAGGCGGAAACGATTCAACCGAATCGCGCGCGTTCGCGTCCTTTCGCGGCGCGCGCGCACGTCCTCGGGGAGCCCGTCCGGCGACGTCGCCCTGGCGGCCGCGTGACGTCGCATCGCGCGGCCTCAGCGGTGGCCGAGCTTGTCGTCGGCGGCGACGCCGGCGAGGCCCACCGCCACGAAGTTCCCTTCGGGCTGGACGCTCGTGCCGAGCGTGACGACGACCGCGTCCTTCATGTACGCGCGGCCCTGGCCGTGGTCCTCGGCCTCGGTCATCTCGGGATCGTACGCGAACCAGCCGGCGCGCTTCATCTCGCGATCGAAGAACTCGAACGTCTTCGCCGGCGCGTCGGTCGTCTTGTAGACGTTGACGCCGTAGGGCATCCCGTCCGCCTTCGCGGCCATGATGCGCGTCGCGTTCGGCACGCGCGGCACCTCGGCGAAGTCCTCGCCCGCGGCGTCCTGCCCGTCCTCGGGCACCATGTCGCGGAGGTTGAACGCGGAGTCCGTCCAGACGGTCAACACGAGCGTCTTGCCGCTCGGGCCCTTGCTCGCGTAGGCGTAGCGCAGCTCGCCGATCGCCCCGAGCTCGCCGGTCGTCATGAAGGACTGGAACGCCTCGCCGGTGGTCGGCTTGGTCTTCGGGCCCTTCACGAAGCAGATGACCGCGCCCTCTTCGTCGCTGCCCGAGCGGACGTAGCCCGCCTTGGCGATCGCCGGCGCGTCGGCGTTCGGATCGACCGCGTCGGCCTTGCGGAGCGGCTTCACCGTGCCGGACTTGTCGATCTCGGTGAAGTCGACGCCCATCTGGCCGCGGTTCGCCTTGCAGTACTCCTCGTAGCGCTCGAGGACGCGCGCCGCGCTGTCCTCGGTGACGGAGCTGCCGACGTGGACGGGCTGTCCGTTGAAGATGACTTTCGTGACCTCGTGGTTCGACGCCTTCGCGAGGGTGACCATCTGGCGCCCGAAGAGGAGCGTCTGGTCCTGGTACTCGGCGCGCGCGTGGCGGATGCTGATGAGGCCGCACACGACCATCACGCAGAAGAAGTATCCCCAGACCCGAACGAGGCCCCGGATTCGCTTCGCCTTCTCGAGGCTCCTAGTGGGTCGAACGGACATGGTCTTCTTCGCTCCTCTACCGGAAGAGGTTCATGACGCCGCCGCCCGTCTTCACGAAGTCGACGCCGAACTGGAACCACGCGATGAGCTGGCTCTTGTACTTCTTCTCGTTGCAGGTGACCGCAGACGCCGCGGTCACGTTGCTCGTGAGCGACATCTTCCCGTAGTTGATCGCCGCGTTGCCGCCGCGCGCGTTCTGGTCCCACACCGCCTGCCAGCTGGCCGTGCCGCTGAGCGAGCCCGAGGCGTTGTTCCAGTTTCGGTTCACCGCCGCCGCGTCGGGCAGGCCGGACTGACCCGCGGCGCCCGCGGCCGGCCCGCCGTTTCCGGGGACCGTCCCGCCGCCGCCGGACTGGCCGATGCCGCCGCCCGTGTCCTCGCAGGCGTGCGAGGCGTAGTAGAGCGTGTCCGACCGCGTCCGCTGCTGCAGGTCGAGCTTCATGCCGTACGCCTGGCGCGTCCAGACGATGAGGCCGAGGAAGATGAGCATCGTCGAGATGACGATGACACTCTCGATCATGGCCGCGCCGCGCGCCGCCGCGCGGCTACGACGAGTCCGGCGACGAGCAGAGACGGAGGTGGGGACGCGGTCGTACTTCACGAGAGGCCTCAGTGGTAGGAGGTCATGCCGAACTGCGAGAGCGTGGGGTTCAGGTTGCCGGCGGCGTCGGTGATGGGCTTCGTGAGCACGCCCTGGAGCTGTCCGACGAGGTTGTCGATGACGCCCTTCAACGCCGCGCCGCCGACCCCGCTGTTTCCGAGCATGTCGTTGATGGCGTCGGGGATCGCCTTCTTGAAGTCGGCGACGGCGCTGAGGTTGGTGACCGCCGCCAGCGCGCCGCCCGCGATGGCGCTCGTCAGGGCGGGGAGCTCGAGGCGGCGCATGCGCGCCCGCCACTTGATGGCGTAGGTGGCGCCGTCCTGGAAGTTGCACGCCGCGGTGCTCCACTTGGCGTCGCAGTCGAAGTAGAACTCCGCCTGGGCGAAGTAGGCCGGCGAGCCCTCCTGCGTCGTGTACTTGGAGTAGCGCTTGGCGGCGAGGCCGACGCGGCTCTCCGAGGTGTCGTTGAGCTTCGGCGAGATGTTGATCGCCCAGGTCTGCATCCAGACGCTGCCGTTGGAGGCCGGGCCGTACATGACGTACGGGCCGTCCTCGCCCCAGAAGCTGTCGAAGCCCGGACCGAAGGGCTCGAAGTGCATGTCGGTCTTGTTGCAGTAGCGGAACTCGAGGACCGCGCCGACGAGGCTGTTGAAGATCGAGAGCGCCCTGCCGCCGAGGTTCGAGCCGGAGACCGACTTGCCGAGGCCGATGAGGTTGACGAGCCCGTTCGTGGCGACGGACACGACCTTCTTGCAGAGGTCGCTGAACTTCTTCGCCTCGACGGGGAGGCCTTCCTTCTTCACGCTGCTCGCGCCGAGGCCGCGGGCCGCCGCGCCGGGGAGGATCGACGAGCTGGCCGCGAGCACGTTGACGTTGCTCGTCCGGCTGTCGCCGCCGTACTTCCGGCCGTTTTTGTAGGCCTCGACCACGCCGAGGCCCGGGTAGGCGTAGGACGCGGTCTTCTGGGCGATGTGGATCGCCTTGAAGCCCTTGCTCATCATCGAGAAGTAGCGGTCCCACCGGCGGTAGGCCGACTCGAAGTCGGCGATCGCCGGGATGCACCCGATGCCGAGCGTGTAGATGCAGATGTAGATCATCCGCGCGAACTTCACGTCGCTGATGACGCCGAGGACGATGTGGATGACCGTCCCGACGAGCATCACCAGGTTGCACAGGGAGATGAAGTTCATCCCCTTCGCGTGGAGCGCGGCGGACGAGAACGCGCCGCTGTCGGCGGCTTCCTGCATCTTGTCGCGGAAGACGACCGCGTCGCCGATGCCGATGACGAACCAGAGCGAGCCGATGAGGAAGCAGGCCATGAAGAGGCCCGTCAGCATGACGGCGCCGCGCTGATCCTCGAGCAGCGAGAGGCCGTCCGACGGGCGCGTCGAGCGCCGAGGTCCGGACGAGACGCAGCCGAGCAATCCCTGGAACGTCGTGTCCATGCTCATGGTCGCCGTCATCGTCCTTGCCTCACATCTCGTAGATGGCGCCCTGGTGGGGCATGCGGTAGCTCTCCTCGAGCGTCTTGGTCCTGCCGCCGCACGCGATGAAGCCCATCGGCACGTTGCAGTTGTAGGTGGCCTTGACCGTCACCGTGACCCAGCCGTACGGGTCGTCGCGGCTCGACTGGTCGCTCACCTGGACGTCGACGTTCCCGATGCCGCCCTTGGCCGTCCACGGGGCCATCGCCACGCGGACCGCGTTCTGGATGTCGGCCTTGCCGTCTCCCTTCGCGTCGGGCGTGTTGTTGTTCGCGTTCGAGATGACCGACGCGGCGCGCGCGCCGATGATCGTCCCGTGCTTCACGACGAGGCGCGCGGTGGCGACCTTCGAGAGCTGCACGAACGAGAAGAACGTCATGAGCAGGGGCACCATGGCGATGACGAACTCGGCCATCACGGCGCCCTTCGTGTCGCGACGAAGCTCCTTCAGTTTTCGCGGCTCGTTCGAAGGTCTCAACGGCATCCCCTCACGGCAACGGGCGGAGCAGCTGGCTCCGCGCTTCCTGGTATTCCTTGGCCATCGCCACGCCGCCTGCGACGATCCCCATCATCGCCGGGATGGCGAACGCGGTGAGGAGGAACGCGTACTCCACGAGCACGGCCCCCCGACGAGATGCGCGATTGGAACGACGGCGCATGAGTCCCGATTGCTCCGTGCCTCACGCGACGGTGAGGTGCTTGGGGTGACGAATCGGCGCCCGCGCGGCTACCAGTGCAGATACGCGGTGAGAACGACGCCGAGAAAGATTGCAGGGCCGAGGCGAAACCAGGAGAGCGCTGCGGAGTCGACGCTTCGCTGTCTCGATTTCGGAAGGAAGAAGTTGGCTCCGATCGAAAAGGCGTTCTTTACGGTCGAGAGGAGCTTGCCTTCGTAAGCGAGCCTCGCTGGTGCAAGGATGGCGCCGGCGAAGAACCCGTACATCTGAGCCTCGACTCCGAGGACGGGTTGGAGGATCGCTCCCAGGGTGACGAACAGCTTGACGTCACCTCCTCCCATCGCGCTCTGGCGAAACAAGAGAAGCGGGACCACCGCGCAGAGAGCGGCCCCGCCGAGGGAGAACGCGCCTTCGTAGAGGGCGGTCTCCGTGGTCTCTTTCGCGAGCCTGTAGCGGGCGACGTGAATGAACGGCGCGAGCGCCAGAGCCGGCAGTGTCAGCCAGTTCGGGATCTCCCCCTTGCGCCAGTCGAGCACCGCTCCGATTGCCGCCACCGCGATCGCTATGAGAAAAACAGCGTGCTGATGCGGCTCGGTCATTCCCTCTCCCGTCCCTCTAACCCCGCGGCGTCACGCCATCATACAGCGTGACGCCGGAATCCGAGGCCCGGAACGAGACGACGGCTCAGAGCTGGGCGCCGCCGCGCGTTGCCGCCTGACCGACCTTCGGGCCGAGCGCCTTGAACGCGCCAGCCGCGAGAAGAAGGATCGCAACGAGGAGGAGAGCGTACTCGACCATCGACGCGCCGCGGACCTTCTTGACGAGCTTGTTCATGGGAATCTCCTTGGTTCTCTGTCGGTCTGGTGTGCCGCCGGGCGCGGCATCGTCGAGGCTCTCGGGTGGTTCGGCCTTTCGAGCCACCTCGTTGCCTCGCAGACAACGTCTTGCTCGAGACGTGCCACCCGTCCAATTCTAGCTCCAGCGGAAGGTCCAAAAGGACGTTGCTCCGGACGCAACGTATCTCCAGGGTTTTCGAGGGCCGATGTTGTCGGGCGCACAACACCCACATTCCCCCATGGATCTGCGGTGCTCCAAACGACATGGATGGACGCCGATCCAATGGACCACCGGCGAATTTGCGCAACTCGCGCATTCGTCTCCTCTCACTGTACCGGCGGGGCAACTTTCGGGGGCGCTCCGCGTAGGCTTGGAGAAGAGGCGGGGTAGGTCACTTGACCGAGGTGGTCGGGTCGATACCCTCGAGGATCGCCATGAGGCAACACGCCGTCGGACGCCTTCTCCTTCTTCTGATCGGCGCCCTCGCGCTCGGGGGATGCGCCGAGCCGCCTCCGCCCGAGCCGTTCCAGGTCTCGGTGAAGGTGGACAGCGACCCGGGCAAGCCGGTCGTCGGCGCGAACATCTCGCGCGCGAACCGACCGCTCGGGACGACGAACGCCGAGGGCCGCGCCCTGCTGAAGATCGGCGGCGTGGAGGGCGAGATCACGGACGTCACCGTGACGTGCCCGGAGGGGTTCCAGACCCCGACGAAGCCGCTCAGCATCCGCCTGACGCGGCTCGCCGAGAAGTCGAAGGTGCCGGAGTACGCGGTGCAGTGCCCGCCGGCGATGCGGCGGGTCGTCGTCGCGGTCCGGGCCGACAACGGGCCGAACCTCCCGGTCATGTACCTCGACAAGGCGGTCACGCGGACCGACGCGGCCGGCGCGGCGAGCTTCGCGCTCGAGGTGCCGCCGGGCTCTCAGTTCACCGTCGCCCTGAACACGGCGGAGCGGAAGGACATCAAGCCGATCAACCCGTCGAAGCTCTTCGTGGTGAACGCTCAGGACGACGTCTTCCTCTTCGACCAGAGGTTCGACGTCGAGAAGAAGAAGCCGCCGCCCGCGCCGGTGATCCACATCCCGCGCGCGCTCTGACCGCCGGCGCGCGTCACCGCGTCGGCGCGAGGACCTTCAGCGACTCGCGCGCGCGGGTCATCGCGGCCTTGGCGGCGGCGAGCCGATCGGGCTCGGCGGACGCGAGGTTCTTCGCCTCGGCCGGGTCGGTGGCCAGATCGAACAGCTCGAAGCGTCCGCCGCCGAAGTCGATCAGCTTGAGCCCCGGGGACGGCCCGGTGAGGACGGCGCGCCGCATGTCGTTGTACGGGCCCTCGGGCATGTCGATGTACACGTCGCGCTCCTCGACCGCAGCCCCGTCGAGATCGCGGAGGAGGCTCGTGCCGTGGAGCTCGGCGTCCTCGGCGAGGCCCATGAGCTCGATGACCGTCGGCACGAGGTCGATGTGCGAGCGCTTCGCCTGGATGCGCCGCGGCGCTGCGCCCGGGACGTAGACGAGCAGCGGCACGCGGACGAGCGGCTCCCAGAGCTCGCGCCCGTGGCCGCGGTGGCCGCGCTCGCCGAACGCCTCGCCGTGATCCGACGTCAGGACGATGACCGTCTCCTTCGCCCACGGCTGCTCGGCGACGTGCCCGAGCAGGCGCCCGATCTGCGCGTCGGTGAACCAGACCTCGCCGTCGTACGCGGCGCGCTCGCGCGGGACGCCCTCGGCGGGCATCGAGGCGAAATCGGGGGCGCCCCGGTGCGGGACGTAGGGCAGGTGGGGATCGAGGTAGTGGAACCAGGCGAAGAAATGGTCCTTCGCCGGCCCGGTCCGCGCCTCGGTCACCACGGGCTCGGCCGCCCGCACGGGGAGGTCCGCGGCGTTCGCGCTCCCGAGCAGGCCCATCGCGACGTCGGAGAGCTTCTCGCTCGTGATGGTGGGATCGTTGTCGACCGAGTTCGGCGGGATCGCCGAGGTGTCCCAGACGTCGAAGCCCTGGTCGAAGCCCTTCTTCCAGCCGAAGTAGCGGTGGGTGGCGGCGCCCATCGTGCGGCCGCCGCCCTCCTGCACGCGCTCGGCGAGGAACACGTTGGCCGGGGCGAAGTTCGTGTAGTGCTCGAAGTCGCGGTAGACCTCGCTCGAGTACTTGCCGATGAGCAGCGGGCCGAGGCACTTCGGCGTGAACGACGCCATCGCGTAGGCGTGTTCGTAGACGACGCTGCGCGCCGCGAGCGCGTCGATGTTCGGCGAGACCGGGCGCGGGTAGCCCATGAAGCCGAGGTCGAAGCGCAGCGTATCGACCGTGATGAGGATCACGTTGTACGCGCGCGGCCGCTCCGGCTCCGGCGGTCCGGCGTCGATCTCGGCGCGTTCGACCGCGGCGTCCGCGGCCGCCTCGCCTCCGCCTTCGCTCGCCTCGTCCGCCGCGACGGTCTCGGCGCCGGCGTCCTTGCGGAGCCGCTTCTGGGCCGCGCCGCCGGCGCGCCACGCGGCGAAGGCGAACGCGGTCACCGAGAGGATCGCGACGCCCGCGGCGATGTCGGCCGCGAAGATCGAGAAGAGGCTCCGTCGCATGCGGGGCCTTCCACCATAGTGGGTGGTTCGGGCGGGCGTCGAGCGCCGGCTTGGGCTGCGATCGATCGCCCGCGCGCTCGAGCTCGCGCCGGGCGACGCGCTCGTCCGCGGCTCCGGAGCCCGGATCCGGCGTCCGGCGCACGGGCGAGGGCTCGCGGCGGCCTCGCCCCTCCGCGCTCAGGCGTCGTGGACGTCGAACGTCATCCCGGCGTCGCGGAGGCGCTCGACGAGGCGCATGCCCATCGCGCTCGCGGGCGTGAGGACGCCGAAGCGCGGATCGAGGCGGGCGCCGTCCTTCGCGAGGCACATCGCGCTCTCGGAGAGCATCTTCGCCGTTTCGCCGTAGCCGGGGTCCTTCGTCCCCGCGACGCGGCCGCGGAGCCGGCGGCCGGACTCGGTCTCGGCGAGGAGGTGCATCTCGAAGAACCCGCCCTCGATCGCCTCGCGCGACGGGCCGTCGCCCGGGGACGGCAGGACGAAGCGCTCGAGCAGGCGCCGCGCGGGCGGGAGCGCGGCCGCGGCGAAGAAGCCGCCGAGGCCGACGGTGACGAGCGACGCCGTCACGAGGCCGCGCGGGCCCGGCTGGAAGCTCATCGCCTCGTTGTAGCGGAAGCGCTGGCCGTAGCCGCCGCCGTCCTCCCGGAAGAGGGCGTGCGAGCGGCGCACGACGCGCGTGTTGATCGACGCCATGACGAACGGGGCGGTCCAGCGGCCGAGGTCCTCGTCGAAGCGAACGCCGCGCTGATCGGCCTCGAACCCGTCGCGCGCGTCGGGCGCGCCGTCGCCCGCGCGCCGCTCGGGATCGAGGCCGTGCGGATCGAGGAGGAGGCGCCGGACGTCCTTGCTCTTCTTGGCGGCGTCCATGAGACCGAGCGCCGACGCGATCGTCCCGCCGCTCGCCGCGCCCCTCGTGCGGCCGGTGAACATCTTGACCCAGGCCAGGCCCTCGCCGTGGGCGCGCCGGGCGTGGTCCCACGCCATGTGCGCGCCGAGGTCGGAGGGGATCGAGTCGTAGCCGGCGCAGTTGACGAGGCGGGCGCGCGTGGCGCGCGCGACGTCGTGACACTCGTCGATGACGGAGCGGACGAAGTTCGGCTCGCCGGTGAGGTCGCAGTAGCTCGTGCCGTGGCGGGCGCACGCGCGCGCGAGGTCGAGGCCGTGCTCGGCGTAGGGGCCGACGGTGGTGCAGACGACGCGCGTCTCCGGGACGAGCGCGTCGAGCGCGGCGGCGTCGTGCGAGTCGGCGACGCGGATCGCGAGATCGTGGAGCGCCTCGTCGCGCGCGGCGAGCTCGCTCCGCACCGCCTGGAGCTTCTCCTCGTTGCGCCCGGCGATGGCCCAGCGCACGCCGTTCGCGTCGGCGTGCGCGGCGAGGTACTCGGCGACGAGCCTTCCGGTGAAGCCGGTCGCGCCGAAGAGGACGACGTCGAAGCGGCGGTCTTCGAGCGGGACGGGAGGGGCGGGCGGGGACGAGCGCGTCATGGATACCTCGATGCCGCGCGCGAGAGGATCGTGCCGATCTCGTTCACGAGCTCGGGAGGCTCGACCACCCGCGCGGCGTCGCCCCAGGAGAGCACGAACGCGATGGCCGCGCGCGGGTCGACGAGCGGCAGCGACATGCGGACGCGGCCGTCGGGGGCCGTCGCGATCCTTTGTTGAGGATGGATGCGCTTCGACTTCACCTCGTCGGCGACGCGGGCCTCGAACTCGACGATGAAGCGCGCGCGCGCGGGGCGGGCGACGCCGAAGTCGCCCTGGACGTACTGCGAGGCGTCGAACGTCGGGGGCAGCTCGAAGTGCTCCGTCTCGCTCGTGCGGATGTCGGTCATCGACTCGAGCGGCAGGACGTCGACCTCGGCGCTCGCCCTCGCCCCGGTCGCGCGCGCGCCGAGCACGTGGATCGCGCCCTGGTGTACGACCATCGCGTAGGGGTGGAACGGCACGCGCTCGGCGCGCGGCTCGCCCGGTCGTACGCGCGGGCGATAGCGCAGGACGCGCAGGTCGGCGACGGCGCGGAACAGCTCGTCGAGGTCCTCGCCGCGCGACGCGTAGCTCCGCGCGGGCGGCTGGACGAAGAGGAAGCGGTCCTCGAGGTGCTGCTCGCCCGAGATCTCGGCCTTGCCGGACGCGCGGAACGGCGTCTGCGCGACCTTCGCGATCTGCGCGAGCGCGAGGTCGGCCTCGTCGTAGAGCGCCGAGCCGCGGAGGACCTCGAAGACGCGGCGGGTCGCGAGCACGGCGTACGCCTGCGCGCGCCGGAGCGAGACCGCGCGGCCGCGCTCCCCGGGCTTGATGCGCCAGCGGAGCGGGCCGCCCTTGCGCGTCTCGACGAACTCGAGGAGCCCGGCGCCGTCCTCTCCCTTGTTGTCGAACTCGCGGAGGTAGCGCCGCACCGAGCGGGACGTCATCTTGAGCGTGACGGCGAGCTCCTCGATCGTCAGCCCGGCCGGCGCCTTCTCGAGCGCGCGCCGGAGCGCCTCGAAGCGCCGGTTCTGCGTGAAGCTGCCCGCCGGGCGCCCGAGCTTCGGGCCACGCGTCCTGGCGCTGCGCGCCGCGATCGTGCGCATCGGTCCGCTCAGATCTTCCGGGCGCGCAGCTCGGTCTTGTACTTCTGCTTGTACTGGTCGTGGCAGCTCCGGCAGGCCGCCTTCGCCGCCGCGAGATCGCCGCTCCGCGCGGCCGCGGCGCCGTCCTTCGAGATCGAGGCCCAGTGGTCGTAGCCGGGCGGGGCGAACGACGCCGTCTTGTCGAGCGCCGCCGCGAGGCCGGGCAGATCGTTGGTCATCACCGGCGGGTTCGCGTGCGCCTTCATCCACGCCTGAAGCGGGCAGTCGGGCAGCGGCTTGGTCCCGCACCCGACGCCGGCGTCCGTCGAGGCCGCGGCGGGCGCGGCGGCGTCGGTCTTCGCC
>JAHBWF010000126.1 GCA_019637105.1 Labilithrix sp.
ACGACGCCCGCGTCGGCCTCCGCCGCGTCCACCGAGGCGCCTGCGTCGGAGCCCGAGCCCGCTCCGCGCCCGCAGCTCCCGCGCGGCGGCCGCGAGCTGTTCCCCGCGTATCGCCTCGCGGGCTTCTGCGGCACGCCCGGCGCGCCGGCCCTCGGCAGGCTCCTCGGCAAGCTGCCGGAGAAGACGAAGCAGCTCGTCTCGTACGCGGACAAGTACGCTCGGGGCCGCGAGGTGCTGCCGGCGTTCGAGCTCATCGCCGTCATCGTGATGGGCGCGCCGGGCAAGGACGGCAAGTGGCGTCGCCGCGTCCCGGACTCGGTCGTCGACGAATACTTGCAGGCTGCACGCGCCGCGAAGGGGCTCTTGCTGCTCAACATCCAGCCCGGGCACTCGGACTTCATGACCGAGGTCAAACACTTCGAGAAGTACCTCCGTCAGCCCGACGTCGGCGTCGCGCTCGATCCCGAGTGGGCGATGAAGGGCAAGCAGAAGCCCGGCGCCGTCTACGGGCAGACGACCGGCGCGGTGATCAACGACGTCGCGGCGTACCTCTCCGGCCTCGTCGTCGAGGGCGATCTGCCGGAGAAGGCGCTCGTCTTCCACCAGGTCAACGGCCACGTCGTGAAGGACGAGTCCGCGCTCGTCGCGCACCCGGGCGTCGCGATCATCAAGGGCGTCGACGGCCTGGGGCCGAAGGCCACGAAGATCCGGATGTACAACTACCTCGTGAAGTCGATGCCCTCGTTCGTCCACCCGGGCTTCAAGCTGTTCTTCGACGAGGACAAGACGAACGGCGGCAAGCTGATGACCCCCGACGAGGTGATGGCGCTCACGCCGGTGCCCGACTACGTGATGTACGAGTGAGCGCGCCGCCGCGTCCGACGTCTCCGGGCGAGCGCGTCGTCCAAGAGGAGCAGGTCACCCTTCCTCGATGCCGCGAGCGCGATGGCGGCGCGCTCCCCGTCCCCGAACGCGGCCACCCTCGGAAGGATGTCTCCACGAGGGGGCCCACGGCGATGTGGACGGCGCGCGGGCACGTCGTAGGATCGGAAGAATCGAACACGGCGCGGGCGCGGCGGGAGTCGCGACCGCGCCATGCGCGAATTTTCTACGGATACTCACGACCGTTAATAACGCTGTAACCCCAAGCGCTCGTGTGCTCCCCTGAGCGTGGCCCTATGGCAACGGAAGGAGCGGTCCTCGACTGTCTCGCGGCTTGCTACCGGCTCGATCTCGACGGAGCGGAGTACGTCCGTCACGTCGTTGAACAGGCGGCGCCGGCGCTCGACCGGGGGCTCGGCGTCATCGCGTACACGTACGACGCGCGCGATCGAGAGCGCGCCACCATCGAGCAATTCGCCACCTCGAAGCGCTTCGATCCGCGCTGGCTCCCACCGTACTACGCGGCGGTGGAGGCCGCCGGCCACGACGGCCCGCCGTACCCGACCGGCTTTCGGGCGTGGAGGCATTTGCCATGCGGGCACGCCAGCGCCATCGCGAAGATGCGACGCATCGTCCCGCTCTTCGCTCACCTCGGCGGATCGCGCGATATCTTCGCCGTGAACGCGCTCGACGCGAGCGGACAAGGCCTCTGGCTCGGCGCCCTCCTCCCTTCGACGGCGAAGGTCTCCGCCGCGCGCGTCACGCTCTTCACGAGGTTCGCAGCACACCTCACGTCCGCGTTGCGGCTCCGCAGGAGCGTCGGGACCTCGAGGCCTCGGCCAGCGGCCGTCCTCTCCCCGAGCGGCGCGCTGCTCGACGCCGGCGGCGGTGAAGGCGTCGTCGAGGCTCGCGAGGAGCTCCGCCGCGCGACCGTCGCGTTCGACCAGGCGCGGACGAAGAAGATGCGCGCCGACGTCGAGCTCGCCACGCGGCGCTGGCGGCCGCTCGTCGGCTCGCGCTGGTCGCTCCTCGACGAGTTCGACACGGACGGTCACCGCTTCATCGTCGCCGTCGAGAATGCGCCACCGACGCGATCGCCGCGCAAGGATCTCAGCGAGCGGGAGCACCAGGTCATGACCCAAGCGCACCTCGGCCACACGGACAAGGTCATCGCCTACGAGCTCGGTCTCTCGACGTCGACGGTGCGCGTGCTCCTCCATCGCGCGACGAGGAAGCTCGGAGCGCCGACGCGGCGGGAGGCGCTCGCTCGCTTCGACGCGCTCACGAGGGAGCGCGTCGAGCAAGAGCCGAAGCGCTGATGTCCGCTCCGTCCGCTCGCGGCCGGTCGCCGAGCTCCGCGTGTCCGCGTCGGGCGATGGGTCCCGGCCGGACAGCGCGTCAGAACGATGGATTGCAGCTCGTGCCGTCGCTCGTGATCGCCTTCTCGGTGGGTTTCGCCGTGGAGACGTCGAGGAGGTGCAGGTCCCGCTTCGAGTCCGTCTCGAGGCAGTAGACGATCTTCGTGCCGTCCGGCGAGATCGCGACGCCCCTCACGTAGGAGCCTGACGGCGGAGCCGCGAGCATCGTCGCCGCCCCCGCCGACGTGTCGTAGGCGAAGATGGCCGGAGCCTGGTTCGTCTCCGCGGTCGAGCCGAGGAAGAGAAAGCCGCTCCCGTCCGCGAGCCAGCTCGGCGTCGCGAGGTAGACGTCGATGCCGCTGGACGACGAACCCAGGAGCTGCTTCGGGCTCTTGCTCCCTTCCTCGGGGTAGAGGTAGAGGCCGCGCTCGCCTTGGCCCGGGATGCACACGCTGTGGATGTAGAGCATGTCGCCCGTCTCCGGGTTACGCGATGGGTAGACGACGGTGCAGGCGGTCGACGTCGGAATGGCCGACGGGGGCGCTCCGCCCGCGGCGGAGACGAGCCAAGGGAACGACCCACCCTGGAGGTTCGCCCCCTCCATCCAGTACTCGCCGAAGCCGAAGACGACGCCCGCCCCGTCCGCCGTCCACATCGGCTCGCCGACGTCGATCTCGTAGTGTTGTCGCCCTCCGCTCCGGTTGGGGAACGTCGGGGTGAGGCGCCGAGGGTCGGTTCCGTCGGTCGCGAACGACCAGATCGCGCGCGTCGCGAGCCCGGTCGCGGTGTCTTCCTTCGTCGGGCCGTAGAGCGACGCGATCGCGATCCGGCGCCGGTCGGCCGAGAGCGCATAGCTGTCGATGTTCCACCCCGAGCTTCCGTCGCCAGTGAGGTCGGTGACGACGCGCTCTTCGCCGCCGTCGAGATCGCGCGCGACGAGGACGTCGTGATCCCGCGTCTCGGCGCGGACGTAGAGGAGCGTCCCGGCGGGGAGCTCCGGACCGTCGCCGGCGCCCGAGGAGCCCCCGGACGAGCTCGCCGCGCCGCCGGGCGATCCCGACGCCCCCCCATCGCCGCCGGAGCCCGAAGTCTCCGAGGACGAGGACGGTGTGCACGCGGCGGCGAACGCGAGACCCATCGACATGATCCACGCGGAAGCTCGAAGCATCATGACTTCCAGCGTAGGAGCGCCTCCCGCGGTGCCGGAAGCGCCGAAGGATTTACGTAAACAGGACGCTCCTCACCAGCACGCAGGCTTCGGCCTTCTGCAGCCTCGAGCGTTCGGGGGCCTGCTCTGAGCGCAACCGCTCACGTCGTCGAACGTGTTCGTCGGCCTGACGTCGATGGACGTGTCGCCGCGTAGGCGATTTGAACGCTCGAACGAGCTCTCGCGAATTCGCGGCGGCTCCTCGACGTCGTCGTATCGAGCTGCCGCCTGAACGACGGACCATCGAGCACGACGTCCGAAAGCCGTTCGACTCCCGGCCGAAGCCACGGGATCGAACGACTGGCGGAGAGGGCGGGATTCGAACCCGCGGTCGGCTTTTGACCGACGCTCGCTTAGCAAGCGAGTACCTTCGGCCACTCGGTCACCTCTCCTGAGTGGGCCTGGACGATCTACAGCGCCTTTCCCGAGCGCGCAACACCGGCGGCGCTTCCTTCGGCGCGCGAGCCGCCCGCGGACCCGGACGGGGTGGGCTCGGCGATCCGTACGGTCGGGCCGGTCGTGGCGGGGCCCGCGCCGCCGCGCCCGGCCGTCCCGCGCCCGGCCGTCCCGCGCTATCGGGCCGCGCTCAGGACGACGCAGGACGTGATGCCGCCGATCCCGAGCATGAGCTTGAAGCCGAAGCGCTCGCCGTCGGACGCGACGATCGGCGCCTTGTCGCCCACGATCGCCTGCGGGCAACGGACGTTCGGGTGGAGCTGGCTCGCGGCGATGCCGGTCGCGTAGGCCTCGCCGGCGCGCAAGCCGAGCGCGAGCGCCGTGAGCTCCCAGCCGCCGGAGTTCGCCATCCCGTGGCCGAGCTGACCCTTCCGCGCCGTGATGCGCGTGTGCGCGCCGACGAAGCCCTCGACCAGCGACAGCTCGTTGAGGTCGCCGGGGGTGCCGGTCGCGTGGAGATCGGCGATCGCGATGTCCTTCGCCTCGACGCCGGCCTCCTCGAACGCCCGCGTCATCGCGCGCTTCGGCCCCGAGATCGACGGCGTGATGATGTGCTCGGCGTCCGACGACAGCGCGATCCCGTCCACCCAGCCGCCGACCGGCGCGACGCCGCGCGCGCTGAAGTACTCCTCCTCGCCGAGGATCCAGATGCACGCGCCGCCGGAGAGGTGCGTGCCGCGGAGCGACGTGAACGGCGCGTTGACCTCGCCGGTGCCTGCCATCACGCGCGCCTCGTGGAAGGCGCCGACGAGCGCCGGATCGGGCCGCGGATCGGTCGTGCCGACGATCGCCATCTTGGCCTCGCCGCGGAGGATCGCGTCGCGCCCGCACTTGAGCGCGACGCCGAACGTCGAGCACGCGCCGACCGGCGCCCACGCGGCGCCGTGCACGTCGAGCAGCATCGTGATCTGCGCGGCCGGCGCGTTCTGGATGTTCCAGATCAGGTCCGGGCTCACCGCGGTCCACGGCGGAGGCGGGCAGCCGACCTCGTCGAGCAACGCGCGGAGCGCGCGCACGCGGCGGCGAATCGCGTCGAGGTGGGCCTTGTCCGACGTGGGCTTCGGGCGCGAGGCCGGCGGGGACTCGGGCCCCTCGTCGGCGTTGGCCAGCGTCTCGATCGCCTTGAAACGACGGAGGAACTCCTTCAAGCCCGCCGAGCGCTCGGCCCAGTACGCGTCCCACGCGACGCGCGCGTCGAGGCGCTCTTCGCTGTCGACCGGCAACGTGCGCGGATCGACCGGCGGCGGCGGGCCGTCGACGGCGCCCGTCTCCTCGAAGGCCGCGCGCGCCGGGCAGCGCGCCGGGTCGGCCCAGAACCGGCTCCACGCGCGCGTCGCCCTGTCGAGCGAGCGCGCCGCGCCGTAGCTCTGAGGGAGATCGCCGACCCCCGAGCCGACGTAGACGTGGCACGCCTCGTCGAGCTCCTTGGCCACCGCCTCGAGCTTCGCGTCGCACTGCAGCGCCTGGACGGTCGCCCCGAGCGCGAAGAGGACGTTGTCGCCCATCTTCTTCTTCAGGCGAGCGGCGAAGGCCTCGCCCTTCCGCTCGGCGATCCACACGGCGTAGTCGTCGATTGCGAAGTCCGGTTCGCCCACTGCGAAGAGCCCTTCGCCCAGCTCCGGCCGACTCGCCGTCTTCAGCGCGGTTTTTCCCTCGCGGAGGAGCGCGTCGAGCGCCGCGACGTTGCGCGCTCCGGGCGCGACAATCCCCCAGCCGTAGATGCCGACTCGGCGACCTTGTTTTCTCCGGGTTTGACGCACGGCGACGCTGGAGTATCCATCTCCGTCCGACGACGGTCCATTCGCATTCGTTTCAGTTTCAGAACATGGCAGCCAAGAAGAAGACGCAGCCGCGAAAACGGCCGCAACAAGCGCGGGCGCAGACGACCGTCCACGCCATTTTGGAAGCTACCGTTCAGGTTCTGGAGCGCGAGGGGTACGACGCTGCGACCACCACGCGCATCGCCGAAGTCGCAGGCGTGAGCGTCGGCACACTCTACCAGTACTACTCGCATCGCGACGCCATCTTCGACGCGCTGCAGGAGCGCGAGTTCGAGCGCGCGCTCGTGCTCATGCAGACGGTGCTGAGCGACGACAACCTCGCGAAGTCGCCGCGCGAGACGGTGAGCGGCTGCGTCCAGGGCATGCTCGCCCTCTACGTGGCGTCGCCCGGGATGCACCGCGTGCTCGCGATGGAGGGCCTCCGCGCGACCAAGGCCGACCGTATCCACTCCTTCGATCTCCGCATCATCGCGCTCGTCCGGCATTTCCTCGCGGCGACGGGCGCGCCCGTCCGGCGGAAGAACGTCGACGCGGCCGCGTTCGTCGCGTTCCAGTGCGTCCGCGCGACGATGCTCGCGAGCCTCCTCGAGAGCCCGGCGGGCCTCAACGACGAGGCGCTCGTGGAGGAGCTCGTCGATCTCCTCCTCCGCTACCTCGTCGACGACGCCTGGCTCGCGCAGCAGGGAGACCTCCCGGCCAACGGCGCGCGGCGCCCCGCGGCCAACGGGACGGCGCCCGCGATCGCGGCCCAGGCGCATCAGACGAACGCGTAGCCGCCGCGCCGCGGCTCCGAGCTCGCGTCGACGCCCGGCGCGCGGCCCGTCGCGTCCGAAGCCCGCCGCGCCGCGGCTCCGAGCTCGCGTCGACGCCCGGCGCGCGGCCCGTCGCGTCAGAAGAACGTGTAGCCGAGGCTCGCGCCGACGATGTCGCGGTTCGTGCCCTTGAAGAAGCGGTCGTAGCGGACGGCGAGCGTGAAGTACGACGAGCGGCAGCAGTGGCCGAAGTGCGCGACGAGCTCGGGTCCGATCGAGTAGCGGAAGGGCTCGCGGTTTCCCTTGATCTCGACCGTCGAGCCGAGGCCGATGCCCGGCCCGACGACCCACGAGGTCGGGTGCCAGATGAACCGGTAGCCGGGGCGCACCGAGAAGCCGACGCCGCGCGTGCTCGAGACGAGCGCCGGCTCGATGAGGACGCGGTGCGCGCGGTGGCCGTGGACGACGAACGTCTCCTTCTTGCGCGTGCACGCGTACATCGGCCCGAAGACGAGCACCGACCACGGCCACGAGACGTGCGCGGCGGGCGCGTCGCCGCGGAACTGCGCGCCGACGTGCGGGATGATCGTCGCGAGGACGAGCTCCCCCGAGCGGTTGAGGCTCGAGAAGAACTGCGCCCACGGCGCGTTGAGGAACGTCTTCTCGCGCGGGTACTGGTAGGGGACCGGCGGCTGCTTCTTCTCCCAGGCGAGCAGCTCGCGCGTGTTCCTCTCGTGGAAGGCGCGGCACTCGTCGGAGCCGTCGGCGGCCTCCTGGCCGGACTCTTCGTCCTCGGCGGCGCGCGCCGGGCGCTCGTCGATCGAGCTGACGAAGGCGAAGCTGAGCGCCATCAGGCCGACGGCGAGGGGGCTCTGGCGCGACACGGCCGCACTCTACCATCGCGCGCGCGAGCGCCACGAGAGAGTTGGCCGCGCGCCCGGGTTGCGTCGCGTCAGTCGAAGTGGAAGGTCTTTCCCACGGTGACGGCGTCTCCCTTGAACGACGGGACCTTGGCCTTCTTGAACTCGCGCTGCATGCACTTGGCGACGGGGGTGCCGATCCACGGCCCCTTGTCGATCCGGACGGTCTCGGCGGCGCCGGCCGGCGAGAACGTGATGGTGACGTGGCCCTCGCCCTTGACGGCGTTCGTGGCCTTGCACTTCTGCAGGTTGACCTCGGCGATGGCGCTGACGGCGGCCTGCTTGTCGAACTCCGGCCCGACCTCCTCGGTCTTGGCGGCGGCTCGAGCCGTGCGCTTCTTCTTCTTCGGCGCAGCCTCGGCGCTCGCGGCGACGACGGCGAGGCAGGCGACCACGCCCAGCGAGACCCAGTGGCTCAGGCGGCTCATCGAGGGAGCCAATTAGCAAGCAGGGTGCCGGCCCATGGAAACTACACTCATCGTGCATCTCGACGAGAGGACTCCGTTCGACGCGCGTAGCCGGAGGACGATCATGGATCGGTCGAAGCTCAGTCGCCGCCTCGTTCCCTCAGGCGAGCCGCGTCGATTCGTCCGTGGAGCCTCGCGCCTCGGCCTCGCGAGCTTGGCGGTCGCCGCCGTCCTCGCGTGCGGCGAGACGCAAGAGAGACCGCGCGACGCGCGGCCGGCGGCGCGGTCGGAGACGGTGAAGCCGAGCGACGCGCCGCTCCCGCCGACGGCGTTCACCGACGACGCCGCGCTCGAGCCGGCGTCGGGCGGGAGCGCGACCGAGGGCGCCGCGCGCGGCGATCGCTTCGCCACGCGGCACATCGGCGGGGAGGACACCGTCGCGAGCCCGCGCTTCCGCGGCGCTCCGGTCGATCTCGACGTGAAGGGCGCCGACGTCCACGACGTCTTCCGGCTCCTCGCTGACGTCGGCAAGGTCAACATCGTCGTCGCAGACGACGTCTCCGGCGCCGTCACGATGCGCCTGCGCCGCGTGCCGTGGGACCAGGCGCTGGACGTCATCGCCCGCGCGCGTGGTCTGGTGTACGACCGCGACGGCGACGTGATCCTCGTGCGCGCGGCTGGCGCCAGGTGACCCGACGGGCGCCGCGCGATCGAGTATGGTGACCGGCCCCATGGCCGCCGCCACGCTCCGAGACCTGCCCCCCCGCGACGCGCCGAGCGACGCGATCCTGAGCGCGTTCCTCGCGTACGTAGGCGAGCGCGGGCTGGACCTCTACCCCGCGCAGGAGGAGGCCATCCTCGAGATCTTCGAGGGCGCGAACGTGATCCTCAACACGCCGACGGGCTCGGGCAAGTCGCTCGTCGCCGAGGCCGCGCACTTCTACGCGCTCGTCCGCGGCGAGCGCTCCTTCTACACGTGCCCGATCAAGGCGCTCGCGAACGAGAAGTTCTTCGCGCTCGTCCGGGCGTTCGGCGCCGAGAGCGTCGGGCTCATGACGGGCGACGCGACGGTCAACCGCGACGCGCGCATCGTGTGCGCCACCGCCGAGGTGCTCGCGAACATCGCGCTCGCCGAGGGCCCGCGCGCCGACGTCGACGTCGTGATCATCGACGAGTTCCACTACTACGCCGATCGCGATCGCGGCGTCGCCTGGCAGGTCCCGCTCCTCGCGCTCCCGCGGGCGCGCTTCCTCCTGATGAGCGCGACCTTCGGCGACCCCGAGCCGTTCCAGAAGCACCTCACCGCGGCGAACGGGCAGAGGACCGCGGTCGTCCGCTCGAACGAGCGCCCGGTCCCGCTCGATTTCGAGTACCGCGAGACGCCGCTCCACGAGACGGTCCAGGATCTCGTCACCAAGGGGAAGGCGCCGGTCTACCTCGTCAACTTCACGCAGCGGGCCTGCGCGGAGGAGGCGCAGAACCTGATGAGCATGGACTTCTGCTCGAAGGACGAGAAGAAGGCCATCGCCCTCGCACTCCAGGGCGCGCGCTTCGACAGCCCGTACGGCCGCGAGATCCAGCGCTTCGTGCGCCACGGCATCGGCGTCCACCACGCGGGCCTCTTGCCGAAGTACCGGCTGCTCGTCGAGAAGCTCGCCCAGCGCGGCCTCCTCAAGGTCATCAGCGGCACCGACACGCTCGGCGTCGGCGTCAACGTCCCGATCCGCAGCGTCCTGTTCACGCGACTCTGCAAGTTCGACGGCGAGAAGACGGCGATCCTCAGCGTGCGCGATTTCCAGCAGATCAGCGGCCGTGCGGGCCGCAAGGGCTTCGACACCGCGGGCAGCGTCGTCGCGCAGGCGCCCGAGCACGTGATCGAGAACCTCCGCCTCGAGGCGAAGGCCGGCAACGATCCCGCGAAGAAGCGGCGACTCGTGAAGAGGAAGCCGCCGGAGTGGGGCTACGTCCACTGGGACAAGAGCACGTTCGATAGGCTGGTGACGTCGCTGCCCGAGGCGCTCGTCTCGCGCTTCTCGCTCTCGCACGGGATGGTGGTCAACGTGCTCTCGCGCGCGGAGGGCGGCGGCTGCATGGGGCTCGCGCGGCTCGTGAAGGCGTCGCACGAGCGCAAGCCGCAGCAGCGCATCCTCGGCCGCCAGGCGATCGAGATGGTGAAGACGCTCCGCGAGGCCGGCATCCTCGAGTGGGAGTACGACGACGACGGGCGGCGCTACCCGGTCGTCAACGCGGACCTCGGCGAGGACTTCTCGCTCCACCACGCCCTCTCGCTCTACCTGGTCGACATCCTCGGCCGCCGCGACGAGTGGTCGCCCGAGGGCTCGGAGACGTACCCGCTCGACGTGCTCACGTTCGTCGAGTCGATCCTCGAGGACCCCGACGCGATCCTCCGGCGCCAGCTCGACAAGCTGAAGACCGAGAAGGTCGCCGAGCTCAAGGCCGCCGGCGTCGAGTACGACGACCGGATGGCGGAGCTCGAGAAGCTCGAGTACCCGAAGCCGAACCGCGACCTCGTCTACGACACGTTCAACGCCTTCGCGCGCAAGCACCCGTGGGTGAAGGCCGAGAACATCCGGCCGAAGTCGATCGCGCGGGAGATGGTCGAGTCGGTGATGTCGTTTTACGAGTACGTGCGCGAGTACGGGCTCGAGCGCGTCGAGGGCCTGCTCCTCCGCTACCTCACGGACGTCTACAAGACGCTCGTGCAGACGGTGCCGGCGTGGGCGAAGGACGAGGGCGTCGACGAGCTCATCACGACGTTCGGCGCGATCGTGCGGCAGGTCGACTCGAGCCTGCTCGACGAGTGGGAGCGCTTGAAGGACCCGCACGAGCTCTTCGAGCCCGCGCCGTCGCGCGAGGAGCTCGAGCCCGCCGGCTCGCTCGACGTCACGAAGGACGAGAAGGCGTTCACGGTCCTCGTACGCAACGAGGTCTTCCGGCTCGTCCGTGCGCTCGCGCGTCGCGACTGGGCGGAGGCGGCGCGCATCGTCGCACCGTCGCCGGAGCTCGAGACGAGCGAGGCGGCGAAGATCGACAAGGCGCTCGCGCCGTTCTTCGAGGCGCACGGGCTCATTCGCGTCGATCCCGAGGCGCGGAGCCCCAAGCACACGACGATCGATCGCGGTACGGACACCTGGCGCGTGCGGCAGGTGCTGCTCGACGCCGAAGAGGACAACGATTGGTACTTCGATGCGTCGATCGACCTCGCCCGCTCGCGTGAGGCAGCGCGACCCGTCCTCGTTCTCGAGCGCGTCGGTACTTGAGGAGCTACGATGATGGCGTGGGCAAGAAGGTGAACCTACCGCTCTTCGCCGATCCCGCGATCGTCGCCACGCCGGCGAGAGAGATCCGGAAGAGACCTTCGATCGACGCCGCGCGCGCGCGCCTCGGCGGTCGCGTCAGCGAGATCGACGCTCCGCCCGCGGGCCTCGCGCCCGGCGTGCTCGTCACGTTCCCGCGCGCCACGCCGGCGGCGCGCGCGGCGGGTGACGAGCGGAGGCTCTCCGGCGTGGTCGTGTTCGCTTCGCGGCACGAGATCCACGTGCTGCTCGACGGCGCGCGGCTCCGCCGCCTGCCGCCGTCCGACGTCGCCGTCCACGAGGGCGGCGAGGTCGCCGTCGAGCTCGAGAAGATCGCCGGCGACGCGCGGCTCTTCGGTCAGATCGTCGAGGGGCAGACGGTCCGCTACGCCGACGACGCGGGCGGCCTGGTCAACGGCAGGGTCGTCGAGAAGTGCCGCTGGGGCGCGCTCGTCCTGCGCGACGACGGCGCGGTGGTCGCGGTCGGTTTCCGCAAGCTCTGGCCGTCGCCCTCGGGCGGAGCGGCGTGAGCGGGCTCAGGCCGGAGCTCGCCGCGCTCGTCGACGATCTCGTCCGCGGAACCGCGCCGGGAGGGGCGATCACGCTCGACGCGCTCGGCGAGGCGATCGGCGCGCGCGCGATCGGCTCGGACGAGATCGACGCGATGCTCACGGCGATCGAGTCGCGCGGTCGCCGCGTGGTGTCGGCGGAGGGCGGCCGGGGCGAGCTCCACCTGAAGGGCGTCGTCGGCGCGGCCCGCGCGCTCCGCGCGGAGCTCGGGAGGGCGCCGAGGTCGGACGAGATCGCCGCGCGCGCGGGGCTGACGCCGGCGGAGGTGCAGCACGCGCTCGCGCTCCTGCGGACCATGCAGCGCTGACGGCGCGCGCCGGAGGCGGCGCCGGCGGGCGGGTACGGGGAAGGCGAGGGGCGGCGCGGCCCGCCCGGCGTCGTTTTGGGGGCGGCAGAGCAGGCAAGCTCGAGCGGGCGTGGTAGCGTTGAAGCAGGGTGCGGTCTCGGGGCGTCATCTGCAGCGTCATGCTCGCGGCGAGCGCGATCGCCTGCGGTCTGTCCGTCATCGGCGCCGAGCCGGACGCGGTCGACGAGGCGCGCGACGCCGAGCCGGAGCGCGGCGTCGATCGCCCCGACGCGGACCCGCTCGATCCCGACGCCCCACCGCCGCCACCGCCGCCGGTGCTCGATCCCTTCGACGGCGGCGTCGACGCGTCGCCGGAGAACTGCGCGATCGCCTGCGCGGACGCGGGCACGTGCGTCGCCGGCTGGTGCGTCATCACCTGCAACGGCGGGGCGGAGTGCCGGAACGGAGCGGTCACCTGTCCACCGGGCGTCCCGTGCGACGTGCGCTGCAACGGCGCCGACGCCTGCAAGGACGGCGTCGACTGCGCGGACGCCACCGCGTGCAGCGTGCTCTGCGACGGACGGACCTCGTGCACGAACGACAAGGTCAGGTGCAAGGGCGCGGCCTGCCGCGTGACCTGCTCGCAGAAGGACGCGTGCTTGCAGGGCGTCGCGTGCGACGCCGGCGTGTGCGCGATTCGCTGTCTCGGCAACGACGCCTGCAAGAACGAACGCGTCGTCTGCAACGCCGACCGGTGCAGCGTCGAGTGTGGCGCCTCGCCGAAGGAAGGCAACAACGCGTGCCAGGCCGGCGTCGACTGCCAGGCCGCGACGAGCTGCGACGTCCGCTGCCTCTCCGACAACAGCTGCAAGAACGCCGCGGTCGTCGCCGTCGCCTCCGACACCGTCGCGGTCACGTGCTCCGGGATGAACAGCTGCGAGGGGGTCGTCGCGTCGGCGGGGGACAGCGGCGTGCAGTGCCTCGGTCAGAACGCGTGCAAGAACGGCGTGAGCTGCGACGGCGGTCGCTGCGCGGCGCGCTGCGAGAAGAGCGACATCGAGCTGTGCTGCGAAGCCGGCGTCTGCGCGACGACGACCGGCGCCTGTCAGATCGAGCCAAGCTGTCCCTGACGCGCCGCCGGGCGCCTTGTCCGTCGCGCGCCGCCGCGATTGTTCTTCCCCGGACAACGCCCCGTTGCCGCGGGCTCCCCTTGGAGCCGGACCCCGAGGCCTTACGGTAGGGAGTCGTCAGGAAGGAAGGCAACCATGGCTCAGGCAGCGCGCTCGATCCCCACCACCTCGTCGCTCGCGTTCGATCGTTCGATCGATCGGAGCATGCGCGGAACGCGGACGAGCGACGGCGCGGGCGTGAAGCTCACGCGCGTCGTCGGCACTCCGCTCCTCCGCCGGCTCGACCCGTTCTTGATGCTCGACGAGTTCCGCTCGGACGAGCCCGAGGACTACCTCGCCGGCTTCCCGGATCATCCGCACCGCGGCTTCGAGACGATCACGTACATGATCGCGGGGCGCTTCCGGCACCGCGACAACCGCGGCAACGAGGGCATCCTCGCCGCCGGCGGCGCGCAGTGGATGACCGCCGGTCGCGGCATCGTCCACTCCGAGATGCCCGAGCAGGAGGAGGGCCTGGTGCACGGCTTTCAGCTCTGGCTGAACCTCCCGCGCAAGGACAAGATGTGCGAGCCGAGCTACCGCGATCTCCAGTCGGAGGACATCCCGCGGGTCACGCTCCCGGGCGGGAGCGTCGTGCGTGTTCTCGGCGGCGCGGTCGGCGACGTCACCGGACCGATCTCCGGTCGGGCGACCGAGCCGATCTACCTCGACGTCGAGCTCGCGCCGGGCGGCTCCGCGGAGCTCGCCGTCCCGTCGGGCCACGAGGGCTTCGTCTACCCGTTCCACGGCGACGTCGTCGTCGGCCCACCCGGCCGCGAGCGCGCGCTCGCCCGCGGCGAGCTCGGCGTCCTCACGTCCGGCGACGGCGTGCGTCTCCGCGCGAAGGACGCGGCGGCGCGCGCGCTCGTCGTCGCGGGCAAGCCGCTCGGCGAGCCGATCGTGCAGTACGGCCCGTTCGTGATGACGACGCCCGAGGAGGTCGAGCAGGCCGTCCGCGACTTCCAGGCGGGCCGCTTCTGACGCTGCCGGCGCGGGCGAGCCGCCGCCCGCCCGTGATTTCCCACGCGGGCAGCTTCCGACCGGAGACGCGCGCGTACCGGTCACCGTCCCGTGATTTCCACGCGGGCGGCTTCCGACCGAGGCGCCTGCGGTCCGGTCTCGCCCCGTGAATTCAGGCGGGCGGCTTCTGACCGGAGGCGCCCGCTTACCGGGGGCGCCGACCGCGGCCGCGCGGAGGTGGCGCTTCAGGCAGCGGGGCTACCGGCGCGCCAGCTCAACGTGCCACCGGTGGCACGAGCCCGAGACGTCGTTCCCGCTCCCGAGCCCGTAGGGAGCGCGTGCGACGACTCCGCCGCGCCTCGTCGAAGGGCGCGTCCGCCCTGGAGCCGACCGCGCGCCAGTGGCACGAGAGATCGAGTCGTCGCTGCCGCTCCGCTCCCGAGCTCGTAAGGAGCGCGCGCGACGACTCCGCCGTGCCCCGTCGAAGGACGCGCGCAGCCTGGTGCCGACGGGGCCACCGTGGCACGGGACGTCGATTCCGTTCCCGCTCCGAGCTCGTAGGGGAGCGCGCGCGCCGGCTCCGCCGTGAGCCGTCGAAACGACGCCCGCGGCGTCACGAGCCGTCGCGCACGCGGCGGATCTGCGCGCCGGCGCCATAGTAGACCCAGGTGCCGTCGGTGGCGACGTCGTGGAGGTTCGCCGGGCCGATCGTGGTGGGCGTCCCGTTCGTGGCGGTCTTCGCGACGCGCACGAGGTTCGAGGCGGCCGGCCCCTGCTGCCCGCCGCCCAGCGGCCGGAGCACGAAGTAGAGGTGCTGGCCGACGAGCGTGAGGCCGCGCAGGAGACCAGGGTAGGCCGCGATCACGGGCTCGATCGGGCCGCCGGACCTCGGGCGCCGCCAGAGCTTCGCGGCGGAGGTCTCGCGGCTCGCGAAGTAGATCGCGTCGGCGTCGACCACCACGTTGGTCACCGTGTCGAACTGCCCGTAGCTCTCCTTCGCGACGAGCGTGGTCGTCGCGCCCGTGAGCGTCTTCGCGATCTGGCGGAGGCCGTGAAGTCGCCGAAGAGCAGGTTCGCGCCGTCGAGGACGATGCCGTGTTGGCCGATCAGCTCGTCGCCTCCGCCGAACGTGGCGACGGGGGATCCGCTGCCGTCGAAGGATCGGATCGCCGAGCCGCTCGGTCCGTAGGCGGACATGAACACGCTCGCGCCGTCGTTGACGAGGAGCGGCACGCCGTCGACGTAGTCCTCGTTCAGCGCGCCGTGGACCGTGCCGTGGTCGGTCGGCGCGCCGCCCGCGCTCGCCACGGACCAGAGGTTCACGTCCGAGCCGGCGCGGCCGGCGAGCCAGTAGACGCGAGCGCCGAGCACCGTGATCCCGGCCACGCCGTGTTGGGGAGACGCCTGCGGATCGTTCACGGGCACGATCGTCGTGGGGGTCGACCCGTCGACGCCGACCGTGGCGAGCTCACGCTTCTGCGTGAAGTACACGTGCCCGACCGAATAGACGACGCGCCCGCCGGCGACGGTCAAGTGACCGACATCGACGCCGCTCGGGAGCGTGTAGACGGTCTCGGGCTCGCCGGGCGGCCCGGCGTCCACGAGCGGCGGTCCGGCGTCCGAGCCCGCGTCGGCGGCGGCGTCGGGCGGCGTGAGCGCCGAGCACGCCGACTCCGTCGCCGCGAAGGCGCCGCTGCCGCCGCCGAACGACCAGCTCCCCGTGAGCTGCCCGGCGCCGACCGTGCCGGTGGCCGACCCTTCGGGCTCGAGCGTGACCGTCACGAGCGGTCCGTCGATCGTGCCCTCTCCGCCCGCGGCGCGCCCGTCCGCCGCCGCGAAGACCGCCGCCGCGCGCGTGTTCGTGACGATCGCGCCGACGCGCCCTCGCGCGCTCCCCTCGAACGTGCCGCAGTGCACGCGTACGCCTCCGAGCTCCTCGTTGGTGAGCGCGAGCGGCCCGCGCCCGAACGGGGTCACGAGCTCGCCGCGGACGACGCCGCCCTCGTAGCGCCCCTCGAACGAGACGGGCGCCCCGGCGGCGGTGCCCGACAACGCGACCGCTCCGGTCGCGAGGTCGAGCGTGCCCGTCACGTCGATCGGCCCGATCCCCGCGACGTTCAAGGTCACCCGACCGCTCACCGTGTACGGGCTCGTGCCCCCCGCGCGCGGCCGGAGGGAAGCGGTCGCCCCCGCGCGATCCGCGGCGGTCACGGCGAGCTCGGCGACGCCCGCGAGGTCGTTCGTCCCCGTGAAGACGCCGCGGAAGGTGCCGTCCGCGAGATCGGTCTGCTCGGCGTCGCCGGTCGACGGCGACGAGCTCGAGCACATCGCCGTGCCGAGCGACAAGGACGAAGCGAACGCGAACATCACGACGGCGCGCAGCGAAGCGGGACGCGGAGTAGGGAGGTGCATGCGACGAAACTATCGACGTCGCGCTCCAGCCAACAAGCGCCGCGCGCCGCGCGCCGCGCCCTCGTCCGAAAGACACGCACGCGCATCAGGGCCAAATTTATGAGCCGCCGCCGCGGTTGCTTACGTCGCGCGTGTAAGCACTTTTGTCGGCTCGCGCGGGCTTCGGGCCTCCTCCGCCGTTCGCTGCGAAGGGGCCTCGTCGCGATGTCTCGTCCACCGTTCGCTGCGAACGGGCCTCGTCACGATGTCTCGTCCGCCGTTCGCTGCGAAGGGGCCTCGTCGCGATGTCTCGTCCGCCGTTCGCTGCGAAGGGGCCTCGTCGCGATGTCTCGTCCGCCGTTCGCTACGAACGGGCCTCGTCGTGATGTCTCGTCCGCCGTTCGCTGCGAAGGGGCCTCGTCACGATGTTTCGTCCGCCGTTCGCTACGAACGGGCCTCGTCGCGATGTTTCATCTGTGGGTTGTGACGATGGCGCCTCGTCGCGACGTTTCGTCCGCCGTGGCGTCGTTTGCGCCTCGGTGCAGTCTTTCGTTCGTATTGCGACGAACGCGCCCCGGCGTGGTGTTCGTCCGTCGTTTCGCGACGAAGGCATCACGGCGCGATGTTTCGTCCGTCGTAGCGGCGAACGACGCCTCGTTGCGGTCGTTAGGATTTACGTCGTGTTTCCGCCTCGTCGCGGTCGTAAGGCATGCGTTGCGTCGGCCCGACGCGTCGGTGGGGTCGTCGCGTTGCCCTTTACGCGAGCGTCGAGCGCGCTCACGATCCCTGACGAATGACGAAGACTCCCGATCTCGTGCGAGTGCTCGAAGCGGCCTACGCGATGGACCGCGCCGAAGGGCCGTGGCTGCGCGGCATCGTCGATGCGCTGCGGCCGGCGCTCGAGGACGGTCTCGGCATGGCGGCCTACGTCTACGACGCCTCGAGGCGCCCGTTCGTCGTGCGCGAGCCGATCCTCGACTGCCCGCTCGACGCGCAGGGCCTCGGCCAGCTGTTCGCGCAGTCGGACGAGAGCTACGTGCGCGGCGCGTGGCTCGCGCACGCGGCCGCCACCGCCAGCGAGACGCCGGGCTACGCCGATCACCCCGGCGTTCGCGACGTCTTCTGGCCGCTCGGCATCCGCGACGTCTTCGTCGTGAACGCGCTCGATCCGGTGGGCGTCGGCTGCCTCGTCGGCGCGCCGCTCCCGAGGCTCCGCAAGCTCCGCGACGACGAGCGCGATCTCTGGGATCGCGTCGCGTCGCACCTCCGCTCCGCGCTGCGCCTGCGCCTCCGTCTCGAGGCGCTCGAAGGTCGCCGGGCCGAATTCCCCGAGACGTCGCCGTCGCTCGCCGACGGCACGTCGGGCGCGGTCGAAGCCGTGCTCCGGCGCGACGGCGCGCTCGAGCACGCCGAGGACGTCGCCGTCGGCGCCCGCGAGGCGCTCCGCGAGGCCGTGCTCGGCATGGATCGCGCCCGCCGCACCCTCCGCTCGAGGCCCCGCCGCGTCCTCACCGCATGGCGCGCGCTCGTGCGCGGACGCTGGACGGTCGTCGACGACTTCGAAGGCGAAGGCAGCCGCTACCTGGTGGCGCGAGCCAACGGCCCCGCCGCGCGCGGGCCGACCCTCCTCAGCACCCGAGAACGCCAGGTGCTCGAACAGCTCGTGCTCGGCCACACCGACAAGCTCGTCGCCTACGAGCTCGGCCTCTCGCACTCGACCGTGCGCGTCCTCATCACGCGCGCCCGCGCGAAGCTCGGCGCGAAGACCCGCGCGGAGCTCATCGAGAAGTTCCGCGCAGCGACCACACGCAGGTGAGAGGGGAAGACCACGCGGACAGGAGGGAAGAAGAAGCGGAGAGGTCCGGCACATCGAAGGCCCACGAACGCCCCGTCTCGTCGCTCCGCCCCCGCCAGGAACGTCCGCCGAGCGCGACGGCGGACGGCATCAGAGCCCGAACGAAACCCGTGGAGGATCGGTCCAGAAGAAGTAGAGTAGTCACCCGTACTTGGAGGAGTGGCCGAGTGGTCTAAGGCAGCGGTTTTGAAAACCGCCGTAGGGCAACCTACCGGGAGTTCGAATCTCTCCTCCTCCGCCAGGAAAAGCCGATCGAGATCAACAGGTTGTGGGCCCTGAGGGTCGAGGTCCGCGAAGTGCCAGGGGTACGGTTTGGTATTTTCGAGATACCAAGGGCGGTCCACGAGCCTTCTTCGGGGCTGCCACGAGTGTTGACGACGAACACTGACCACGGCAGCGATTGGATTGGGATGATTGACGACGGGCGCCTGAGAGACGCTCGAACAAGTCCGATCGCCCGCTCTATGGTCCATCCGCTCCGTCCGACAAATTCCCTCGAAGAAACGCGGGCGGCGAACAGGAGGGTGAGCGCTCCGTTCGAGGTCAGGCCAACGCACTCTCCGTCATCGGGAACATCGGGCTTTACTGTGATTAGCTACCGGCACGAGAGGCTCCCCTGCCTCTTCCCTGCGGTCCCGCTCCACTTCCACTTCGAGGTTTTGGAAGAGGCACGAGAGTCATGCTGGTTCACCTTCGAGGCGCTCGAGTACCGGCCCAACAAGACGTGACGGGAGATGCAAAGTCGAGGCGCGGCTTCTGCTCGTCGCGCTACGACTCGCTCGGAAGGTGTTCGACAGTGAAGTCGTATCCTCGCGCGCAAAACACGCTCTCTATGTAGCGCTCCGGCGCCGCGACTCGCGTAACATTGGAACGTGTTCTCTCTGGGAATGAAGCGAACGGGGCGCTCGGAGAGGACGGCAGCCGAGGTCCCGCCCACGGATACCGGTGAGCCCGCTGCTTGTTCTTCGCTCGTTCTGGCACTGCTGATCGTCTCGACTCACGGGTGCGGGTCGCCCGCGCGGGATTCGATGACGAGTCAATCGACCAACCGTCAGATTTCGACGCTCGAAGTTGCCCCTGTAGCGTCCCCAAGCGTCCCAGTGAATGTGGACGAAGCGTGTGCGAGCGGCGCTCTCGCGACGCCGCCAACTCTCGAAGTCGCCGCAGTCGACATCCACGTCAGTGTCGACCTGTCGGCCTTCTTCACGCAGCCAATACGCCTCTGTCTTCTGCTCGATGGCGCACGTCTGCTGACGACAGAGGATGCCGCCGCTGCCGCTCGGCGTTTGGCAATGGGCGCGACGCTGAGCCTTCGCGCCCGAGCGAACCCCATGGCTCAACACAACCTCGTCCTGGTTGCGCACTTCGATGGGCTCGCCGAGAGCCGCGGTTACCACTTCCGTGTTGAGAGCCGCCATGAGTTCGTGGTCGCAGGCCCCGGGCGCGCAGACCTCTCGGTTCTTTTGCACGAGCAGACGGATGTCCCGCCAGAGCAGCGTCCAACCGCCCATTGGAAGGAATCGGGAGACTTCGCCTACCCGCCCGGGAAGATGGTGAACATCCCTGCGGCCGACGTGTGGCTTGGCTCGCTCGAGCCGTCGACCAAAACGGTCGTGGAGAAGCCCAGACACCTCGTTCATGTGAATGCATTCGCCATCGATTACGCAGAGGTGACCGTTGAGCAGTATCGCGAGTGCGTATCGAAGCGAGGGTGCACGGTCCCCGCCGCCGATGTCGAAATGGGCCGGCTGACGGAAGCCCAGCGCGCCACGGCCCGCTCGCTCTGCAACTGGGACAAGGGCGAGAAGGCAACGCATCCCATGAACTGCGTAGACTGGAATCAGGCCAGCGCGTACTGCGCATGGGCAGGGAGGCGCCTTCCCACCGATGACGAGTGGGAGTACGCGGCTCGAGGAACGGACGCTCGGACCTATCCTTGGGGTTCCGAGCCTCCCTCGAAGCAGTTGTGTTGGAACCGCCGGGAGCCGCTTTCAGGCACATGCGCACCAGGAAGCTTCTATGCGGGGCGGAGCCCCTTTGGCGTGGTCGACATGGCCGGGAATGTCTCGGAGTGGACCATGACCATGACGTCAGCTGACGAGAACGACGGCACGAACGGATCCACGCGCAACTGCCGGGGCGGGAGCTGGCACGACGGCGAAGTCGCTGCAGTTCGAAGTGTTGGGCGTCTAGGCCTCAAGCCCACAACCCGCAGTCCGGATCTCGGTTTCCGATGCGCCAAATGAGACGCCGCTCACGGAACAGCACTGCATGTGCGAAGCCCTTCGGTGTGCGTGTGTGTTTGCAGTTGCGGCGTTGGTCTGTCCGCCGATCAGAGTCTCTGGCAGACCGCGCGGCTCGTGAACGCGAGTGAGCACTCGAGAAGCTCCCCGTCTCTTCCCTGCGGTCCCGCTGTACTTTCATTTCGAGGTGTTGGAAGAGGCGCGCGAGGCCGGCTGGTTCACCTTCGAGGCACTCGAGTACCGGACGCGTAAGGCATGAGAGCCCAGGACGTTTTGCGGCGTCCGTCTTGCGGCGGTTCTGCGGTGCGACCCCGATCACGAACACGCTGCACTTGATCGCGCATCCGCCGCCATCCGATGCCGCCGTCGTCGCTCACGCAATTCTCGATGAATCGGGCATCTACATGGACTCGGCGGACGCC
>JAHBWF010000127.1 GCA_019637105.1 Labilithrix sp.
TCCGGCCGCGAGCGCCGGCGCGCGCGCCGAGCGCCACGGCGCTCTCCCCGCCGCGGAGGCGCCGCGGAAGAAGGAGCGCAACGCGGCCGAGACGAAGCGACGCATCCTCGAGGCCGCGGCCGCCGAGTTCGCCGCGAAGGGCTTCGACGGCGCGCGGCTCGGATCGATCGCGCGCGCCGCGGGGATCCAGCAGGCGCTCATCCACCACTACTTCGTCGACAAGGAGAGCCTCCACGCCGAGGTCGTGCGCGGCGGCCTCGAGGCGATGACGGAGGGCGCCTGGGGTCTGCTCTCGCAGATGGACGCGCCGGTCGCGGACCGCAAGGGGAAGAAGCGCCGCGGCCCGGCGGAGCTCCGCGCGCTCGCCGAGGCGTTCGTCGATCTGCTCCTCCGCTTCTTCGCGACGAACGGCGTGTTCCTCTCGATCCTGCGGCACGAGGCCCGGCGAGACGCCGTCGGCCCGATCGCGACCAAGGTCGTCGCGGACAACGTGGCGCCGGTCTTCGATGCGATCGTCGCCCGGCTCGACGAGATGCGCGCGCGCGGCGAGGTGCGGAAGGACATCGACGCCCGCCACCTCGTGCTCTCGTGCGTCGCGATGATCGCCTTCCCGTTCCAGGAGGAGCCCTTCGTCACGGCCATCTGGCCCGTCGACTGGCACCGCCCCGAGCACCTCGCCGAGCGCAAGCGGGACGTCGTCGAGATGATCCTCGCGCGCGTCCTGCCCTGACGTCCGACGCGTCCGCGTCCCGGAACGACGCCCTGCCTCCCGGCTCGATGCCCCGTTGCGGGTGTATCGGCGATGAGCACGTTACGCGTCGGCCGCGACCGTGCGCGCTGCGCGCTCCGCCGAGACGTCGAGGACGAGGACGCTGGTGTCCTCGCCGCCGTCGCCGCGGTCGAAGGGAGCGAATGATGGCAAGCGACCGCACTCTCCTCGTCACGGGCGCGTCCGGGCACCTCGGCCGGCGCGTGCTCAACCTCCTCCTCGCCGCGGGGACGCGCTCGATCGTCGCGACGACGCGTCACCCCGATCGGCTGGCGGACTTCGCGCGCCGCGGCGTGGTCGTGCGGAGGGCCGACTTCGACGAGCCCGAGTCGCTCGGCGCGGCGTTCGCGGGCGCGCACCGGATGCTCCTCATCAGCACGGACGCGACGGACGGCGCGGAGCTCGTCCCGGCCGAGAGCCACGCGGGCGCTCCGGGCCGGCTCCCGCCGAAGGACCGCGACGGGAGCGAGCGACGGCGGCGCCAGCACGAGGCCGCGATCGCTGCGGCGGAGGCCGCCGGGATCGAGCACGTCGTCTACACGTCGCTCGCGCGCGCGGACACGTCGCGGCTCGTCGTCGCGGCCGATCACGTCGCGACCGAGCGCCGGATCGCGGCGACGAAGCTCGGGTACACCGTGCTCCGCGAGAACGTCTTCACGGAGGTCCTCTTGATGGTGCTGCCGAGCGCGATCGCGAGCGGCGCCTTGCTCGGGCTCCCGGGCGACGGCGGCGTCGCGTACATCTCGCGCGACGACAGCGCGTTCGCCGCCGCGACGGCGCTGATGACGTCGACGGGTCGCTCGACGCTGGAGCTGACCGGCTCGGAGGTGATCCGGCGCGCGCCGCTCGCGCGCATCGCGACCGACGTCACCGGCAAGGACGTCTTCTACGTCGCGCTGCCGCCCGAGGAGCTCTGCCGGCGCTGGCAGGCCGCGGGGCTCCCGGCGTCCTACCTGCTCCCGTTCGAGCAAGCCACGTTCGACGGGCAGTTCGCCTTCACGACGACCGACTACCTCCGGCTCACCGGCCGCGAGCCCGCCGCCGTGCACGATTTCCTCACGGCCAATCGCCACGCCCTCGCCCGCGCCGCTTGACCGCCGCGCGCGGCCCTATCGCTTGACGAGCCCGCGGGCGAGCTTGACCAGCCCCTCGTGCCGCTTCATCGCGGCGATCAACGTCTTGGCGACGCGGCGGGGGCGTTCCACGCCGAGCGTGGTCTTCGTCCACTCCGCGAACGCGTCGTCGGGCTCGAGCACCTTGTCTTCGCCGGCGTCGGACGGCTCGTCGACGGCGCCCTCGTCGTCCTTGGCGCCGGCGTTGACGAACACCTGGAAGTCGACCGACCCGATGGTCGCCATCAACGCGAGCGCTCGCGCGACGTCGTCGCCGAGCACCGCGAGCTCGCCCTCTCCGCCGAGCAGCACGACGGGGCAGGAATCGAGCGCGGCCCCGGATTTCTTCCACAGCGCGAGCAGGCTGCCGTCCCCGCGCGTGGCGAACACGTGAAAATGCTCGTCGGCCTCGGGGTTGCCGTTGAACCAGAACGCGCACGCCGGGTCGGACTCCCAGCTCAAGTCACACGGCTCGTTGGCCTGGATGTACGCCTGAGCGAGCTTCAACGCCTCGGTGTTGTTCATGGCTCCAGCTTCTCACGCCGTGGACAACGCGCCCGTGCATGACGGGCGCAGCCATCCGACCCCACGACCCGATCGACCGAGCTCCGGCGCGCGACGGACGGCGAACGTAGCACGGCCCCGCGCGAGGGCGCCGCCCGCGACCCGACTCCGGGACTCTACGGTAGGCAGCACACCGTCGTCGGCTCGGACGGGGTCACGGCGCCGCCGTCGACGGGCTCGCCGCCTCTCGGCGCGCACGAGCCGCCCGTCGCGATCGGCGGGGTGAGGAGCCTCAAGCCCCCCGCCGCCCTCGCCACGACGACGTTCTCGCACCCGGCTCCCGAGAGCTCCTGCCCGTTCCCGGAGCACGCCGAGCTCGTGTACAGCGCCACCCCGCCGTCCGCGCACGTCACGCCGCTGGGCGGATCGCACGCGCACGGCGCGCACGCGCGATCGTCCTCCGCCGACGCGTAGTAGACGACGCGGCTCTGGTAGGGCCCGGCCGGGCACGGGTCATCCCCCGCGCGCGCGATGCACACGCGCGCCCCCACGACGGCAGGGCTGCACGCCTGCCCGCTCCCGCAGCGCCCCTCCTCGACGCTCGCGGCGGCGCACCCGACGGCCTGCTGCCGCCACGTCCACGGAGCGGGGAGGCCGCCGTCGGGCGCGCACCCGCCGTCCGCGAGCGTTTGCGTGAGCTTCGCTCCGCCGTTCGGTGAGCAGTAGGAGATCGACGTGCACTGCCCCGGCGCGGCCGTCCAGGAGCCGCACGACGAAGCGCAGCTCGGGTTTCCGTAGAGGGCGACGGTCGCCGCGCACGTCGCGACCGGCGCTCCGCAGGTGCACGGCGTGCAGCCGCCCGAGGCCCGAGGCTCGCGACCGCCCTCGAAGACGGCGACCGATCCCGCGCAGCTCGGCGGCGCGCCGGCGCTCGACTCGAGCACCGAAAGCGGCCCGCTCCATCCTTCGGGCGCGACCGGCCGGCAATCGCACGCCGCGGGGGGCAGAGGGGCGGGCTCGGACGCGGCGTCGCGACAATCGTCGACGCAGTCGTCTCCGGCGGCCTCGAGATCGCCGATGCCGGTGATCGCGTTGCAGGCGAACGCCGCGACGCTCACGCCCAGGAGGGTGACGGCGATCCGACGCATCGCTGAGCTATAGTACGCCGGCTCCCGGGTCTCGTCGTTCGCCCGATCGGGCGGCCGCGCGCGGGGGCTTACGCCTCCGCCGCCGCCGCCGCGGAGTGGACCCCGTTGGTCACGCCGTGCGTCGTCGCCACGAGGTCGACGAGCGCCTTCGCGCCCTCGGCGTCCATCTCCTTCGCGAGGCCGCGCGCGATCGTCCGCGGGAGGAGCGGCCCCTCGTAGACGAAGCTGGTGTAGACCTGCACGAGATCGGCCCCCGCGCGCAGCATCGCGAGCGCGCTCTCCGTCCCGTGGACCCCGCCGACGCCGATCACGCACGCGCTCGGACCGAGGCGCTGGCGCGCGCGCTTCACCACCGCGAGCGCGCGCGGGAAGAGCGGCTGACCGCTGAGGCCGCCCGCGCCGATGCGCTCGAGCTCCGCGGCGGAGGTCGCGAGCCCCGCGCGCGAGACCGTCGTGTTCGTGGCGACGACCCCCGCGAGCCCGGCGCGGTCGGCCTCCACGCAGATCGCGTCGACCGCGTCGTCCGCGAGATCGGGCGCGATCTTGACGAGCAGCGGGAGCCCCTCCGCCCGCGACGTCAGCGCGGCGAAGAGGTGGCGCGCGACGTCCGCGGCCTGCAGCGCGCGGAGGTCCTTCGTGTTCGGCGACGAGACGTTCACGACGACGAAATCCGCGGCGGCGCGGACCGCGTCGAAGCTCGCGACGTAGTCCGCGAGCGCGCCGTCGAGCGGCTCGAGCGGGACGCTCCGCGACTTGCCGATCGACAGCCCGATCGGCACGCGCGCGCCGGCCTTGCGGGCGCGGACGCGCTCGCCGACGGCCTTCGCGCCCTGGTTCGGGAAGCCGAGGCGGTTCACGAGCGCCTTGTCGGCAGGGAGCCGGAAGAGGTTCGGCGGCGGGTTCGGGCCTTGCGCCTCGGCGGTCACGGTCCCGAGCTCGACGTGGCCGAAGCCGAGCGCCTCGAGCGCGAGCGCCCGCTCGCCGTTCTTGTCGAAGCCCGCCGCGACGCCGACGGGGTTCGGGAAGACGAGGCCCATCTTCCGCACCTCGAGCCGCGGATCGCGGACCGAGAACGCGCCGCGGACGATCGCGCGGAGCGGGGCCACGTGCTCGACCGGGGCGAGCGACGTCATCGCGACCGCGTGCGCGCGCGCCGGATCGAGAGAGAAGAGGAGAGGTCGGAGAAGAGCGTACATCCGGGCTGTCCGCTCCGGTTCATACCGCGTCTCTCGGTCGCCTCGCCAGACGCCTCGGCGAAAATGGGCCGCTCGCGTACGCTAAGGGCTCGATTCGTCTCCGGCTGAGGTCACCCCGCGGAGGCGGTCGCGGGCATGGGCTTGGCGTCGTCCGAGGAGCTCATGCCGACCCTTCGCGCTCTCCTTTCCTCCGCTGCCGCGCCGACGATCGCCGCGGCGTCGCTCGCGGCGTGCTCGTCCTCCTCCGACACGAACGACGCAGGCGACGATCCGCTCACGTTCGCGCGCACGATCGAGCCGCTCGTCCAGGAGAAGTGCCAGACCTGTCACCGCGAGGGCGGCGTCGCGCCGTTTCCGCTCGTGACCTACGAAGACGTCAAGGGCATGGGCGCGCTGGCGAAGCTCAAGGTCCAGAGCCGCGAGATGCCGCCGTGGGGCGCGTTCGACGATCCGTCGTGCACCGTGAACCACGCCTTCCGCGACGATCTGACGCTCACCGACGAGCAGATCGACCTGTTCGTCCGCTGGGTCGAGCGCGGCATGCCGCTCGGCGATCCCGCGAAGCGCCCTCCGGCGCGCGCGTTCGGCGCGACGGGGCTCGCCGACAAGACCGCGACGTACCGGCTGCCCGCGCCGTACGCCGTGGTTCCCGGGAAGGACGACATCCGCTGCTTCCCGATCGACCCCGGGTTCTCGGACGACACGTGGATCGGCGGGAGCAACGTCGTCCCCGGCGATCCGCGCGTCGTCCACCACGTCATCGTCTACGTCGATCCGAAGCGGCAGGGCGTCGAGAAGGCGGGCGCCGACGGCAGCTACCCCTGCTTCGGCGGTCCGAACGTCGAGGAGCCGTCGCTCCTCCTCGCGTGGGCGCCGGGCGTGCCGCCGACGAGCTACGGCGAGGAGACCGGCCTCAAGATCCCGAAGGGCGCGCACCTCGTGATGCAGGTGCACTACCACCCGGGCGACGAGGCGCGGACCGATCAGACGAGCGTCGAGCTCAAGACGCTCCCGTACAAGCCGGGCTACGTCGCGCAGGTCATCCTCGCCGGCAACGCCGAGCGCGCCGACGGGATCCTCAGGCTCCTCCCCGGCCCGAACGATCCGCCGTCCGGCCCGGCGTTCGTCATCCCGCCGAACGCGAAGGGACACACCGAGTCGATGGAGCTCACCGTCCCCGAGAAGATCGGCGACGTCGCCGTCCCCGAGCTCGGCGTCTACGCCGTCGGCGCGCACATGCACTGGGCCGGCGTCGACATGAAGATCGAGGTCGAGCGCAAGGCGCCGTCGGCGGCTCAGCCCGCCGCGGAGTGCCTCCTCGGCACGCCGAAGTACGACTTCAACTGGCAGCGCGCCTACCAGTACGACGCCCCGCTCGACGGGCTGCCGACCGTCGGGCCGGGCGACAAGCTCCGCTTCACCTGCACGTACGACAACACGACGGACAACCGCCACGTGGCGCGCGCGATGAACGAGCTGCGGATGTCGTCGCCGCCGGAGATCCGGCTCGGCGAGACGACGCTCGACGAGATGTGCTTGGGCGTCCTCGTCACCGTCCGCCGCGCGAGCCTCCTCGACTGATCCGATCGCGCCGCTCGTCCTCGCGCCGGCCGCGCTCCGCGAGGAGCGCGACGCGGCGGAGGCTCGTCGCCTCGCCCGCGGTCGGCGCGAAGAGCTCGACCGCGCGATCCGAGCGCGACCGCGAAGCCCTGCGCGGATCCGGCGCGCCCGGAGCTCGCCGGGACCGCGCGCCGGACGGCGGACGCCCCCGTCGACGAGGCGAGACGAGCGCCGCGCGATCGCGCGCTGCGTCACGGAAGAGGCGGGGTAGATCGCTCGACGAGGTAGAGACGCTCGACTATGGTCCGCGCGTTTTCGCGCCCTCGATCGGCGCTCGGCCGTGCAGAGCGCCCGGCCTCGGAAACGCACCAAAGGAGTCTCGCCGTGATCATCGGAGTGCCCAAAGAGATCAAGACTCGTGAGTACCGCGTCGGCATGACCCCCGCAGGCGTCCGCAGCCTGACGTCGCGCGGTCACAAGGTGCTCGTCGAGAAGAGCGCCGGCGAAGGCGCCGGCATCAAGGACGCGGACTACGTCGCGTCCGGCGCGCAGATCGTCCCGAGCGCGGCCGACGCGTGGGCCGCGGACATGGTCGTCAAGGTCAAGGAGCCGCTCCCGCAGGAGTACGGCTTCTTCCGCGAGAACCTGATCCTCTACACGTACCTCCACCTCGCGCCCGAGCCCGAGCTCACGAAGAAGCTCGCCGAGACCAAGGTCTGCGGCATCGCCTACGAGACGATCGAGAACGACGACGGCTCGCTCCCGCTGCTCCGCCCGATGAGCGAGGTCGCGGGTCGCATGGCCGTCCAGGTCGGCGCGAGCTGCCTCGAGAAGGAGCACGGCGGCAAGGGCGTGCTCCTCGGCGGCGTCCCCGGCACGCGCCGCGGCCGCGTCGTCATCCTCGGCGGCGGCGTCGTCGGACGCAACGCGGCGACGATCGCCATCGGCATGGGCGCGCAGGTCACCGTCCTCGACGTTCAGGCGTCGACGATGGCGTACCTCGAGGACGTGTTCGGCGGCGCGGTCGAGACCTTGTACTCGAACCCCGTCAACATCGAGCAGGCCGTGATGCGCGCCGACCTCGTCGTCGGCGGCGTCCTCGTCGCCGGCGCGCGCGCGCCGAAGCTCGTCACCGAGGCGCTCATCGCCAAGATGGAGCCGGGCAGCGTCGTCGTCGACGTCGCGGTCGATCAGGGCGGCTGCATCGAGACCTGCCGGCCGACGACGCACGACAACCCCACCTACGAGGTGAAGGGCGTCGTCCACTACTGCGTCGCCAACATGCCCGGCGCGGTCCCGCAGACCAGCACCTGGGCGCTCACGAACACGACGATGTCCTACGCGCTGAAGATCGCCGACCTCGGCGTCGTCGCCGCGTGCAAGGCCGATCACGCGCTCCTGAAGGGCGTCAACACCTACGGCGGCCACGTCACGTACGACGCCGTCGCGCAGGCGCACAAGATGGAGTACGTGCCCGCCGCCAAGCTCCTCGGCTGAGCCGATGACCGCGGCCGCGCCGGACGTCGCCGCGGAGCTCGTCACCGGCGTCGATCTGCTCTGCCTCGACGCCGGCAACACCGTCATCTTCCTCGACCACGCCCGTCTCGCGGACATCGTCCGCGAATCGACGGGCGTCGTCGTCTCGGCCGACGTCCTCGTGCGCGTCGAGGGCGAGGCGAAGCGGCTCGCGGAGTCGGGCGAGCTCCACGACGCCGCGTGGTCGGAGCGCGAACGCCCCGGCGCGATCGCGTGGGGGAGGATGGTCGGCACGATCGCCCTCCGCGCCGGCGTCGCCGCGGACGCGGTGCCTGCCCTGCTCGCGCACGCGTGGCGCGAGCACGAGCGGCGGAACCTCTGGAGCAAGGTCCCCGAGGGCCTCGGCGCCGCGCTCGACGCGATGCGCGCGCTCGGGCCGAAGGTCGCGATCATCTCCAACTCCGAGGGCATGCTCGACCGCCTGTTCCGCGAGCTCGGGGTCCTCGAGCACTTCGACCTCGTCGTCGACAGCGGGCAGGTCGGCTTCGAGAAGCCCGATCCGCGCATCTTCGGCGTGGCGTTCGAGCGCTTCGGCGTCGGCCCCGACCGCGCGCTCCACCTGGGCGACATCTTCGCCACCGACGTCCTCGGCGCGCGCGCCGCCGGCTGCCGTCACGCGTTGATCGATCCGTTCGGGCACTACGCCGGCCGGCACCCCGACGTCCCGCGGGTCCCCGGCGCCGTCGAGGTCGCCCGCGCGATCGCGTCGGCTCGTCCGCGTTAGCTCCGCCGTCGCGCGGCGGGCCGGAGGGCTCCGGCCGTCACGACGGACGGCTCCGCTGGCCCATTAATTATCACGCTTTCGCGGGGAACGCGGCAGCTTCCTTCGTTCGAGGCGTTCGGGCTTCATCGCGCCATGCCTCGAACCGAACGACCGCTCGTCTTCGCGCCCCGCCTCCCCGCCGCGCGGAGGCGCGTCCCCTCGCTCGTCGACGTCACGCTCGATCCGACGCAGAAGGCGGCGATCGAGCTGCCCGCCGGGCGCGCGCTCCTCGTCCTCGGAGAGGCCGGACACGGCAAGACGACCGTGCTCCTCCACCGCGTCGCGCGCCTGTGGCGCGCGTCGGGGAAAGCGCTCCGCGCCGCCGTCGTCGTCCCGACGGAGGGGCTCGTGCGCCTCGTTCAACCTCTCCTCCGCGGCCTCGGCGTCGACGTCGAGGTCTGGACGTTCGATCGGTTCGCCGCGAAGCAGGCGCGCCGCTCGTTCCGGAGGCTCCCGCGCGAGAGCGACGCGACGCCGGCGAGCGTCATGCGCCTGAAGCGCTCGGCGGCGCTGCGCCTCGCGATCGAGGAGATCGCGGCGCGCGCGCCGGGCGTGATCGACGACGACGTCGACGCTCGGCGCCGGACCGCGCGCCCGCGGCGCGCCGAGCGGCACGTCTCGCGCGGCGACCTCCAGCACCTCTTCGGCGATCGCGCGCTGATGACGCGCGTCGCGCGCGCGGCGTCCCTCCCGGGGATCGTGGTCGAGGACGTGCTCGAACGCACGCGCGTCCAGTTCGGCGTCACGACGGAGCGCGAGTGGTCCCACGTCACCGATCGCGCCCGCCTCGTCGCCGTCGACGGACGGGCGATCGACGAAGGGACCGCGACGGGGCACGCGTGGACCGTCGACGCCGAGGACTACCCCGTGCTCTTCGAGCTCGAGCGCATGCGCGCCCTCCGCGCCGGCGCCGCGCCGGCTCCCCTACGCGCCTTCGATCTGCTCGCGATCGACGAGGCGCAGGAGCTCGCGCCCCTCGAGCTCTCGCTCCTCGGTCGGAGCCTCGCGGCCGGCGGTTCCCTCGTCGTCTCGGGAGACGCCGATCAGCACACCGACGAGACCAGCAGCTTCCACGGCTGGGACGCCGTCATGCGCGAGCTCGGCGGCGGGGATCACGCGACGACGACGCTCGAGATCGGCTACCGCTGCCCGCCCGCGGTGGTGTCCGTCGCGCGCGCGGTCCGCGACGGCAGCCGCGACGTCGACGAAGACGTGCGCTCGTTCGACGACGAGCGCGCGCTCGCCGCCGACCTCGGACGCGCGTTGAAGACGCTGCTCCGCCGCGATCGCCGGGCGTCGGTCGTCGTGGTCTGCCGCCTCCCGATGACGGCGCGCCGCCTCGCCACGCTGCTCGGGCTCGCCGGGGTGCCGGCGCGCCTGGTCTTCGACGGACGCTTCCTCCCGCGCGGGCTCGTGCAGATCACCGTCGTGGGCGAGGTGAAGGGGCTCGAGTTCGACTACGTCGTCGTCCCCGACGCGAGCGCGCGCGACTGGCCCGACGAACCCGCGGCGCGGCGCGCGATGTACGTCGCGATCACGCGGGCGCGGCACGAGGTCGTCTTCGCCTGCACCGGCGCGCCGTCGCCGCTGCTCTCGCGCTGAGCGCGCCGCGCCGGCGCCGCGCGGGGCTCCGCGGCGGACGCGGGGAGCGCCGCGTCAGGGGTTCGCGGCGATCGTCTTGCGCAGCGAGTTGATCGCGTCGCCGCAGGCGTCGCGCAGCTCCTCGTCGAGCGCCGACTGCGGCGCGGGGACGTTCGGCCGGAGGACGAGATCGCAGACGAGCACGCTGTTCGTCTCCTCGGTGCCGGGGCGCACGGTGAACGCGATGTGCATGCTCTTGATGTTGCCCTTCACGAAGGTGCCCTCGAGCACGTCGCCGCCGCCGGTCGCGCGCGACGGCTGGAACCGCGTGACGTACCAGATCGTGACGAGGCCGCGCATGATCGGCAGCTGGAAGTAGACGTCCGTGTTCTGCCCCTGCTTGTCGACGACGCGCACGTTCTTGAACTTGGGCCCGGCGAGGTCCTTGTAGCGCGTGAAGTCGAGGAGCTTCGCGCGGACGGCGTGGGTCGGCGCCTCGATGATGCCCTCGGCGTGGCCGTAGCGGTCGGACTTTCCCGGCGGCACCCAGTTCGACTTGATCGGCCCCGGATCCTTCTTCAGCCGCTCGAGCTGCGCGTCGCGATCGCCGTCGCTGAGCGCGCCGACGAACGGCCACGCGCCGTCGCCGGCGTGCGTCGCGGACAGGGCGGCCGACGCGCTCGGCGCCGGCATGGCGAGGTTCCCGTCGACGGGCGGCCGCGGCTCCTCCTCGGCCGGCGGCGCCGCCGCGGGGGTGCTCGGCGGAGGGCCCTCCGCGCCGCCGCACGACGGCGTGAAGAGCGCGGCGACGAGGGCGAAGCCACGAGCGAAGAGGGGCAGCCGGGCCGTTCCGTTCATCGCCCGGCATGGTACCGTAGGCCGCCTCCCAATGCCCCTCATCGCGATCCTCCCCGGCGACGGGATCGGCCCCGAAGTGACGGCTCATGCGACGCGCGTGCTCGAGCACTACCGCGACGCGCGCAAGCTCCCGCTCGAGCTGTGGCAGCTCGACCTCGGCGCGGAGCGTTTCCTCCGCGACGGGACGACGTTCCCGAAGGACGTCCAAGCGCGGATCGCGAACGAGGCGAGCGCGGTCCTGCTCGGCGCGCTCGGCGATCCGCGGGTCCCCAACCTCGAGTACGCGCGCGACATCCTGTTCGGGTTGCGCTTCGGGCTCGACCTCTACGCGAACGTGCGGCCGATCCGCGCGCTCGCCGACCGCCTCGTGCCGTTGAAGGACCGCGCCGCGAAGGACATCGACCTCGTCGTGTTCCGCGAGAACACCGAGGGCATCTACGTCGGCATCGGCGGCCAGTTCAAGCGCGGCACGCCCGACGAGGTGGCGATCAACGAGGACGTCAACACGCGCAAGGGCGTCGAGCGGCTGATCCGCGCCGGCTTCGAGTACGCGAAGCGGCACGGCAAGAAGACCGTGCACATGGCCGACAAGTCGAACGCGATGAAGCACGCGCACGAGCTCTGGCACCGCTGCTTCTTCGAGGTGGCGAAGGAGTACCCCGGCATCGACGCCAAGCACGTCTACGTCGACGCGCTCTGCCTGTACCTGGTGCAGGACCCCCGGCCCTTCGAGGTCGTCGTCACCAACAACCTATTCGGCGACATCGTCACCGACCTCGGCGCGGCGCTCCAGGGGGGCCTCGGCATGGCCGCGAGCGCGAACGTCCACTACGCGGACCCGAAGCGCGTCGCGATGTTCGAGCCGGTGCACGGCTCGGCGCCGCCGCTCGTCGGCAAGGACCTGGCCAACCCGCTCGCGGGCTTCCTCACGGTCGGGATGATGCTGGCGCACCTCGGGTACCCGGAGGAAGAGGCGCGCATCGAGCGTCTCTGCGCCGAGGCCGTGACCAGCGGCAACTGCACCCCCGATGTAGGTGGGACGAAGGGCACCAAGGCGGTCGCCGACTGGTTCCTGGAGCGCCTCGTCGCGAGCTGACCCCGCTCGAAGGGTCGCCCCCGGGCCCCAATCGACCGGGGCGGGATTTTTTCTCCCAAGGCCGCTCCGGTCGAGGTGTCCGAGGCCGGACGAGCCTCCTCGTCCTCCGCGCGTCGTGCGGCGAGCGTCACCAAAACGCACGACACGCGAAAGGGCGGGAACTTTCGTGGCGCAGAGATGTCTGGCGGCTAGGCTGGGCTTTGAAGCGTCTTGGGCCGTCGTGCGTCCAAGTACAACGCGGCGACATCGCCCGCGTCCCTTCCGAACGAGAGCGAGGCTGACGAAGAGCATGGGCGTCAAGGGCTGGAACGTGGCGGTGCTGTTGGCGATCGGGACGATCTGGTTCTCGGGCACGACGCAGCGAGAGAAGCCCGTGGTCGGCGACTCGAGCAAGACGGGCCACGTGGCCGACCTCGAAGCGAAGGCCGCCGCCACCCCGAACGATCCCGCGGCCCTACGCGAGCTCGCCCAGGGCTACCTCGACGTCCGCCAGCCGGGCATGGCGATCGGCGCGATCGAGCGGGCCGCCCCCGCCGTCCGCGGCGAGCCCACCGTGGAGCACCTGTACGCACGCGCGCTCCTCGAACAAGGCCGCTCGGCCGACGCGCTCGCCGCCGAGAAGCGGGTGCTCGCCGCCTGCGCCGACCCTTCGCTCGACGCGCCGGTCTGCTCCTCCTACCTCGTCGCGTCGGCGACCCGCCGCGCGGAGATCATCGAACAGCTCGTCCAGCTCGGCGTCGAGGACGCCAACGCGCACCCCGAAGCGTCGAGCATCGCTTATCACAACGCCACGCGCCAGGTCTCGCTGTCCGTCACGGCTCACTGAGTCCCCCCCTCGACCGGCACGCTTCCCGCCCACCCGGCCATCTATTAGCTGCAATCTGCATCTAATTTCGAACACGTCTCGGTAGCACGTATCGGTGGCGATCGCAGAGGGCGCCACGTATCACCAAGGGGAGCCGTCGAGTCTCGGCACGCGCGCCGCGTGCCTCGAGGAGGATCGTTGAGCCGATCGCGCATGCGCCGTGGTGCCCGAGCTGCTTCGAAGGTCTGCGTCCTCGCGACGGTCCTCGCGGGCGCGTCCGGCTGCCAGATGATGCAGGGGTCGAAGGCGAAGATCGCCGTCCGCCCGTCGTCGCAGGAAGAGCTCGCCGACGTGCGCGTGCTCGAGCAGCCGTTCGTGCTCGCCGTCCCCGAGGACGCGATCGTGCGGGTGGTCGGCCCGACGATGACGTGCACGGGCACCCTCATCGACGACGATCTCATCCTCACCGCCCACCACTGCCTCGTCGAGCGCGGGCCGTACGGAGAGTTCTCGAAGCAGCTCATCGACCCGGCGAGCGTCCGGATCGAGCTCGGCGGCGACTACTTCGCGTGGGGCGAGGTCGGCGTCCGGCACATCGTGGCGCCGCCGTGCGGCGAGGGCGGAGGGGCCGGGGACGTCTCGGTGCTCGTGCTGAAGCGCAAGCTCATCGGTATGTCGACGATGACGCCGCGGCTCGAGGCGCCGCCGCGCGTCGGCGAGGAGGCGTACCCCGTCGGCTTCGGCCGATGCGCGCTCTCGCCCGACGCCATCCGCCGCAAGGGCCGCGACGGCGGGCCCATCCGCGCGCTCTCCGGGGAGACGCTCCACATGGACGCGTCCGTTTGCCCCGGCGACTCCGGCGGCCCGGTGTTCGCCAAGGGATCGCGCGAGATCATCGGCGTCGTCAGCCTCTCGGCGATGGACCACGACGAGACGACCCGCGGCCCGTCCGTCATGGCTCGCCTCGACTCCTACCGCCTCGTGTTCGCCCACGCGCGGCTGGTCGCGGACGGCCTCGCGCCGAACGAGCTGCCTCCGCTCGAGTGCACCCCCGCAGGTCTGCCGCCGCAGCCGCGCGAAGGCCGGGGCCGCTGACGGCCGCGCGGCGAGGGCGCCCAGCGGGCTTCGAGCTTCGAGGGGGCCGTTCCACGCCTGTTAGGACCCGCACAAAGCGAGTAGCCTTGGCCGTATGTGCGGCATCGTCGGTTACGTCGGCTCCAAGGACTCGGCCCCCATCCTCGTCGAGGGCCTGCGCCGCCTCGAGTACCGAGGCTACGACTCCGCGGGCCTCGCGGTGCACACCGGCCGAGGGGTCGAGATCGTGCGCGCGGTCGGCAAGCTGGCGAACCTCGACAACGCGCTGAAGAAGAACCCGCTCAGCGGGACGACCGGCATCGGTCACACGCGCTGGGCGACGCACGGCCGCCCGAGCGAGGCGAACGCGCACCCGCACGTCGCCGGGCGCGTCGCGGTCGTGCACAACGGCATCATCGAGAACCACGTCGATCTCCGCCGCGATCTCGAGAAGCGCGGCGTGAAGTTCTCGAGCGACACCGACACCGAGATCGTCGCCCACCTCGTCGACGAGCAGATGCAGAGGGGCGCGGACCTCCGCGAGGCCGTCCGCCAGGCGCTCCTCCAGGTGCGCGGCGCCTACGCGATCGCCGTCGTCGACGGGCAGGCGCCGACCGAGATCGTCGTCGCGAAGCACGACTCGCCGCTCGTCCTCGGCATCGGCGACGGCGAGAACTTCGCCGCGAGCGACATCCCCGCGCTGCTCGCCTACACCCGCGACGTCATCCTGCTCCAGGACGGCGAGATGGCCGCGATCACCAAGGACCGGCTCGAGGTGACGAAGATCAGCGACGCCACGCCGGTGACGCGGGCGCCGAAGCGCATCGACTGGTCGCCGACGCAGGCCGAGAAGGGCGGCTACAAGCACTTCATGCTCAAGGAGATCTTCGAGCAGCCGCGGGCGATCGAGGACACGCTCCGCGGGCGCGTCGACCTCCAGGCCGCCGACGTCATCGCGTCGGAGATCGGCGTCTCCGAGGAGCTGGCGAAGAAGCTCGGGCGCGTCTACTTCCTCGCGTGCGGGACGAGCGCGCACGCGGCGATGGCCGGACGCTACTGGGTCGAGTCGCTCGCGCGCGTGCCCGCCACGGTCGAGATCGGGAGCGAGGTCCGCTACCGCGATCCGGTCTTCCTCCCGACCGACCTCGTCGTCGCGGTGAGCCAGAGCGGCGAGACGCTCGACACGCTCGCCGCGGTGAAGTCCGCGAAGGCCGCCGGCGCCACGGTCGTCGCCGTCGCGAACGTGCTCGACAGCGCCATCCCGCGCGCGTCGGACGGCTCGCTCTACACCCACGCCGGACCGGAGATCGGCGTCGCGTCGACGAAGTGCTTCACCACGCAGCTGGCGGCGCTGTTGATGCTCGCGGTCTACCTCGGCCGCCGCCGCGGGACGCTCCCGGTCGAGGACGCGCGCCGCGTGCTCGACGCGCTCTGGCACCTGCCCGCGCAGATGCGCGAGGTCCTCGGGCAGGCGGACCAGATCAAATACATCGCGAAGAAGCACCTGCGCGCGCGCGACATGCTCTTCCTCGGGCGCGGCACGCAGTTCCCGATCGCGCTCGAGGGCGCGCTCAAGCTGAAGGAGATCTCGTACATCCACGCGGAGGGCTACGCCGCCGGCGAGATGAAGCACGGGCCGATCGCGCTCATCGACGAGGACATGCCCGTCGTCGTCGTGTGCCCGAAGGACAACCACTACGAGAAGACGTTCTCCAACATGCAGGAGGTGAAGGCGCGCGAGGGCCAGCTCATCGCCGTCTGCACCGTCGGCGACACCGCCGTCCCGCAGCTCTGCGTCCCGGAGATGCTCGGGGTCCCGCCGTCGGGGCGCGGCGGGAGCTACAACGCCGTCCCGGCCGCGCCCGACGTCGTCATGATCCCCGAGGCGCAGCAGGAGGTGCTGCCGCTGCTCACCGTGCTGCCGCTCCAGCTCCTCGCGTACTACATGGCGGATCTCAAGGGCACCGACGTCGATCAGCCGAGGAACCTCGCGAAGACCGTCACCGTCGAATAGCGGCGCGCGCCCGTGGTCTCTTCGAGTCGAACGCACGCGCGGAGCGACGGGGTTTTCGCTCCGCTCCTCAGGTCGGCGCGATCGGTCGCGCTCCTGGCCCGGGGGACGAGGCGGCTCGGGCCGACGCGAGACTCTTTGCCCGGCCGGAAGGTTTCCCGGTACGGTCGAGCTCATGATTCGAGCTCGCGCCATCCCCCTCGCCGCCGTCGCGCTGTCCCTCGTCGTCGCCTGCTCGGGGGACGACGACACGTCGAGCTCGAGCTCCGGCGGATCGAGCTCCGGTGGATCGAGCGGCAGGAGCAGCTCGTCGAGCAGCACCTCGAGCGGCTCGTCGTCGACGTCGAAGTTCAGCTGCAAGCTCAACGGGGCCTGCTACCAGTGCCCGTCGGCGAGCGCCGTCAGCACGTGCGCGAAGGACGGACCGATCGAGGCGGGCTGCACGAGCGCGGACGACGACTTCTGCGGCGGCTGACCCGGGAGGCGGCCGCGCGAGGCGCCATCGCGCGGGGCCCGAGCGCGCGCGGCGCCCGACGGACACCCCCTTGCCTCCCGCGGGCGCGCGCCTAAACTGGCGTGGTCGCCGCGAGCTCGCTCGCGCGGCCCGGACGAGACGCGCCGTACCCGGTGAAGCCAAGACGACGCACCTGGAGGTGCGTCATGTCATGGTTCAAGCTCGTCGTCGCCGGTCTGCTCGAGGTCGGCTGGGCCGTCGGCCTGCCCTACACGCAGGGCTTCACGCGCCCGCTGCCGAGCGCGCTCACCGCGGCGGCCATCGTCGCGAGCATGTGGATGCTCGCGAGCGCCGCCCGCACGATCCCGATCGGGACGGCGTACGCCGTCTGGGTCGGGATCGGCGCGACCGGCGCGGCCGTGCTCGGCGTGGTCCTGTTTCGCGAGCCGCTCACGGTCGCGCGCGGCGTGTTCCTCGGGCTCCTCGTGGTGGCGATCGTCGGCCTGAAGCTCACCGCCCCGACGGCCCGATGACCGACGTGACGTACCTCAGGCTCGCTCGCGAGGGGCGATGACGCTCGATCACCGAGACCATGAGCTCGCTGAGCCGCGCGGCCGCGTGCGTCGCGGCCGTGTACGCGTCCTCGGCGAGATCGTGGACCACGAGCGTCCGACCGCGGAGCCGCGCGACCACGTGGCAGTGGATGTCGCGGCCGCCCTTCGGGCCGTTGACATCGCAGATGCGCACCAACACCCGGTCGAGATGGTCGCGCTGGGCCCCGATGGCCGCGCGGATCTTCGTGGTGATGTGCTGCTCGAGCGCGACCGTGATCTCCACGTTCGTCGCCCGGATCTCGATGTTCATCCCCGAACTTTGGGGCCCTTCGGCTCCGGCGTCAGGTCGCATTAATCGCCGTCTGTGTTCTGATTGGAGAACGATCCCATGTCGACCCCGCGCACTTCCGCCGAAGACATCGTGGCCATGGCGACGTACGCCGCGGTGGTCGAGGCGAAGTCGTTCACCGACGCCGCCCGATCGCTCGGCGTCTCGAAGTCCGTCGTGAGCGCGCGCGTCTCACGGCTCGAGGAGCGCCTCGGCGTCCTCTTGCTCCTCCGCACGACGCGCCGCTTCGCCCTCACCGCCGACGGCGTCCGCCTCTACGAACGCTGCGCCCGCGTCGTCGCCGCCGCCGACGAGGCCGCGCAGACGATCGACGACGTGAGCGACGCCCCGCGCGGCGTCCTCCGCGTCCACGCGCCGCTCGCGTTCGCCGAGGCGCAGCTGGCGCGGCCGATCGCGGAGTTCGCGCGCGCGTACCCGAACCTCAAGCTCGACCTGCGGCTCGACGACCGGACGCCCGACATCGCGAGCGAAGGGCTCGACCTCGCGATCGTGCTCACGGAGAAGCTCTCGGAGTCGTGGCTGGTCGCGCGGAAGCTCGCGTCCGACCGCGTCGTCGTCTGCGCCGCGCCGGGCTACCTCCGGCGGCGCGGCATCCCTTTCCGGCCGCAGGACCTGATCCATCACCAGCGCATCTCCCACGCGCGCCGGCAGGACCAGTGGCAGTTCACCACAGACGAAGGGCCGCTCGCGCTCGATCCCAGCGCCGACCTCGTCGTCGACAGCACGGCGTTCATGCGCGAGGCCGCGCTCGCCGAGCACGGCATCGCGATGCTGCCGTCCTCGGCGATCGCGGCGGAGCTCGACTCCGGGCGGCTCCGCGTCGTCCTCGATCACTTCCACGAGCTGTCGCTCGGGATCTACACGGTCCACCTCCACGCCCGCTTCGTCCCGGCGCGCGTGCGCGTCTTCGTCGACCACCTGGCGCGCTGCCTCCGCAAGCCGGCGTGGCGGCGCGACGCCTCGAAGGCCGACGTGGCGGCGCCGCCGAGCCCGGGCGCGAAGCGCGCGCGCGACGGCGCGGAGGCGCGCGCGGAGCACGGCGCGCGCAGGCGCGTGAAGGACGCCGGGCGCGCGCGGACCATCCCGATGACGGAGCAGGACGTGCGCAGGCTCTCCGAGGTCGCCGCGATCTACCGCGACGTCGATCCCCCGGCGGCCGAGCGACTCGTCGACGCGCTCTCGCGGACGCAGATCGTCACGGCCGCGACGATGCCGCCGTCGGTCGTCACGATGAACACGCGCTGCGTCCTCCGCGACCGCGCCGGCCGCGAGCGCGAGACCGCGCTCGTCTACCCGTGGGACGCGGGCGACGAGCGCGTGTCGGTCTTGAGCGACCTCGGGGAGGCCATGCTCGGCGCCCCGGTCGGGGTGTCGCTCCCGGCCGGCTCGCTCGAGGCGATCCGCTACCAGCCCGAAGCCGCGGGCGACCACCACCTCTGATCGCCCCCTCCGGCTCGTCCCCCCCGCCGCTTCGGCCCGGCGCGCGGAGGCGCGTCGCTCGCGCGCGGCGCGGAGAGCTCAGCGGATGCGGACCGAGCCGAGCGCGCTCGTGAGCTGACGGAGCGCGCTCTCCTGGGCGCGCGCGCTCTCCTCGACGCGGGAGATCATCGCGGTGAGCTGACGCGCGCCGTCGGCCTGCGACTTGTGCCCGGCGTTGAGCTCGCTGACCATCCCGGAGATGCTCTCGATCGCGGTCGTGATCTGACGGCCGCCCTTCGCTTGCTCGTTCGCGCTCCGCTCCACGTGCTGCGTGATGAGGCGCATCTTCTCCGCGCTCTTCATGATGAGCTCGGAGCCGCGCGCCTGCTGCGCGGTCGCGGCCGCGATCTGCTGCACGGTCTCGGCGATGCGGCCGATGGCGTCGGTGACCTGCTTCGAGCCCTTGGCCTGCTCGACCGTGGCGCGGGCGATCGCGCGGACCATGTTGGTCGACTTGGTGCTCGACTCGAGGATCTTCTTCAGCGCGCGCTCGGCCTCGTTCGAGACCTCGACGCCGCGATCGACGTTGTGCGCGCCGCGCTCGACGGCGGTGATCGCGTTCTTGCTCTCGCCCTGCACCGTCTTGATGAGGTCCGTGATCTCGCGGGTGCTCGCGCCGGCGCGCTCCGCGAGGTCCTTGATCTCGTCGGCGACGACGGCGAAGCCCTTGCCCTGCTCGCCCGCCTGCGCGGCGATGATGGCGGCGTTGAGGGCGAGGAGGTTCGTCTGCTCGGCGACGTCGTCGATGACGTTGACGATCTGGCCGATGGCGTCGATGCGCGAGCCGAGCGCGCTGATCGCGGCGACGGCCTCCTGCGAGCTCTCCTTGATGCGGTAGATCTCGCTGATCGTCTTCAGGATCGCCTCGGCGCCCTTCTCGGCGTCGAGCGAGACCTCCTCGGAGAGGCGCGCCGTCTCGTTCGCGTTGGACTGCACCTGGTCGATCGAGACGTCCATCTCGTTCATCGACGAGCTGGTCTCCTCGGCGGTGAGCGAGAGGGCGTCGACGTTCTTGGCGACCTCGCGGATCGAGTAGGCCATCTCCTCGATCGAGGTGACGGTCTCGCGGACGCTGTTGGCGAGCTCGCCGAGGTTGTCGGCGACCTCGGAGCTGGTCGCGGTCATCTCGAGGATCGAGGAGCTCGACTCCTCGGCGTTCTCGGTCAACGACTCGACGCTCGACGAGAACGCGCGCATCGCGCCGGCGATCTCCTTCACCAGCCGGGAGGTGTCGTCCGCGGCGGCGACCTGCATCTGGACGCCCTCCTGGAGCTTCTTCGCGAGCGTCTCGAGCTGCTCCTGCGCGTCCTTCGCGTCGCGCGCGCGCTTCTCCTCTTCCTCGGCGACGCGCGCGAGGTCGTCGAAGACCCGCGCGAGCTCGGGCGTGGCGCCGATCGGCGGCGACGGTCGGTCGCCGCGACGCGCGCGGCGGAGCCCGTCCACCACGGAGCCGACGTCTTGCGTGTGGCCGTCCGATTTCGCGAGGAACACCGCGAGGAAGCCGACGAGCGCCACCAGCGCGGCGACCTGCGTCGCGACGTTCGGGTCCTTGTCCTTCACGAGGAAGTATGCGGCGCCCGCCGCGACGACGACCGCGATGAAAGCGAGGGCCTGGCGATTGGGGATGTTGTTCATGCGCGCGGGAGCTTCCGAGCGTACGCGGCCGGGCCGATCCGGGGCAAGCTGACTCACCACGCTCCGCCGGAGCGCCGCGCGCGGGCCACGGCGCGCCGGCGAGACGAGGGGAGCGCCTCAGGCCGAGCGCTTCACGGGCCGCGCCGTCAGGGCGCCGTCGCGGCCCGGATCGCGGGCGGCGATCCCGGCGGCCGGGCCGAGCGGCGGCTCGTCGAAGCGGATCCCCGCGGCCTCGAGGCGCGCCGTCGCGATGCCGAAGGCGACCTCGCTCGCGTCGCAGCCGACGAAGGGCCGGCCGAGCTTCGCCGCGACGGCGAGCGTCGTGC
>JAHBWF010000128.1 GCA_019637105.1 Labilithrix sp.
GCGTCGCGCGCGTCGCGCTCGGGCGCCGCCTCGAGGTTCACGAGCTTCACCTTCGGTCCGGCGAAGCGCCCGCGGACCAGCGCGAAGTAGACGCCGACGAGCGCCGCGACGAGCGCGCCGAGCATCCCCGCCGGGAGCTGGTTCGGCGGGAGCGAGCAGACCGCCAGCACGAAGGCGCACCAGAGGACCGCGGCGCACGCGACGGGGACCCCGACCCCGCGGAGGTTGAACGGGCCGAGCGTCCTCCACGCGCCGCGGCGGCGCGCCCGGATCCCGAGGACGATGGGGATCGCGTAGCTCACGTAGAGCGCCATCGTCGCCATCTTCGCCATCGCGTCGAAGAGCGCGGCCGCGAAGGGCGCGGTGCCGAGGACGAGCAGGAGCGGGCCGCCGGTGACGATCGCGATCGCGACCAGCGGCGTCCGGGTGCGCGGGTCGACGCGGCCCACGAAGCGCGAGCCGGGCAGCCCGCGGTCGCGCGCGAACGCGTAGACCGTGCGCGAGGCGCTGGTGACGCTGGACAGCCCGCAGAACCACATCGCCGCGAGCGCGAGGCCCATCGCGGCGCGGCCCCCGGTCTCGCCGAGCACGCCTCGCATCACGCGGAGCGGCGCGTGCTCGTCGGCCGCGACGGCCGGGAGGTCCGCGATCCCGAGCGTGATCGCGGAGAGCAAGAGCCCGCCCGCGACCGCGCTCACGGCGACCGCCGAGACGATGCCCCAGGCCGTGCGTCGCGCCGGATCGTGCGTCTCCTCCGCGAGGTGCGCCGACGCGTCGTAGCCGGTGAAGGTGAACATGCTGAGGACGAGCCCGCCGAGGAAGCCGAGGACGTGGTCGCCGTCGGGGCGCGTGGTGAAGCCCGTGGCGAGGAAGGAGACGGGCTGCGCGCGCCCGAACGCGAGCAGCGCCGCGACGATCGCGATCACGCCGGCGATGTGGACCGTGGCCGAGAGATCGTTCAGCGCCGCGACCAGCCGCACGCTCAGCGCGTTGACGAGGGCGTGGCTCGCGAGGATCGCCGCGAGGAGGAGGAGCGGCGCCGCGCGCTCGAGCGGGCTCGCGGACGGCGACGAGGCGTCGAGCCCGATCGTGGCGGCGAGCTCGCTCGCGCAGCCGAAGTCGATCGCCGCGACGATCGCGAGCTGACCGGCGACGTTGATGGCCGCGGTGAGCCACCCGGCGCCCGGACCCCCGAGGAGCGCCGACCAGTGGTAGAGCGCGCCGGCGGTGGGGAACGCGCTCGCGAGCTCCGCCATCGCCAGCGCGACCAGCATCGTGCCCGCGCTGACGATCGGCCAGCCGACGCCGATCGCCGCCGGACCGCCGGCGCCGATGGCGTCGGAGTACGCGGTGATGCAGCCGGTGAGGACGCTGATGATCGAGAAGCTGACGGCGAAGCTCGAGAAGCCGCCCATCCGCCGCAGGAGCTCCTGCGCGTAGCCGAGGCGTCCGAGGGCCCGCGCGTCGTCCGCGTCGCGTCCGGCCCCTGGATCCATCGCCGCTCCTATAGCACGACCGCCCTCGTCGCCGCGGGCGCCGCCGTTGGAGGTTGACGCCCGGGGCCCTTTGTCGTCCTCTCCGGTGCGCGTGGCGAAGGACGACGATCTGTTGCCGAAGCGGAAGTCGAGCGCGGCGAAGCCGCCCTCGAGGGCGGGCTCCGGCGCGTCGGCGTCGATGCTGCGCCTGATGCGGATCGCGCGGCTCGTCGGGCTCCTCCTCGGCGGGTTCGTCACGCTCGTCGGCGCCATGTCGCTGGTCGGGTTCATCACCGATTCGTTCTGGGTGCGCCTCGTCGTCGCGCTGGTCGTGGTGGTGGGCTTCCCCGCGTTCGTCTCGGATCGCGTCCTCAAGCGCACGAGCCTCGGCGGCGGGCTCGCGATGGTGACGGACATCTTCGCGATCGTCCTGCTCTCGGTCGCGCTCGTGCTCGTCGCCGCCGACTTCGCCTCGAAGCCGCTCCTCGTGCGCGAGGGGGACCGCTACGCGCGCTCCGGCTCGCGGGCGATGGCGCGGGTCGTCTACTTCCTCGGCGGCGTGAGCCCGGTCTTCCCGGAGGAGGGCGGCCCGGCGCCCGCCGGCTCCGGCTCGGCGCCGGCCTCCGCTTCGTCGCCGCCCGGCGCGAGCGCGAAATGAGGCCCGAGCGATGAAGAGCTACGCGACCTTCGTCATCACCGTGCTGCTCACGGTGGCCCTCGTCTTCTCGCTCGTCTCGCGCGAGCGCTCGAAGCACGAGGCCCCGGCCGAGGTCGTCGAGGTCGCGGAGGCGCCCGCCGGGGACGCCGGCGTCGACGGCGGCGCCGACGCGGGAGGGATCGCCGCCGCGGCCCCCGAGGCCGGCGCCCCGAAGGACGACAAGCCGCTCCGCGTCACGACCCTCGGCTGGGAGCACGTCGCCTCGGGCGTCGCCCTCGCGCCGCCGCCGGGTGGCGCGCCGGCCGCCGGCGGGGCGATCGAGCTCGCGCCGGAGGCGTCGCTCGACGCGGTCGAGGCGCGCCTGGCCCGCGGCGGCGCGGATCCCCAGGGCGCCGACGTCGCGGTGTTGCCGCTGCCGGCGTTCGTCGCGTCGTTCGAGCGCCTGCGCGCCCTCGAGCCGCGCGCGTTCCTCGTCGTCGGCTTCTCCCACGGGCGGGAGGAGCTCCGCGCGCGCTCGGGCGCGCTCCTCAAGGCGCCGCCCGGGGCCGACGAGGTCAAGCTCGTGGCGCTGGGCCCGTCGACGTCGACCGACGCCACGGCCCGCGCGGCGGGGAGCGAGTCGGCGACGCTGCTCGGGCTGTTCGCCCTGGACCTGCTCGGCGTCGCGCCGACGCGCATCGGCTTCGCCGCGCCCGGCACGCCGGAGGGGAAGGCGGCGGCGTTCGCCGCGCTGGTCAAGGGCGTCCCGGACGAGCGCCCGCGCGCCTTCTCCACCGCGGACGCCTCGCGCCTCGTCCCGATCGTCGCGGTCGCGCCGAAGGCGCTGATCGACGCGCGCGAGGCCGCCGTGCGCGCGTGGTCGAAGGCGTGGCTCGACGGCCTCGCGAGGGCGAAGAGCGACGTGCCCGGGATCGCGCGCCGCCTCGCCGCCAAGGACGCGCTCCCGTTCGCCGCCGGCGTCGGCGGCGCCCCCGAGGCGCTCGTGCTCGTCGAGCGCCTCGGGCAGCTCGAGAACGTCGGCCTGGATCAGCAGACGTCGCTCATCGGTCCGCTCGCGAAGGGCGCCGTCACGCTCGAGACGCTGACGCAGCGAACGTGGCAGCTCGCGCGCGGCGGCGGCATCACCGCGACCGCGGCGCCGGAGGCGTCGCCGATCGACGCGCGCGTCGTCGCGGCGATCGCCCCGCCGCCCAAGGACGCGCCGCCGCCGGCCAAGGACGCGCCGCCGGCCGACGGGGACGCGGGGGCGGCCTTCGGTCCGCCGCCGGCGGGGACCGTCGCGTACGTCGCGTACCGCGCGGTGGAGGGCGACGCGGAGAAGGTCGCGAGCCAGATCGCGTTCCTCGGCGGCGTCTTCGAGCGCGCGGTCTTCCAGGTCACGGCGAAGGGCGGCGACAAGGCCGCGAGGGCGATCGCCGCCGCCGCGCAGGACAAGGGCGTCGCCGCCGCGCGGCTCTCGGTCGCGCCGGGCGAGCCGCAAGGCGCGTTCGCCGTCGTGGAGGTGCTCTCGTTGCCCTGACGTCCGCGGCTACCTCTGCGCGTCGAAGAACGCCCAGGTGACCGCGCTGGCCTTCGACCAGAGCGCGTGGCCGAGGCCGGGGACCTTGCACGCGACGACGGGCCGCTTGCAGCCGCCGTAGGCGACGCAGCCCGGCGGCGACGACGGCGCGCTGCTGGAGCAGCGGTTGGCGCGCGTCCAGTGGTCGATGCTCTTCTGGCCCTCGCCGAGCCCGACGGCGCCGTCGGACGTCCCGTGGACGACGAGGCTCGCGACGGGGCCGCCCTTGCAGATCAGGTTGCCCTGGTCGTCGTACTCGCCCGCCGTCTCGTAGGGGCCGCCGCCGGCGTGGGTGGCGACGGCGCGGACGCGATCGCCGCGGCGGCAGCCGAGCTGGTTCGCCATGTACGCGCCGTTGCTGAAGCCAGCGACGAACACGCGGTGGAGATCGACGCAGTAGCGGCTCTGCGTGATCGCGAGCGTCGCGTCGAAGAGGGCGACGTCGGCGTTCTTCGACGCGGGCGAGTCGAGGTCCCAGCCGCCGTGTTGCCCGTCGGGGTAGACGAAGAGCGCCTGTCCGTTCGCGGCGCCCTCGAGGTCGAGCGCCCGACGGGCCGCCGCCCCGCTGCCGCCGTGACCGTGGAGCACGTAGACGAGAGGGTAGGAGCGGCTCGACGTGTATCCGGCCGGCACCACGAGCGTGTAGCTCCGGCTCTTGCCGAACACCGGGACGCGCTCGGCGAGCGCGCCCGTCTTCGCGGCCGCGCCGCCGCACGCGGGCGAGCCCGCCGGCTCCGGCGCGGCGTCGCGCGGCGCCGCGCCGGGCGAGGAGGAGGCCGAGCCCGAGGCGGGCCACGACGGAGGCGCGCTCCGCGGCTCGGCGCAGGCGACGAGCGCGGCGAGCAAGAGCGGGCGAGCGCGCGCGACCATGCGCGGAGACGTTACAACACTACGAGGTCGTGTCGACGGCCGAGGTTGGGGCGCCGCGCGCGCGGCCGGCCGTCATCTCACGAGCGAGAGCCGGGGCCCGACGCCGAACGCCGCCATGTGGCCGCTCTCCTCGGCGACGTACACGTCGCAGCGCTCGTCGACGCGGAGGAGATCCGGGATCGCGTCGCACGGACCGATCTGCGCGAGGTGCGCGCCGTCGCTCGGGCGGAAGACGTGCACGTCCACGTGGGGTACGAACAGCGCGCCCGAGCGGAGCACCGGCTCGAGGCGGCGCGGGACGTCGGACTCGACCGTGCGGCCGAACGCGTGCCGGTAGCGGACCGCGCCGGTCGACGCGTCCACGCCGACGAGCTCGCCGGTCGGCGTGTTGCCGACGAGCAGGTCGTCGACGGCGAGCCACGAGGTGCCGATCGGCGCCACGGGCGTCTCCGTCTCGAAGAGCTGCGCGCCGGTCTCGCGGTGGAACCCCGCGAGGCGGAGGCCGCGCCGCGCGCGGACGGCGACGCAGACGGACGAAGCGGCGAGCAGCGGAGCGCCCTCGACGCTGTTCGGCGTGGACAGGAGGCGCGCCGTCCACGCGATCTGCCCGGAGAACGGATCGACCGCGTGGAGCGCCGCCGCGCTGCTCGATCCGCCGGCGATCGCGAAGAGCGACTCGTGGTCGACGGTCGGGGCGGCGACGAAGCGGAGCCGGTCGCGCATCCTCCAGACGACGGCGCCGGTCTGGACGTCCACGGCCGTGAGCGCGCTGTCGCCGGAGGCGACGTAGAGGAGCTTGCCGGCGCGCTTGAGCCGGAGCGCCCCCGAGCGACCGCCCGAGGACCACTGGTAGCGCCAGCGCGCCTCGCCGCTCGTCAGGTCGATCGCGACGAGGTGACGCTCGCCCTCGGTGACGATGAGCAGGCGCGGCAGGCCGGCCGAGCTCACGACCGCGCCGGCCGACGGGCCGGAGATGCGCGGGGCGATCCACGCGCGGAGGGTGACGTCTCCGGTCGCGAAGTCGTGGAGCGCGATCGCCCCGTCTCCGCCGATCCGCGCCACGCCGGCCGGCGTGACGACGCTCGCGGCGCGGGGCGTGCTCTTGCGCCAGAGCAGCTCGCCGGTGGTGCGCTCGAGGCAGAAGGTCTCGGCCGCCGATCCGATGATGAGGCGGTCGCCGCAGAGGAACGTCGCGCGGAGGTCGATGCCGGGGACGAGCGCCTGCCAGCGCTGCGCGTAGCGGAGGCGCGCGGCGGACGACAGCGGCGCGCCCCGCTCGGCGGCCGGGCGCGCGCGGCGGCTCTCGGCGAACGCGCGGTACGACTCGGGCGCGGGGTTGATGCGCGCGTCCTGGCGGCGGACCTCGCGGAGGGCGTCGCTGGTCGCGCGGAGATCGCGGCGGAAGGCGGCGAGCCGGAGGTTCTGGCCCTGGCCCCGGTCGCGCCGGATGATCGCGCGGACGAGCGCGCGCCCGAAGGCGAGCGCGGACTCGACGACGTCGAAGAGCGAGAGCTCGGGGAACGTCGCGGTGCCGCGGCGCGAGGACAGATCCGGCCCGGCGTCGGCGCGCGGCCCGCCGGCGCGCGCGGCGCCCTGGGCGTCTCCGCGCGGGACGAGCGTGAGCAGCGAGCGCGGGCCTTCGCCGCGGCTCGGACCGAGCGTCAGCGCCGCGCGGGGGAGCTCCTCGTCGGCGTTCGAGCGGAGACCGAGCATCACGCCTCCCGCGTCCATCCGCGTGAAGAACGGCTGGCCGCGCTCCCACGCGTCGAGCGCGCGGCGCGAGAGATCCAGCAGGCGCTCCGCGAAGAGGAAGGGGTAGGCGTCGCCGAGCTCGACGGAGCGCCCGCGGACCTCCGCGCGCATCCGCCCGCGAACGAGCAGCGCGTGCAGGTCCGCGCGCTCGACGCCGCTCTCCGACGCGCTGCCCTCGGACGCGCCCGCGCGCATCGCGAACTCCGCGGCGAAGGAGATCGGCGCGTCGCGCTCGAGGTCGACGAGGACGAGCGGCGCCGACGTCGCCTCGTCGTCGTCGTCGTCCGCGCCGAACGAGCGACCGGCCAGCGCGCCGCGGATCCCGGCGAGCTCGCGCGCGACCGGGCTCGCCGCGTCGTCGCCGCTCCGGGCGAGGGTGGCGTCGATCGCGTCGACGACGCTCGCGCACATCTCCGAGAACACGACCGGGCGGTCGTAGACGAGGACCGTGGGCTCGGACCCGGCGCGGTACACGCTCAAGGTCGCGCTCGATCCCACGCGCTCGACGCAGAGCTCCCACGCGTCGTCGTAGAAGCGCACGATGCGCTTGCCGCGCGGCGACGGGATGAGCTCGGTCAGGGCGGCCGCGAGATCGCGCAGGACGCACGACGCGTGGCGCTCGGCGACGCGCGCGGTCACGTTCGCGCCCTGGATGAAGAGGTCGAGGACCTCGTTGGGACGCGCGCGCGCGCCGGAGCGCGGCGACGAGGGTGCACCCCCGGCGGTGGCCTCGGCCTCGGGCGTCCAGGTCATGCTGCGGTGCGGCTCGGGTTCGACGAAGATCTCGAAGCTTCGCATTCTCGTTCTGGCTCGGCGGTCTTCACGGGCGGTGCGCTGGAGGATCAGCGCCACCACCGACCCGACGAATGCTAGAAAGACCGCCGTTTCATTCGTAGTTTTCGGCGCGGACTGCAGGAGAGTGGACATGGTCGGTGGCGCTTGGTACGGGCGCGCGCTCGCTCTCGCCGGCGCTCTGGCCGCGCTCGCGCCGTCGCTGGCGATGTGGGGTTTCACCGTCGACGACGCGCTGATCTCGCTCCGCTACGCGCACCACCTCGCGTCCGGGGCGGGCTACCGCTTCGACGCGCTGGGGCCCTCGACCGACGGCGTGACGCCGCTGCCGTGGGCGCCGCTGCTCGCGCCGCTCGCCGGCGGCGATCTCGTCGTCGCGCTCGAGCGGGTGAAGGCGCTCGGGATCGTCGCGTGGACGGCCGCGGGCGCCGTCCTGGGCTCCGCGCTCGCCGAGGCGGCGGCGGGAGAGCGCCGCGCGACCCTCCACGCGCTCGTCGCGCTCGCCGTGGTCGGCCTGGCGTTCCCCCTCGGCGCGTGGGCGGCGAGCGGGATGGAGACCGGCCTCGCGACGGCGCTCGCGACGTGCGCGGCGGCGTGGTTCGAACGACCGCGGCGCGCGGCGCTCCTCGCGGGGCTCGCGGCGTCGCTCCGCCCGGAGCTCGTCGTCTGGGCCGTCATCGTCGCGGGAGGCGCCGCGGCGGCGGGGTCGCTCGCTCGCGGGCACGCCGCGCGCACCGTCGCGCTGGCGCTCGCGCCCTTCGCGCTCTGCGCGGTCGTGCGCCTCGTCGCGTTTGGGCGCCGCGCCGCTGGCGCTCCTCGCGAAGCCGAGCGACGCGCAGCACGGCGTCGTCTACGCCGGCGCGGCCACGGTGGTCGTGCTGACGCCGATCCTCGCGTGCGCGCCGCTCGCGCTCGCGCTCGCGCGCGCCTCGTCGCTCGCGAGGACGCTTGCCCTCGCGGCGCTCGCGCACGTCGCCGTGATCGTCGCCGTCGGGGGCGACTGGATGCCGTACGCGCGCCTCATGGTCCCCGTCGCGCCGTCGCTCGCTCGTCTTCGTCGACGTCGGTCGCGTGGCGCGGACGTGGTCGACGCTCGCGCAGGTGCTCCTCGCCCTCGCCGTGGTGATCGGCGTCCGCGCGGCACGCCGGCGGGGCGCCATGTCCATGAAGCCCGGAAGGACCTGATCGCGCAGGCCCGGCCGCTTCTCGCCGGCGCGAAAGGTCGTCGCGGCGCTCGACGTCGGATGGGTCGGGGCCTCCACCGGCGCGGCGTCGTCGACCTCGCGGGGCTCTGGATCCCTCGATCGCGGCGCTCCCCGGGACACGTCGAGAGCCGTCGACCTCGCGATGCTGCTCGACCGCGATCGACGCACGTCGTCGTCTACGGGGAGCCTCGTCGAGGGCAGCGCTGCTCCGGTCGGCGCGCGCTGTTCGCCGAGCGCTTCGAGCGAGCGACGTCGCGTTCCGGCGCTCCGCGCGCCGGGAGCGCTACAGCGTTACGGATCTACCGTCGCCGCTGAGGGCGGTACGGAATCACTCCTTGGCGGCAGCGCGGGGCGGCGAGGGAGGCGGCTCGGTGGCGCTCCCGATCGGATCCCCGACGGGGACGGCGTCGGCCATCGCGACGACGCCTCTTCGCAGCGGCGCTCTTCGCGGCGGCGCGCTACCTGGATGAGCTCGCGGGCGAAGTCGTCCCACGCGACGCGATCCCGGGCCCAGCGAGGCCCCAGAACTGCGCCGACGCCCGCGGGTCGACCGTCCACACGGCGTCGCTCGTCATCGAAGACATGGACCGCCATGGCGTGCGCCTCGATCTCGCGGAGCTGGCCAGCGGTCCGACGGAGGCGAGGAGCGCGCGCCGCCGAGCCTCGCTGCCGTCGTCGGCGGGGCGCGCGCCGCCGGCGAGGAGCGCCTCGACGGCCAGGATGCCCGCGATCGCGAGCGCGGCCGCGGGCGCGAGCAGCGCGACGTGGGTGAAGAAGGCGGGCGCCTCGGGGCCGCCCTCCGCCTGGACGGCGCGACGCACGAGCTCCGACTCGCGCGCGGCGAGCGCGCAGGCCGACGCGGCTCCGCCGAGGATCAGCGGTTCGAGTCGCGTCGCGGCCACGCTAGAGTGCTACGCCCGTTGACTGCCCGACTCAAGGAGCTCCACGCGCTCCGGCCGCGCCCGCGCGGACGCGCCGTCGCGGAGGTCGTCACCCGAGCGGCGGACGCTCCCGGGCGCGGCGCGCGGGCCTCTGCTTCGTCCCGCCGGTGAGCCCGAGCGCGAGGAGCGCGGCGAGGAAGCCGGCCAGCCCGAAGGCGATCGCCTGCACCGGCCGCAGCGCGTGGAGCGTCGCCTGACCGGTGCCCCAGGCCACCCAGCCGATCGCCCCGAAGAAGGCCCCGACGACGAGCGCCTTCAGCACGGCGCCGAGCCGATAGACGAGCCACGCGGGGAGGACGCCGACGAGGCCGAGGACGATCGGGAACACGAGCTCCGTCCGGGCGCCGAGGACCGGGAGCTCCGCGCCGCGCGCGACGAGCTCGCGGGCTCCGAGCGTCGCCGCGTAACCCGCGCCGACGCCGGCGACGGCGAAGAGGAGGGCGTAGCCGAACGCGGCGAGCCCGATCGACGCCTGCGACGGGCCGGCGCCCTTCGCGTCGCCGCGCCCGGCCTGGGCGCCGGCCGCGGCGCGCGCGGCCTTCGTGTCGGGCGTCGTCGTGGCCCGCTGCCGCTCGGGGCGCCCCGGGTCGTGCGCGCTCGCCGGGGAGGCGTCCTCGTCGGCCCTCTGGAGCGACTCGTCGGCCCTCTGGAGCGAGTCGAGGAACGTCGGCCGATCGCCGGCGTTCGCGTCCTTCATGCGGAGGCCGTAGCCGTGCGCCCGCGCGCGCTGGAGCAGGCGCGCCCTGTCGTCTCCGTCGACGGCGCCGCTCTCGACGAGCGCGAGGACGTAGCGCGCGCACCCGAGCTCGGCGAGCGCCTCGGCGTACTCGGCCGATCCCGGGGACGCGTCGATCCCCGCGCCGCGCGCGGCGTTGCGGTACCAGACGTCCGCCTTCTCCGGATCCGCCTTGTAGTGGATCCCGAGCTCGTAGAGGTTCCCGACGTAGACCTTGGCGGGCACGCTGCCCTTGTCGGCGGCCGCGCGGAGGCGCGCCGCGCCCTCCTTCAGGTCCTGCGCGACCACGCCCCCCGTCATGCAGAACAGCGCGACGGCGTACTCCGCGTCGGCGCTGCCGAGCTCCGCGGCGACGCGGTAGGCCTCGAAGCAGCGCGCCATGTCGCGTCCGCCGGGGGCGCCGCCGCTCCGGTAGGCCCGGGCGAGGGCGAGCAGCCCGCTCACGTCGCCGCGCGCGCGGAGGCCGTCGAGGTCGAGGGCGTCGCCGGAGAGCGCCTCGTCGGCGCTGGCTTCGGGATCGTCGCTCTCCTCGCGCCTCGGCTCAGGCATCGCCCGAGACCTCGACCCGCTTGAGCACCTCGACGAGCCTCTGGGTGCGCGACGCGTCCTCCATCACGGTCGGCCGCGCCCCCGCGCTCTTCGCGTAGAAATCGGGCAGGCTCTCGGACCAGACCGAGTAGTAGCGGTTGCCGGCGAAGACGATCGACACGCCGTTCCCCGGCTGATCCATCGGCTCGTCGTCGAAGTCGACGCTGCTCCAGTCGACCGCGTTGGCGCTCTCCTCGCCGTCCTCGGCGTAGCTGAGGCGCACCGGCGACTCCGGCGTGCGGCGCTTCGCGGGCGTCATCAGCGCGAGCATCGCGTCGCAGATCTTCACGCGGAGGATCGTCGCGACGAGCCCGGCGTCGACCTGCGTGCGCGCGAAGTACGGGAAGATCGCCTGGCCGAGCACCGGCAACAGCAGCTTCGAGGTGCAGACCTCGCGCACGAAGCTCTCGGCGTGCGCCTGCGGGATCGCGAGCTCGCTCGCGCGGAGGCGCTCGGCGGCGAGCTTCGACCACCACTTGAGGACGTGGACGAGGACCTTCTTGACCTTGTCGCTGGCCTTGATGCTCATCGGCAGGACGACGTCGAGGACCTTCTCGACCTCGGCTTCGATGTCCTCCTCGGGCGCGACCACGAGATCGACGAACTCGCCGAACACCGCGCCGGAGCAGCGCCTCGCCATCTCGGCGTCCATCGCGGCGACGAGCTGCCGGGCGTCCTCGACGCGGCGCGCGCGCGCCTCGGTCTCGTCGCGCGACGGCGTCAGCGCCTTGAGCACGCTGAGGAGCTCCGAGCGGATGGCCCGGGCCTCGTGCGCGAGCTCCTTGCCCTTGATGTCTTCGTTCAGCTTCGCGCGGAGGTGGGTCGCGAGGAGCGGCACGCCGCTCTTGGGCAGCGCCGTCGCCGGATCGTGCCCCTCGACCGCGAGCCACTTCTCCTCCTTGTCGGCGATGTAGGTCGCGACGGCGCGCGAGGCGAGGTAGCCCTGCTTCACCGCCTCGTAGTCGGCGTCGCCCGGCTTCAGCGTCTGCATCTGGTCGGCGTACGGGTTGCGGATCCAGAACAGGTTGGTGAACGGCCGGCCCTTCGCCCCCCAGTTGAAGAGCCACGAGCCGTGGCCGCGCGCCCAGAAGTCGACGCACGCCTCGTCGACGCGCGAGTCCCAGCGGTCCTTGGCGTTGTCGCTCCGGAGCGCGCCGAGGCTCATGTCGAACTTCGTCAGCGCCAAGAAGAGGCTCGGGTGCTCGACCTCGCGCGGGTCCTTGGGCGTCGCCGACCCGTGGCGGATCGACAGCCAGCTCTCCACCTGCGACTGCAGCTGGATCGCCTCCGGCTTCGTCGGGCCCGGCGAGCACAGGAGCAGCGACGTGATCTCGCGATCGAGCGAGTACTGCTCGAAGAGGAAGGTGAGCTTCCCGCGCTTGTAGACCTCGATGGCGTTGTCCAGCCGGCCGGTGTTCAGCTCCGCCGGACCGAAGCCGTTGATGCCCTTGAGCGCGCGGCCGCCCGGGAAGTCGAGGATGTCGGCCTTGTCGAGCAGGGAGCCCGGCACGCCGCGGAGGGGCAGGCGGATCTCGGCGATGAGCGCGGCGAGGACGCCGGGATCGAGCGCGACGTCGCGCCCGTCGAGGGTCGTCGCCGGCACCACCGTGCGCGACGTCCCGAGCGCGTTCAGGCACGAGGCGTCGATCACGCTCGGCGCGTCGCTCGACGCGCGCACGTGGGCGAGGCCGACCTCGACGGCCTCCGCGTAGCCGAGCTGCTCGATGCCCGTGACGAGCGTGCGCATGAGCTGGTCGAGGTCCTTCGCGTAGCCCGGCCCGCCCCAGAGCAGCGAGTAGACGAGCACCCAGCCGGCGGACGTGCCGATCTCCTTCGCGAGGCCGGCCTTCATCGACGGGTGACGCCGGAGCTCGTTCAGGTACGGGTGCCGGTCCTGGTACTTCTTCGTGAGCTCGTGCCAGACCGACTCCCACGCGCGCGCGTGGACGGGCCCCGCCGGGGAGCCGGCCTGGAGGCGGGCCTCGCGGAGCGTGCGCTCCACGCGCTCGACGTCGAGCGGAGGGGAGGTGCACTCGACCAAGAAGCCGGTCGCCATCGACTGGAGGACGCCTTCGAGCGGCAGGAGCTCGCAGTAGAAGTCGCCCTTGCGGAGCGGCGGCGAGGCCGACGCCGAGAAGCGCGTCACGACGCCGGTCGACTCCACGCCCTTCGCCGGGTTGATCTCCTTCAGGAAGTCGACGGGGCCGCCGCGGCTCACGACCTCGAGCGAGCCGAGCTCGTGGGAGAGCAGCGCGCCGACGAGGAACGACTTGCCCGCCTGCGACGGGCCGAAGAGGCCGAGGCTCTGCTTGCGCGCCCAAGCGCGCCGCAGCTTGCGCGTCCGGAGCGCGAGGTCCCGCAGGACGAGCGCCTCGTTCTCCGCTTCGGGCTGTCCGACGATCGCCGACTGGGTCTCGCCGATGGCCTGTTCGAGCGTGGAGATGGGATCACTCATGCTTCACCTGCGCGCCCGTCAGTGGACGTGCCACGTCCCGGCCTTGTCCTGCCACTCGACGCGCACGCCCTCGAACGACTGACCCGGAGTGAGCCACACGTCGAAGCGCCTGCCGGCGTGCTCGGTGCGCGAGACCTTGTGCGCGCCGGCGGCGACCCGCCAGGCTCGCGCGTCGTCGCTGTAGTGCTTGCGGTGAACGCTGGTCTTCTCGCCGCCGCCGGGGCCGATCTTGACGATCACGGGCCCGCCGCTCGAGCCTGCGCCGCCGCTCGAGCCTGCGCCGCCGCTCGAGCCCGCGCCGCCGCTCGAGCCCGCGCCGCCGCTCGAGCCCGTCGGGAAGTCGTCGTCGTCGTCGTCGTCGCTCGCGAGGCCGCCGTCGACCGCCGCGTCGGCGCTCGCGGCGTCGGCGTGTCCGTCCCGCCGTCGTGTCCGTCGGCCCCCCGCCTCACCGCCCGCGTCGTCGCCTGCGTCGCGGCGCCGTCGGCGCCGTCGTCGTCTCCGCGCCGCCGTCGCCGGCTGCCGCCTCGCGTCGTCGTCGCCGGCCGCGCCCTCGGCGGGCGCGTCGGAGGCGTCGGCGCCGGACGCGATCTTGTGCTCCTCGCACGCCTTGAGCAGGAAGAGCGCGAGCAGGACGAGGCGATGGCAATGAGGGCGAAGAGCGGCCAGAACCACCACGGACGCGCCTTGCCGTCGTCGTTCTTCTCTTTCTTCTCCGCCTTCTTCTCGTCCTTCTCTTCTTTCTCGTCTTTCGCGCCCTTCACGGCTTGCGTCGCGGCCATCGCCGCGCCTCCCGCGCCCACGGCGGCGCCGCCGGCGAGCGCCTTGTCTTCGAACACCTTGTTCCAGTCCTCGTAGCCGAAGACGTACTCGGCCTTGCCGCCCATCGATCGCGGCGACGCTCCCCAGTTGACGACGAAGAGCTTCTTCTGCGACGGCGAGTAGAAGTAGTTCGCGCCGTCGTCCGCGTCGAGCGACGGGACGGTGAAGGCTTCCTTGTACTTGTCGAAGCCGCTGTTCGGCGTCGCGAAGACCTTCGCGACGCGCTCGAGCGCGCTCTGGAAGTCGCTCACGGCGGCCGCGGCGTCCTCCGGGTGCTTCTCGCGCGCCTCTCGCAGCGGGACGAGCCCCGTGAGATCCCACCGCACGGTGACCGGGAGGCTCTCCGAGCCCTCCGTCTCCGGGACGAGCAGGCGCCCGCCGAAGAACTTGTCCTCGTTGAGATCGACGGCAAGCTTCCAGATCGAGGTGCCGCCGACGAGGTTCGGGAGCCAGGTCGCGTCGTTCACGTCAGCACCTCGGCCTTGACCTTCACGGCGTTGTTCGTGGCGACGCGGCAGAGGAAGGACGCCGGCCGCACGATGCCGAACGCGGTCGGATCGGAGCCGGGCGCGCGCTCGTGGAGCTGCGAGTCGAACACCTTGACGTGATCGACGCTCTCGAACCGGAGCCGCTCGAGCTCGCCGGTCATGAGCGCCGCGAGGAGCGGCGACGCTTTGGTGACGAGCTCGGCGTCGAGCCGCGCCGCGTGCGCGACCACGTAGAGCTGCCGGCTCACCGAGAAGCCGACGCGCATCTTGCTCTCGCCGTCCATCGGCGCGCGGAAGAAGAAGTTGAGCCCGCTCGCCAGCGTGAACGCGGCGTCGGCCGCCGCCCCGGCCGCGCCGTCCTCGGCGTCCGTGGCGAGCAGGCGGCTGAGCTCGCCGAAGAAGAGCCGGAGCGGGAACGTGCGGTCCTGCGGGCGCGCCGCGAGGATCGCGTCGTCGAGCAGGTCGCCGAGGACGATCCGCGTCAAGAGCCGCTTGGCCCCCGCCGACGGCGGCGCGTCGTTGGGGCTCTCGGGCAGCGTGGGCCGCGGCGAGCGCGCGTACGCGCGGACGATCTCGGCGAGGTCATGCGCGTCGACCGCCTTGTCGATCGCGCCGAGCACGGCCTTCTTGATGCGCTCCTCATCCATCGTCGCCTCGCCTCGATCTCACTTACGCTCGCGCGTCGAAGACGCCGGTGTCCAGCCAGTACTTGTCGAAGGCCGCCGTCTTCAGCGACAGGACGAAATCGCCCGCGTCGAACTGGTACTGGTTGCGCTGGCTGCTCACGCTCGCGATCTGGATCTGGCCGGCGCGGGTGCGCGCGAACTGGATCGCGACGCGATCCTCGAGCAGCGCCGCGTCGACGTCGGCGTTCGCCGGGCGCACCTCGAAGAGCGGCGAGCCTTCCATCTCCTGGGAGTCGACGTTGCGGAAGCCGACGCGCATGCCGTGCGTGTAGACGAACGGCGGGCTCTTGTCCGGCGACGGGCCCGCGCCGAAGAGCTCGTTCGCGCGGGAGATGTGCGGCTCCGTGTCCTGATACAGGCCGTAGATCGGCCTCTGCTCGACCTCGCCGATCGTGTCGATGAGGAAGCCGGGGAGCTTGTTCTTGCTCGCGAGGTGGAGCACGGCCGCGCCCGCCGTGACGGTCGACTTCGGATCGCGGATGTGGCCCTGGTCCTTCCACTTCGACGGGTACCACTCGCCGACGCGGTAGCGCGCCATCGAGCGGACGCGCGGAGGCGACACGGGCATCTCGTTGGTGAAGAGCCGCTTGATGCACGGGAGCGCCGCGGTGCGGCCCGCGAGGACCAGCAGATCGACGTCGAACTGCGCGAGGATGTCGGCGTAGCGCCGGAGCGGCTCGCGGAGGACGCGCTCGATCGCGCGCTCGACCTCCACGGCGTCGAAGCGGAAGAACAGGTTCTCGAAGCCGGGGAAGCCCTCGACCTCCTGCTCGAGGAAGCGGTTGGCCTCGCCGAGGATCGCCGGGGAGACCGGCGGCAGCCCGAAGGTCTCGAAGATCGTCGACACCATGTAGTGCCGCTCGGTCGTGTGCCCCTGGAGCGTGAAGCCCTCGGCGATCGCCCAGTAGCACCGCGCGAGCGGCAGCCAGAGGTACGGCACGAGGCGCGCGCGGAGGGTGCGCCAGGCCGAGCCGTGGCCGGCGTCGCCCTCGCCGAACAGGTGCAAGAGCCGGCTCTTGCTCTCCGCCGTCGGGAGCTGGTGGAGGACCTGCGGGAAGACGACGTCCTCGATGATGGCGCGGCAGACCTCGTCGCCCGCGATCGACACGCCGTCCTGGAAGAGCTTCTTGATCGCGAGCGACGTCCCGGTCCCCGGGAGCTTGTCCTCGTACTCGGCGATCATGACGTCGCTCGTTCCGCCGCCGATGTCGACCGACGCGACGCGGAGCGTGCGCTGCTCGTGCCCGTAGACCGAGACGAGCTCCTCCATGCTCCCGGCGAAGGTGCCTTGCACCTCCTGGAAGACGAAGACCATCTGCGCGGCGAGCGCCTCGTCGACGAAGAGGAAGGGATCGAACTGCTGCGTCTGCGGGTTGTAGTTCGGCCGCAGCTCCGGGCGGATGTTGAGGACGTGGCACGCGAGGAGCACGGCGTTCCGCACGAGCGCCTCGTAGACGCGCCGCTCTTCCTCGCGCATCGCCGACGGGTACGTGAGCACGAGGTGCCGGAGGACGCGGGGGTTGCCCTCCTTGCCCTGGTACATGCGGTACTCGGCGCCGTTGATCTGCGCGTAGGCCTGGCAGAGCACCTCGACGAGCGCGAACATCATCATCGACCGCGGCGCGTAGCGCGGGTCGGCCGGCGTCTGCGGGCCGTCCTCGCGGAGGTAGGCGCCGCCCGACTCCTCGGGGACGTACTTGAGGATGCGGCCGAACACGGGGCGGTGCTCTCCGCCCTGACCGGGCGCGACCTGCCCGATCTTCTGCGCGAAGTGCCACTTCTCGTCGGTCTGCCGATCGTCCCACAGGTAGCGCTTCGGCCCCGACAGCGTGCACTGGTAGCGGTGCGGCGTCTCGAGCGCGCGGTCGAGCGCCTCGCGGCCCATGCGCGCGACGCTCGGCCACTGGAAGGAGTCGCCGGTCGCGACGGGGAACACCGACTTGTCCCAGGGGCTCGGGAGGAAGGTGATGCGCGAGTCGAACGCCTCCTGGCTCGTCGTGAGCGGGTTCGAGAGGCTCCGCACCTCGAGCGGAACGCCGAACACGCCCGCGTCGCGTCCCTCGACGAGCAGCGCGGTCGAGCGCGAGTTGCCGAGGTCGAGCACGAGCGACACCGGGATCGGCTGGTGCGTCTCGACGCGCGACAGCCGGATCTTCGGGAGGAGCGGCGCGAGCGTCTCGAGCAGCGCCGCGAGCTTGAAGAGCGCCTTGTCGACGCCGGCGCGCTCGAGCCGCCGCACGAGCTCGCGCGTCTCGGGGTGCTCCAAGAACGGACCGATCTCCAGCTTGTCGAGCGCGCGGAACGGGCGCCCCTCGTCGTACGCGGCGTCGAGGTGACGGCCTTGGGAGCCCTGCGCCTCCAGGGTGTCGACGGCGAGGACGGCGCGGACGCCGCCCCCGGCGGTCTCGGCGAGGAACACCTGGACGGCGAACGGGCACGAGAGCTGGTACGGGACCGGCAGCCAGCGGCCCGAGAGCTCGGAGAGGTGGTCGACGGCGGAGACCTCGACGTCCGGCTCCTCGGCGCCCTGGGCGCGCCGGACCGAGAGCGTCGCCGGGCCCGACGAGGCGGCGCCCGCCGGCTGCATGACGACGAAGCTCGAGACGACGGCGGGCAGGCCGCGGGGCAGGGCGACCTCGTGGAGGATGATCCCGGTGTTGAAGAACAGCTCGAGGACCTCGACGCTCGCCGCGCGCGTCCCCGGGGCGACGGCGTGCTCGCCGACCGGCCCGTCGCCGAGGTCGGGGCTGCTCCCGAGCGAGACCTTCTTTTTGACCATGAACGCCCGTGAGGCCCACGAATCCGTGGGGATGAAGGAGCGGGGGAAGCCCCCCTGAGCCGCCCGATGCTACGCCAAAAGAACCTAGGAAGTACCCGAACTTCTGTCCAGTCCCGCCCGTCCGCCGGCGCGGCGGCGGGCCGACTCGGCGATTCTCCGAAACCCGTCGTCGATCGCCGTGTCACACTCTCCAGGGCCTGCCCGACGTCCGCAACGTGCACGCCATGTCCGAGAGCCCGTCCAACGTGTTCGGCCCCGACCTCCGCACCGCGCTCATCGCGATGGTGCGCAAGCGTGTCCCCGAGAGCGAGGTCGAGGACATCGTCCAGGCCACGCTCGCCGACGCGATCGAGTCGCCGCACGCGCCGACGGACTCCGAGTCGCTCCGGCGCTGGATCTTCGGCGTCGCGAAGAACAAGGTCGTCGACTACCACCGCCGCGCCGGCCGCGAGACGTTCGAGGTCCCCGAGGTCGCGGGCAAGGCCGCGCCCCACGTCGAGGCCGATCTGCTGCGCTGGGCGGAGAAGCACCTCCCCCCGGGCGAGGAGAACAAGACGACGCTCGACTGGATGCTCCGCGAAGGCGAGGGCGAGAAGCTGGAGTGGATCGCCGAGGCCGACAAGGTCCCCGCGCCGCGCGTTCGCCAGCGGGTGAGCCGCCTCCGCCGCCACCTGAAGACCCACTGGCAGAAGGAGGCCGCGCTCCTGGCGGCGCTCGGCGTCCTCGTCACGATCGTCGCGCTCGTCCTCCGCGAAAAGGAGCCCGAGCCGATCGCGAACGAGGACCTTCCGCGCGCCGCGGAGCTGCGCAAGGTCGGCATCGAGAAGTGCCTCGCCGCCGAGTGGAAGGAGTGCGTCGACAAGCTCGACGCCGCCCGCGCGCTCGATCCGGCGGGGGACACGCGGCCCGAGGTCCGTCAGGCGCGCGAGAACGCGGGCAAGGCGCTCACGCTGCCGCCGGCGCCGACGAACGAGAACGTGAAGCCGGCGCCCGCGCCGACGTCGAGCGTCCGGCCCGAGCCGAGCGGGGACCGGGGGACGAAGGAGGTCGCGCCGTCGAAGACGGCGGCGCCCACCCCGACGCCGATCCCGCCCACCCCGACGCCGATCCCGACGACGCCGGCGAAACCCGCGCCGAAGGGCAAGGCGAGCTCGACGGGCGACTCGTGGTTCGACGGCGACACCGGCAGCTCCGGCTCGATCGCGCCGCGCCCGGCGACGACGTCCGCGACGAAGCCGCCCGCGAGCGACGTCGGGATCGAGTCGGCGGGGGGCTCCGGCGCCGAGCCCGTCCAAAGCAAGGCGGACGCCGTGCAGAAGAAGCTGCGAAAGTAGCCGCGTGACCCGCCGCCGCGCCGTCCAAAGCGCGGCGCGCGGGGGCGCGCGTGCTAGCTTCGGGGGGTGAGCCGTCTTGCCTTGGCGCGCGCCTCCGCGCTCGCCGCCGTGGGGATGATCGTCGGCGTCGCCTGCACGTCCGATCCCGAGCCCGGCCCGCCGTCGTTCTGCGGCGCGGCGCGGGCGGCGTCGGCGACCTGCAAGGAGCCGACCGACTGCGACCGCGCGCTGACGACGGGCTGCGCGAGCCTCGACAAGGCGCTCTCGCCGGCGGCCCTGACGGCGGCGCAGGACTGCCTCGAGTCCGGCATCTGCGGGCCGGCGAGCTGCCTCGGGCGCGCGCAGAGGGCCGGGGCGCCGTCGAAGGAGCACCGCGAGCTCGCCGCGAGCTACTGCACGTTCTGCGCCCCCGACGTCGAAGACTGCGAGGACCGGTTCTACGCGCGGAAGTCGAAGCTGCCGGGCGCGCTGGTCCTGCCTTACAGCGGCGCGGTCGCCGCGGCGGTGAACGAGGACTGCACCGCCGACCGCGACGGCTGTCGCTCGGGCTTCGCCACCTGCGCGGCGGAGACCGTCGCGCGCGTCGTCGCCGAGACGCTCGAGCCCGGGCTCGCCGACTGCGTCGTCGGCGCCATTCGTCACGAGGAGGGCGGCACGACGGGCCCCGGCGGGGGCCCGGTGGTCGCGACCTGCACGCCGGCGAACTGCGACGGGTGCTGCCGCGACGACAAGTGCGAGTCGGGCACGACCGAGGCCTCGTGCGGGGAGGGCGCGGCCGCCTGCGAGACGTGCAGCGGCGCGCAGCGGTGCACGGCGGGCAGGTGCAAGGAGCCCTGCGGTCCGAACACCTGCCAGGGCTGCTGCGACGGCGACACGTGCTTGCCCGGCAACGCGACCGAAAAATGTGGCGGCGAGGGCGGCGCGTGCGGCTCCTGCGTCGACGAGGGCGCGTCGTTCGTCTGCTCGAACCAGACGTGCATCGACGGATCGTGCCGGGCGACCTGCGTCAACGGCTGCTGCACGGCGGCCGGGTGCCAGCCCGGCAACGCCGCGAGCGCCTGCGGGACGGGCGGCGAGGCGTGCATCGACTGCGGCTACGGCCGCACCTGCAGCGCGGCGAAGACCTGCGCGATCGATCCGAACGCGCTCTGGGACTTCTACGTCTCGTTCGCGGTGATCCCCGACAAGAACGCGTCGGGCGGATCGTGGGACGTCCTCGGGGGCGCGCCCGACCCGTACCTCATCGCTTACTCGAGCCTCGGCGCGAGCTCGCACACCGGGCAGACCACGGTCCAGACCGACACGACCGTCCCGTTCTGGGCCGAGGTCCCGCTCAAGGGGATCCGGGCGGCCGAGCTGCTGAACAACCTGTCGTTCGAGCTCTGGGACGACGACTACGACTTCGACGACTTCATCGGCGGCTGCAAGATCCCGCTGACGCCCGCCGTGTTCGACGGCTCGCTCCAGACGCACGTCTGCCCCGCGACCACGAGCACCGTCTCCGTCGAGCTCTGGTTCCGCATCCAAAAACCCTAGGCGCCGCCCACGTCCCTCCGCGTGGCCCGCCGGTGGGCGGCCG